>JBCCOK010000006.1:0-118743 GCA_039025395.1 Pseudomonadota bacterium
TCATGGGCTTTTGGTCGATGGCCTCCTGATCAACGCGGGCGTGCTGGTCAACGGCACGACGATCGACTGGGTGCCGCTGACCACGAGATCATCCTTGCCAATGGGGCAGCATCCGAGACCTATGTCGACGTGACGGGACGGCAGACCTTCGACAATCATCAGGACTATCTGGATCTCTACGGTGCGGAACGGACAATCGAAGAAATGGAACGGCCGAGGATTTCGGCCCAGCGGCTGGTGCCGGAGGCAATCAAGCGGAAGATCGGCATTGTCGAGAAGGCCATCTCATGAAGACCTTTACAAAACGAATCTCTCACAGCAAGGCTGCCGGTTGAACGCATGCGCTGCATTTTTCTGCAACCCGGTTTGGCAATGGCTTCTGGGTAACGCGATCACATAATTGCCTTTGTGGCTATTTCAGGGGACAAAATGGCAACTTTCGTATTCGGATCCTCTAAGAACTACATTGAAGACTCACCCGTTTTCCTCACTCTCCCTGGCGTATCTGACACTGACGGAACGCTCACCGATGATGGCGGTGATGATTATTTCACTTTTGGCGAAACAATAACGAGTTCGGACGGTTTTTCGGGAACGTTTCTCGGGACTTTGTCCAGCGTGAACGGTCCGCTCGTGGTGATCCAAAATTCGAGCGGCAACGTGAGGATTTTCTCCTCGGCTGATGAGTCAGTATCTGGTTCTACCTTTCCCGACCCATTCGTTAGTAGCAATGCAACGCCTTTCTTTACGGTTTGTTTTGCCGCGGGTACATACATTGCAACGCCCAGCGGAGAAAAACCTGTCGAGCGCCTTTCCATCGGAGAGCTCGTTTGCACGTCTGACCACCGCGCCGTTCCAGTCAAATGGGTCGGACGGCAAACAATTGCCAAAGTTTTCGCAGGGGAAAGAGCGTGCTTGGTGCGCATAGAAGCCGGTGCTTTGGGCAACCATTCTGACCTCTACGTCACCGGGGATCATGGCATGGTGCTGGACGGGTACGTGGTAAATGCGTCGGCCCTCGTTAACGGCGACAATATCGACTGGGTGCCGTATTCGGAAACTCCCGAACGCCAGACTGTTTACCACGTCGAAACCACTGACCACGAGATCATCCTTGCCAATGGCGCAGCATCTGAGACCTATGTCGACGTGACGGGACGGCAGACCTTCGACAATCATCAGGACTATCTGGATCTCTACGGTGCCGAACGGACAATCGCAGAGATGGAACGGCCGAGGATTTCGGCCCAGCGGCTGGTGCCGGAGGCGATCAAGCGGAAGATCGGAATTGTCGAGAAGGCCATCCCGGGTTCGACGACCGACTTTTCCATATCTCACAGCAGCCGCGCGACTGCGCGGACAGGTGCGTAACGACTTCCCAAGCCCAGGGCCGGCGGTCGCGGCGGAGGAACACGCCGCTCATGCCCACAGGTTGTTTTTTCGTCAGGAATTTCGGTGTAATCGGTTGGTATGAGCGACGCTGCGCCGCAAGATGTCGGCAACGAATGATGCTCGGCATCTCGACGAGGTCGTGGTTCGCATCAATGGCCGGAATTGCTGGCTTTGGCGTCCGGTTGGTCAGGACGGTTATGTTCTCGACGAGATCGTCCAGACCCGCCGCGGTGCTGGGACCG
The DNA here is from genome assembly GCA_039025395.1 of Pseudomonadota bacterium. GTDB lineage: Bacteria > Pseudomonadota > Alphaproteobacteria > Rhizobiales > Rhizobiaceae > Hoeflea_A. Next base: position 1,635 of record JBCCOK010000006.1, read on the forward strand.
CCAAATGTTTAATCACTCGCACCTTCAAAAAAAGGTCTGGCATCAGAACGGATGATCACCGACAAACTGAGGTACCATGGTGCGGCGCGGTGCCAACTCATGCCAAACATCGCGCACAGAGCGCGCAAGGGGTTGAACAACCGGGCGGGGATTATCCCATGCCGTTCCGAAAACGGGAGCGAACGCGACAAGGCTTCCGATCAGTGGGATCGCCACAACAATTCGTATCGCTATTCTTTGAAGTCAGCAATCGTTTCGTTCTGCCCCAATCCAACCGCTCTGCACTTCAAATTGGATCCCATCGCCGTCAGCCCATGATTGATTGAAAGGTCGCGGTCGAACATTTTGCCTGAAAACAACCATGGAATGTCGCGCGTCCAAACATCAAACAATCTGACAACACCCGTAAGCGGTCACGATGAGCCAGAAATCTTCCCCCTATCCTTTAAGCCAGATCTGACTCATTGATGCTGAGGGGAACAGCTCAAATCGACCTGCTTTTGCTCACAGCGGTTTCGACTGCGTTCAACACAACTTCCGGCATTTGGTAAAACAACAGCTGCCCCGCGTCGTCGCGTTCATCGAGCCGGATCTCAGGTTTTTCTGCAACAAATTCCCGTACCGTTTCAATGCGAACAACCGGATCGCGGGCACCATGAATCAGTTGTACAGGCTGGGTGATCGGCGCAACCAGTTCAGACCAGTCGCGCGTGACGTATGCGGCATCAGTAATGAACGCGGTATCGCCCTGTTCGACGGTGAAGCGATATCTCGCCCGAAGCAATGCAAACACCTCTGGACGCCTTGCAACGTGGAGGTCGTGAGGCGCGTCCTTGTAGAGTGCCTCCATTAAGCGGCGTTCCATGCCAGACTTGATCTGCGAAATCCCGGCATTGACGATCAAGGGTAGAAGGCTGGGCGTGTAACGCGCTGTCAACGCGACAACCTTCTGGCGTGGCGTCATCAATAAGAACTGCTGACGCGTCCTGATGGGAATCCCACCGGACACATTGATCACCGCCGTAATCCGGTCCGGCAAGTAGGTGGCAGCTGCAAACGCATAAACCGAGCCTGCCATGTGCCCAATCACCGGGGCTGAGCGAACATCAAGGTGATCCATAATGCTCCGCAGATCTTCGGCAAATAGCCGCGGCGCCGCTTCAATATCGTGCAAAGGATCAGAACGGCCGAAAGAAGCCCGTACTGGCGCGATCCACCGGATGTTGCGCGCGTACAGCTCCTGATCCACTTCGGGCGAGATGCCGATGCCATCGAGCATACCGTGAATGAATATAACAGGCCGGCCGCCAACCGGACCATGCAGATAGAGTTCGATCCAGCGCCCGTCGGGCAACTCGATTGGACTGCGCCGTCCGACAGCAACGCCCTCCTGTTTCCCCCATGAATTGATGCCGGACAACGTGCTCAAACCTGACACAAGCCGGACTAAGGAGGTCTGTGACGTCGCCCCTGTTTTGGACAGCACCGTCTTTACCTGTGTGCGAATCGTGTGAACGGAGCGCCCGTCCCTCTCGGCCAAATCAGAAACGTTTTCGTTGGAACACAACCCTTCGATGATTTCGCATTCGCGATTGGTTAGGTCGAAAACGTTCATCAGGACGGAGCGCAGATCCACCGTCCATTTTGGTGCAATCGCCCTCAGGACCATAAACACCTGCGCCCGATCTCCCACTTCTGTGGGGACGACTGCTAAGTGCATCAGAGCGCCGCCGCTGATGTCGGCAACGACCACTGTAGGCGGCGCCGTCGCGCCAATTCGGCTTGCACGTGACAACGCGTCCCGGAGGCGTTTGTAGTCCTTCCCGCGCAGCCGCGTCGACAATTGTTCGACCTTTGTCACACCATCAAAGAGGTCTCCTGGTTTGGCGTTGGATGCCGCGGTCTGGCCGTTCAGATTTAAAACAAGTGTCAGGCGCTCCTCATTGGAGACCAGATCTTCCGGCGTTTCGGGCTTCTCGCTACTCGCCAGCCGTTTCAGCAAGCCCACCGCGCGGTTGAAGTGGCTTGTGAGTTCCCGATCGACAATCGTGTCGTGGGTGGACGACCGCTTTGACACCGCAGAGGGCAGTTGCGAATCATGCGCCGCGAGATAATGGCTCCATTGGCTTATCAGGCTGTCATATTCTTCTGGCGACAAGGCAGCATCGTATGCCTTGGCGATCACGTCGTAGCGCTGCTTCATCTACCAGCAAACCCCTCCCTAAGTTCAACTATAAAGAGAATTAATACACTCATTTATAAAACTTTTAATTGCATCCAATATAACCAATCTGGGGTATAACTGAAGCTGAAATTTTATGTCTTTTGCGGCAGGTTCACGTCACTTGAGGGTCCGGCTCTTGGCGGTCACGGGCCCGCTTTGAGCTATGCGAGGTTGCGGCATGGCGTGTACATTTGTCGGATAGTCGCCCAATTCCCTGTCCGGGTGGTCCATTGCCCGAAGTGACATATCCCATCCAGCGTGACAGCTGCTGAGTTAGCCCGGCGCAGATGCTGACCGACATTGGTGTCGGGGTCAAAGCCCCTATTTCCATCGCTCGTGGGTAAACCTGCCCCGGGGCACGGACGAAGACGAATTGCGCTATCGTCTGCACAATGCCTACCGCATTGTCCGCAGCGGGCTGACGAAGAAGGTTCAGGCCCAACTGGCGCCCTTCGAGTAACGCACGCCGCACGCCGCGCGGCATTGTCGCAAGCCGATGATGATCGTTCAGGTCAAGCCGCGAGCATGTTTTCGAAATTCATCGCCGCGAAGGCCTTCTCGATAACATCCGGCCCGGCACCGGGCAGACTCGCCTCACTCGACAGAATCTGGCGGTAGCGGCGCGATCCCGGCAAGCCGTGGAACAGGCCAACCATATGGCGGGTCACATGGATCACGCGTCCGCCAGCGGCGATATGACACCGGGCATGATCCATCATCGCATCGCGCACGCGGTTCCAGTCCACAGACTTTGCAGCGGTCCCGTAAAACAGCGCGTCTACGCCTGCGAGCAGTCCGGCGTTTTGATAGGCGGCGCGGCCGAGCATCACGCCATCGACCGGTCCGGCCAAAGCCGCCGCATGGTGCAAATCTTCTATTCCGCCATTGATACCGATGAATTGGTTTGGGTATTTCCTTTTCAGCCGAAACACGCGGTCATAATCGAGCGGCGGAATTTCGCGGTTCTGCTTTGGACTCAGTCCCTGCAGCCAGGCCTTTCGCGCATGGACCCACAACGCATCCGCGCCGGCGTCGAACACATGGCTGGCGATCGTATCGAGTGCTTGCTCCGAATCCTGGTCGTCAACACCGATCCGGCACTTGACGGTCACCGGCACGCTGACGGCATCCTTCATGGACCGCACACATTGGCCCACCAGTTCCGGCTCAAACATCAGACAGGCGCCGAACCGGCCCGATTTGACCCGGTCTGAGGGACAACCGACATTGAGGTTGATTTCATCATATCCCATGGCGGCGCCAATGATTGCGGCTTTCGCAAGCTTTTCCGGTTCGCAACCGCCGAGCTGGAGCGCAACCGGATGTTCTGCCGGATCGAAACCGATCAGCCGCTCCCGGTCGCCATGGATCACCGCATCGGCCACGACCATTTCCGTATACAACAGCGCATGCTCGGTCAGTTGCCGGTGCAGATACCGGCAGTGACGATCCGTCCAGTCCATCATCGGCGCAACGGCGAAGATTTTCTCTTTATTTTTCAGGTATTTATGATACATTTCAATAGGATCAAATGAGGAACGAGATGGCTGTTTTTGGACGAAATTGCACGGATTGAAAGGACTGCACGGGCTCATGGCGACCATTTTACGGACCAAGGAAGGTAATTGGAGAGCACAGGTTCGTCGTAAAGGCAAATATGCCTCACGAACCTTTCGGTTAAAGAGCCTCGCTTCGGAATGGGTAACCGAGACCGAGCCTATGATCGACATCGGTTGCGAGCCGACTTCCCGAAAAATCGGAACGCCGAAAACCATTGCTGACCTGATTAACCTGCACATTGCTGATATGTACGAGGTCGGTAAACCAATCCGCCGTTCAAAGAACGCGGTACTGGAGGCTCTGAAGCGGGACATCGGAACAACCCGCATTTTGAACCTTAACCGCTCTGCGTTGATCAGTTACGGAAAAATGCGTGCCCGGCAAGGCGCAGGGCCGGTCACACTGTCAGTCGATCTCTCTTACATCCACACGGTGCTAACGCATGCAGCAGCGCTTCACGGCATCAATACAAACACGGAAGATCTCCGGCTAGCCCGGACGGCGTTATCGCGGCTGGGCTTGATTGGCCGATCCAATGAACGAGATCGTCGACCAAGTGAGGATGAACTTGCGGCATTGCTCGCTTACTTTGACAGCAAGACCAACATGATTATCCCCATGGGGCGTGTTATTCGTTTCGCAATTGCCACTGCCATGAGATTGGAAGGGATTTTCAAGATCGAATGGTCTGATGTTGATCTAAAAAACGCATCGTCATGGTCCAAGATCGCAAAGACCCTCGCCATAAAGATGGCAAAAATCAAAAAGTACCTTTGCTTGATTTATCGGGTTTTGACGCCTGGCAACTGCTCCTGGAGCAAAAAAACCTGACGGGTGGCAGAGGGCGGGTATTCCCGTAACACCATAAGTCAGCAGGAACAGCATTTCGTCGCGCAAGACAGACTCTTGAGATCGAAGATCTGCGTTTTCATGATTTGAGGCATGAGGCAACCAGCCGGCTATTTGAAGACGGACTGTCCATTGAAAAGGTCGCATTGGTGGCGGGGCACAAAGATTGGAAGATGTTGCGCCGCTATACTCATCGGAAACCGGAGGATCTGCACCAACTTCAATCCGAGCCTCAGCCAACAGAACACGAGCATATCAGCTTGATCGCGGATCAGTAGTAGATCGCTTTGGTTGCTTGCCTCCCAACTGTCAACAGTGGGGCTTTTTCCAAATATCGGCATATCGATCAAACGCCACCTAAATGTGTTTCTTCAAGTGTCAAACTCACAGCCTGTGGTAGTTTCAATGGCATCTCTGGGAAACATTGAGCACACCAGGTCGAGCCAACAAGCGCGTCTAGCAAAGACTTCTGATCTCAGGATTAAGATTCCGTCGCCGATTGAACGGAATCAACAGCTTAAATGGCCAACGTCAAGTACATGTCAAAATCCGCGAATTGGCGAAACTTGGCAGTAGTTGGACAATATTGGGTCATAAAGCATCAACGGTGGCTTAAAGGTTCAAGTCGCGAGTTCGCAATCATCGATATCAGCAGTGCCTTTTCCAAACGGCGGGATGACAATCCAATCTTGCCCAAACATGCTGCAGTCAACCGCTATTGCGGGCGCCACGAGACTAATCTTCGTCCAGCCAACGGCACGCTTTCAGCCGAAATACGCTCGATCGAGTTTGCTGGGATCGTCTTTGAGTTCGCTAGCTTTTCCGGCGAAGCGGGCGATGCCGCTGCGCGGGACCACCGCGTCGTCACCAACTTTCAGCGCGAGATCGGTGAACTGCTCAATTAGAACAATGCCAAGTCCATCGCGTTTGAGGTCCTCAACGAACCCCGTCAACCGCTGCAAGATCATCGGGGCAAGACCGAACGACATCTCATCGATAAGCAGGTATTTCGGACGGCACATCAGCGCATACGACAGGGCCACCATCTGTTGCTGGACGCCGGACAAGGTCCCGGCCAGTTGGTTCCTGCGCTCGGCCAGTTCCGGGAGACAGGCATAGGTATCGGCAAGGGCGGCATCTTTGGCGCCATGCATAAGCGCGCCGGCTGCTCTCAGGTTCTCTTCGACCGCCAAATCCGTCAGCACACGGTTACCCTCCGGTACTGCGGCAAGGCCTACGTCAAGGATCCGGTTGGGGGCGAGGTTCGCTATCAATCTGGCACCGTCCCTGCGGCCTTTGAGATCCGGGACTGAAAGCAGGATATCTGCATTGAAAATGGGATAGACGCACCGATATGCCTGCGAACGGCTTGGCAGCATGGTTCAGCCCTTGGGCTCAAAGACGATGATGTTTCCAACACCGTCGGTACGCGCGGTGGCAAGGCCGGATGCAAATTCGGTGAAGGCAACGCCCACGTCGGCCAGATAGGCGCGCGTTGCCGCGATATCGTGAACCGAAAGATGCAGGGCCACCGGAAATCCGCCAAGCCCCGCGAGTTCGAGACCGTCGAGAAGCGGTGCGTACCGCCTCTGAGCGGCCTCCGGCGTCAAAACCTCGACCGCATCGCCGCGCCCGCCAAGCATGACGAAACCGTCACTGTTGGACTGTGCAGCCGGGTAACCGTAGCTATCCTGGTAATAGGGCCTATCCGCAGTGGGCTCTTCGGATACCGCAACGATTCGTTTCGTATCGACGGCACCGTTCGGATGAGTGGTGTGGCCAGAGATGAAGATTGTCTCGGGCTTCAGATGTTCGGAAAAAAACAGCGAGACATAGCGGCGCTCGGGTTTCCAGTTATACATGAAATTGCTGTCGGTCTGATCTTCGCGTCCGTCCGGCATGATCACCTTGCGGCTGGCGCTTGCTGGCGTATCGGCCGCATAGCCCAGAGCGGCCAGCCTTTCATGCTCTTCGTTCAGGCGATGTGCGGTCAGGCTGACATGGCAAAGACCGGGTCCGGCCTGAAGTCGCGGCAGATAGGCATCGGCCAGCCATGGCGGCGCGTCGCCAATATGGATAAGCTCCAGATAGGTGTCGGGAAAAATCACGACACAGTTGGATGAACCCAGTTTGACATGCAGTGCGGGCGGCCGGACATTGAACCCAAGCCGATGATAGGCCTCCCGCGCGGCGTCGAGATCGTCTACAATCGAGACGTAGTGGTCGATGGATTTTCGCATCTCTGACTCCCTACTCAGTCAATCAGGATTGCCGGAAGCCATGTCGCCAATCCCGGGAAACTGAAAACCAGAACCAGCGTCAAAACCTGCGCCGCAATGAAGGGCAGCACACCCATATACATGTGTTTGTAGGTAATGTCTGCCGGTGCGATTGATCGTAGATAGAAGATCGACGGCGCCATTGGCGGGGTCAGGTACGAGGTCTGGATGACGATAATCATCAGCACAGCGAACCAGATCATCTCGATGTCGAATGCTTCAAACAGCGGCAGGAAGATCGGCAGGCAGATCAACACGACCGAGACCCAATCCAGTACGAAGCCGGCAATAAAGACGACAAACAGCATCAGCAGGATTACCCCGGTCTGATCAAAACCCGCCGCGTTAAAAAGATCGCGCACCATCTCGTTGCCGCCGTGGATACGGAACGTTCCGGAAAAGATGGTACCGCCGACGACGATCATCAGGATCATGGAGTTCACAATCAGCGTCTGTTTGAGAGCATCGAAAAGCGTTGCCCAGGAGAAACGGCCATAGGCAATGGTCAATAGGATCGTAGCCACCGCACCGACGGACGCAGCCTCGGTTGGAGAAGCGATCCCGAAGGTAATCGAGCCCAGCACCGCGACGATAAGAAACACCATCGGCACCAGGGCGACAAGCGTGACTTTCAGCTTTTCGGTGAAGGCTACGTCGATGGTATCGGTGGCGCGCGGCGCAACCTTTGGCGAAATCGTGCAGATCGCCAGCACATAAAGCACAAACAGCGCGACCATGATCAGCCCCGGCAGCATGACCGCCGAGAAAAGCTGCCCGACCGACATCTGTGCGACCGTTGCGTAGATAACGACGACAATCGACGGCGGGATCATCGTGCCGAGCGACCCGCCCGCGCAGATCACGCCCGAGACCAGCGATTTGTCATAACCGCGCGCCAGCATAGCCGGTATCGCCATGACCCCGATCAGTACCTCGACAGCACCGACAATACCGGTTGCGGCGGCAAGAATTCCGGCCATGCCCATGGCGGCAATGGCCAACCCGCCAGGCAGGCGGTGAAGCCACATCTGAAGGGCAGTGAAGAGCCGCTCGGCCACTCCGGATCGCTCGAGCATGTAGCCCATGAATATGAATGGCGGCACCGCGGACAATACAAAGCTGGAGGCCGTCTGGTTGAGCCCGCCATAAAGCTGGTTGCCGACAGCATCGCCGAAAAGCGGCCAAGCAAAGATCGCGGCTGTCACCAACAGTGAAAACGATATCGGCAGCCCGAGAAAGATGAACACAAACAGTGTCGGCAGCATTAATGCCGCAAGGGTTTCGCTACCCATTCGCTGACCCTGCCGACAAAGGATCGGTCCCGGGAGGCAGGACAGCATCGGGCTTGAAGATCCCGATACAATGGCGGATCAGCATGATTATGCATTGCAGTGCCAGCCCGCACAGTCCTATGGCTATCCCGGTCAGAAACGGCCAGATCAACGGCTCCCAGGTACTCATGTTTTCCAGGGTGCCACGCTCGTAGGCACGCCACGCCTTGCGGATCGAGCTGTGGGTGGTGAGATAGAGCAGCGGCAGGAAGAGCCCGCTATAGAACAATGCGTTGATCAGATGTTGAAAACGCACGGGCAGCCGGGTTGACAGAAAGTCGATCCGCACATGGCGTTCGCGCTGCAGGGTATAGGCGGCCCCCATCAGAAAAAGCGAGCCGTTGACCATGTAAACGATATCGACCGACCAGATGGTCGGCGAATTGAATACGCGGCGCGCGATCACTTCATAAAACATCACGCCGATGAGGACGACGATCATCGCCTGCGCGATGACCGCCAGAACACGCGAAACCGCTTCGGCGCGCGGAAGAAGGGTATGGAGGAGAAACTGCATAGCACCCGCAGGGTAAACGAAACCGGGCCGCATGGAAGAGCGGCCCGGCCCGGTGACGTCCTACTTGTCCGTCACCATGTAATATGCGCCGTCCTGCCAACGGTCCTGAAAGCTCGTGATCGAGTCGAGCACCTTTTTCGGCCATTCATTGCCGTCTTCCGCAGCTTCGGACGACACGCGCGTAGCCCAGGCCCTGGCAGCTTCGCGTGCCTGTTGCTGGAATTCAGGCGTTAGTTCAACGAGCGTATTCTTGCCCTCTGCAGCGCGCTGGTTGATCTTCTCAACCGCGCCGATGTCTTCATTGATCGTGCGATACATGCTGTCATAGGTTACCAACCGGGCAGCGACTTGCATGGCGCGCTTGTATTCGTCCGGAAGCTCCGCCCAGGCGTCCTGATCCATCATCAGCTCGAACGTCCAGGCCGGCGCGTGGATGCCGGGATAGATGATGTATTCCGCGGTCTCATGGTAGCCTTGGCGGAAATTTTCGGCCGGCAGCGAATACTCAGCGAGATCCACCCCACGCTTTTCCAGCATGGAATACACTTCAGATCCCGGCACCGTTGTCGCCGAGGCGCCGAAAGCCTCGCCCACGATTGCGGCCCAGTTTCCGAGCGTCCGATACTTCAGATTCGCGAAGTCTTCCGCGCTGTCGACATTCACGTGGCTGTGTGCGAACCATTCCGACGGGCCGCTGCCCAGAACCATGGAATGGACGCCCATTGTTTCGGCGCGATGCTCGGTCAGCAGGTCTTCACCACCGCCGAAATAGGTCCAGGCCAGAATTGAATCGACGCCAAGACCGGTGGGAAAGCCGTTGATCATCGCGTTGACCGGATCGGCGGTGCCGAGGAAGATCGAAGGCCAGTTGACCATATCGACCAACCCGTCATCCAGCGCTTCGTGCAGTTTGAAAATGCTGCCGACGGTGCCTGCAGGCAGGGGCTGGATCTCGACCGCGCCGCCGGTGAGTTCACTCACCAATTCGGCGAATGGAACTGCGATGTAGTTGAAGTAGTTGCCCGTTTCGACATCAATGGTCGCCATGCGGAACGAATAGTCCTGCGCCATGGCGGGCGTGCCAAGGCCTATCGTAGCAACAGCGGCGACCGCCAAGCCGCGCGAAAGGCGTTTGGTCAATGAGGATTGTGCAGTCATGTCAGGCTCCTTGTCATGTCAGTGGTGAGGCAGTTGAACTGCCTTCATGGTGGTTGCTTTCAGTCGGGCGAAACGATGATCTTTCCGAAGAACCGGCGCTGTTCCAGCGCTTCGAACGCTTGGCGGGTATCGGATAGGCTGTAGATGCGGTCGACCACGGGTATCAGTTTGCCGGTCTGGACGAGGTCGATCAGCGCGCTGATATCCGACATGTCCCAGCCGTTCGAACCGATGATGTTCTGCTCGAAGGTCCAGATAAAGCGGATATCCGTCTGGGGGTCGTATCCCGCCGTCGCGCCGCAGGTCAGCATCCGGCCATGCCGTTTGAGCGAGCGCAGCGCCGGCACCCAGGTGTCGCCGCCGGTGAAGTTTACCACGACATCAACACCGCCGCCGCCGGCGATGCGTGGCTTGCCATGCCGTTCCCAAATCTGGTCCCGGAACGGCGCATCGGTATAGTTTATGACCTCGTCCGCACCGATATGGGTCAGCCGCTCCATCTTCTCCTGACTGGAGGCAGCGGCGATCACATGCGCGCCGGCAAGTTTCGCGAGCTGAACACAGCAGGTCCCGACGCCACCCGAGGCGCCCAAGATCAGGACCGTCTCGTCCTTGGCGATCTTGCCGCGTGTCATCATCATGCGATAGGCGGTCCCGTAGGCGCAGGGCAAAGCAGCGCCACTTTCAAAGCTGATGTCATTGGGCAAGGCGACAAGCTGATGCACAGCGACGACCGCTAGCTCTGCCAGCCCGCCATCGACCATCTCGCCAAAGAGCTTTCCGCTCTGCCGGTTGATTGGGTCGATCAGTACGCGGTCGCCCTCTGCCCATTCTGTCACCCCCTCACCCACGGCGGCGACCGTTCCCGCTGCATCAATGCCCATGATCACCGGCAGAGGCACTTTGATCCCCGGCATGCCGCGCATGGTAAAAATATCGTGGTAATTCAGCGCGCAGGCCTTGATCGACACAACCACCTCACCGGGGCCGGGTATCGGGTCGGCATAGTCGGTATGATAGGCTATATCCGCGACGGTTCCGTGTTTTTGCAGGACCTGCGCTTTCATCAGGGTGCATCCTTGTCTTGCAGCATCGTATCCCGCGAAAGGCTTTCCGCCTGCGCTGTGAGCGCCTTGCGGTCGGGTTTGTTGGTACCCGAAAGCGGCAGGGCGTCCAGGAAGGTCACGAAGCGAGGGTGCTGGTAAGCGGGGGCGTGTTTCAGCGCGAAGGCTTTGATCTCATCTGCAGTCACATCCAGTCCGGGTTGGCGCACGACATAGGCGGCGGGCAGCATACCCTTTATGCTGTCGGGGACCGGTACCACGACAACCTCGGCTACGGCAGGATGGCGCAGTAGCATTGCTTCGACATCGCCAGGATGGATGTTCTCGCCCCCGCAGACGAACATGTCATCCGCGCGGTCAACGAAGTAGAAGAACCCCTCTGCGTCACGCCGCATCACGTCGCCGGTGCAATACCAGCCATCCCGCAGGGCGCTTGCAGTCTTGCCGGGAAGGTTGAGATAGCCGGGCATAACCACGGGGCTTTTGACCCAAAGTGTGCCCTCATCATCGGATGGACCGTCGCGCAACTCCAGCTCCACATATTTCGAAGCCACGCCGATCGCGGGCCAGGGCGTGGGCCGCCCGTCGGGATGCGGCATGAAGGCGGTTGGTCCGGATTCTGTGGTGCCGTAGCTGTTGGCGATTCGGACGCCTGGAAAGGTCTCGGCCAGCTGTGTCATCAGTGCCTTGGTCACCGGTGCAGAGCCGATCACAATGGTCTTGATCGAAGACAGATCGAGTTTTTCGATCAGATCCGTTTCGCGCAAGAATAGCGCCGCCATCGTCGGGATCCCCGTGAGCAGCGTGCAGCGATGGCGCGCTATGGCCTCAAGATAGGCACGCGCTTCAAACCGCGGCAGCATCACGCATTGCGCGCCGCCGGCAACGACCATCTTGGAGAAAAAAAGACCGTTCATGTGATAGAGCGGCGCGGCGACGATCGCCACATCGTCATCTTCCTGCGCGAATCCCTCAAGCGCCGCGCGCAGTGCATAGCGAAACCCACCATGGGTCAGCGGCACGCCCTTCGGTACGCCGGTCGAGCCGGAAGTGTACAAAATATTGGCAAACGCGTCGGCGTCCAGCTGCGCAAGTTCAAGCGTCCCTTCAGCCAGCAATGCCGACCATGCCTCGGTATCCATGCGAACCTGCGGGATCTGGCCCGGCACCTGCCCGGAATGGGCGGCATCGGTAAAGGCAAGGACGACCCCGGCATCGCTGTGGATATGGGTGATTGCAGCGTCTGGAAGTTTGAAATTGACAGGTACCGCGCAGTATCCGCCCCGCATGATCGCGAAATAGGTGATCAGATATCGCGCCGAATTTTCTGCCACAATTGACATGCGCGTGCCCGGCGCGTGACCGGCAGCCTGAAGACCCAAGGCCAGCGCATCGGCCTGTCGCACCAGATCGCCATATGTCCAGAAAATGTCTTTGCCATCGCCTGTTGCCTCGATCAACCAGGGATCATCAACCACGCGGTCTGGCGGAAACAGATCGCCGAGATTGTCAGTCTGTCCAGTACCAAACATGACCTAACCCACCACCGAACTGTAGGTGCCGCGGCCGATGGCACAAAGACGATCCTGATCGTCCAGCAGGTCTATATCGACGACCGCCACTGTACGACCGATACGGCGCGCCTGCGCCTTGGCGGTCAGGAGCCGACCGCTCGAGGGGCGCAGGTAATCGACCCGGAAATTCATCGTAGGCACGCCGCCACCGACCGCTACCGCTACAGCAAAGTCGCCTGCAGTATCGATAAGCGATGCCACAGGGCCGCCATGAAACTGACCGGTCATCGGCCCGCCGCGTTCAAGCTCGGGCCGGATCGGCATGGTCATGGTGACACTGCCGGCCTCTTCATCGACCTCCACGATCCTCAGACCCAGGAACGCGATGAACGGAGAAGCGTCCATAGAGGCTTGTACTTCCTCCGCGGTCATTTTGAGTTCCATTTATGTCCCCTTTCGCGGGATCAGGTCAGCACTACGCTGCCCTTGGGCGTATTCAGATGCGCGACAAAGCCCGGGCTGACACCTCCGTGCACCGGCACCTTGCAGCCGATGGCGGCGTAGACCTCGCGCAGGGCATCGGGGTTCGGGTCGATGGTCATGAAGGCGTCGAGCGTGACGCCTCCCGGGGTTGTGTTTGCCGGGTGGAGTGATCCCTGCCAGTCGATAAAGAAGGGCAGCTTGCCCGGCCAGCGATCATCGGCAAGCGGCATAATGGACCAATCAAGCCGGACGCCATCGGGCTTGGTGCGGCTCATCTCAACGGGGTCTGCCACGGTCAGCCCCACGCTACGTGCAGCCTCTGCCACCCTGCCGAGTTCTCTGGTGGACAACGCGAAAAGCCATAGCTTCGGCGCCGTCAACGCCGCCAGCTCGCCGCCCATTGTGCCGTTCAAGTCCTGATCTGGATCAGGTGCGATCACTTCAAGATAGGTCGTGGGTGAAAGACTTAAGAGAGAGTTGCGCGTGCCAAAGCCCGGATGGCTGCCGCCCATCACCGGACGAACTCCTGTCAGCGCGTCGAAAGTATCGGTACCCGCTTGAAGGTCTGGAGCTGCCCAAAGGAGATGGTCCAGTTCAGCAAACATGCGCGGTTTCCATGTCCCTTCAGGATGACTTGCAAGAAATAACAACCAGTTGTTAATCTTGATGGGGAATCCGCAGCGTTGTCAATGTTTGTCATCAGACGCGTCTGATTTGCGGCAGACATCGCACAAATTCCGGGCACTTGGAGGATGATCATGACTCACAGCGAAGCCATCGAGAACATCGTGCAGCGCGGGCAGTCGCCAGATTGGCCTGCCGCGCCCGGCCCGCAGCAAGTGGATGCCACCGGTCATATTAGCGGGACGGTTCTGGTCAATCTGGCCGAACGCGCGGCAACTGCGATCCTGCCCCGGCCCGCCACGCTGACAGACATCAAAACGCTGTTGCTTGAGCCGACGGGCCCCGTGGAACTGAGTGCCCAAGCGTCCTTGCGCCATCAAACCGGACAGGCCATGCTGGTCGAAGTGGAGTTGCGGCGCCCGGATGAAACAACTGCCTGTCTGATGGCGCTCACCTTCACGTCGCTCGGCGACGCTGGCGCCGAATTGAGCGGACAGGCTTCAGCTGTCATTCAACCCCTGCCGAACGCCAAGCTATCGCTGCGTGAACGCCGGGTGGACGCTCTGGTTGCTGCGGCGACGCAGGTTATCGGAAAGAGTGGATTTGCGAGTGCCACCATGCGCGATATCGCCAAGGCCGCCGGCACGCATGTACCCACACTGTACGATTATTTTCTCAGCAAAGAAGCGCTGCTTGAAGCCATTTACCGTCGCGAGATGGAAGCCGCCCTTGAGTGTATCTTGCGCGATGTCGATCGTGATGGTCCAGCAGCGGAACAATTGTTGCAGGTGCTGACCAACCAGATCCGCCATGCCGCCGAGAACCGTCGGGCGGTTGCCCTGCTCAACCGCGAATTCCGGCATCTGTCCGAGCCCGTCCGGGCAGATATGGCCGCGCTCTATCGCAAGCTGATCGCGCCGTATAACGACATCATTGCCCTCGGTATCGCCCGCGGCGAGTTCAGGACGGTCGACCCTTTCGTTGCGGCCAATGTCTTTGAAACAGCAGCAGACCTGTTGGCGCTGCGGCCATTCTTTTTCAGGGATCGCGATTTGGACGACTGGCTGCAAGCTCTCGGCGAAGTGCTGATCGGCGGCTTGACGGAAAAACCTGATTCTCGCCCTTCGCTGCAGGCCGAAGGGATTTAGGCGAACGCCCGCAGACGGTCAACCAACTCTGTCGGGCGCCTCCTCCTGCGCCAGCGCTTTTTCCGCCGCCGCAAGGATCGCTTCCACATGATATTTCATGAGTTCGCTGGCCCGCGTCGCATCGCGTTCTTCGAGCGCGCAGAGAATCTGTTCATGTTCCTGGATCGATTTCAGCCAAAGCGCGTCGTCCATGTTGCTCAAAAAGCGAATACGGCGCACCCGACTTGTGTATGTCCGGAAGCTCTCGAGCACATGCGGATTGCCTGCCGCCTGCGCGACCATTTCATGAATCGCCTGATTAAGTTTGAAATAGTGCGTCATGTCGCGCTGTTCATGGGCCGCCAGCATGTCCTCATGAAGCCTGCGCATGGACCGCAATTGTTCCGCGCTGGCGCGCTCCGCGGCCAAGCGCGCAGCAAAACCCTCGATCTCCGAAAGGATTTCAATAAGGTCCGCAATGTCCTCCAGTGTCAGCGAAGCAACAAACGTTCCACGATTGGGAACGATTTCCACGAGACCCTCATGGGCCAGAACCTTGAGCGCCTCGCGGATCGGCGTTCGCGAAACACCGAAATCTTCGGCGAGCTCGCGCTCGTTGACGAATTCACCTGCGGCAGGATCGCCCTCGACAATCCGGTCGCGCAACAGATCGGCGATCTCGTCGTGAAGCGACCGCCGCACCGGACGAACCGATTTTGCCGACCGTCGTCGGATTTCTTCAGGAGCAATGTTTGCCATTCTCGTGCCGACCATCGGTATCGTCCAACGAATGCGGGCTTTGGCACGTAGTAAAAGCCGAAAATCACCTCAACCCACACGGTAGGCTGTCTATAGGCCAAAACCGTTCGGTCGCCAAGAGTTGAGCGCATCGCTTGCGTCCGCAACATCGCCTATTGTATCATATAATTCTGTAATCATGGAGGAGATCTTGTGATCAAATACGTCTTTGATGATCGGACCGGGCGGGCCGATATTATACTTGATCGTCCGGAAAAACTGAACGCGCTCACCGTTACCATGTGGCGCGAACTTGCCTCCTATTTCAGGGACGTATCGGACAATGAAGCAGTCCGTGTGGTGGTCCTTTCGGGCTCGGGACGCGCCTTTTGCGTCGGTGCCGACATTGCCGAGTTCGAGACGACCCGCGCCGGCAAAGCGCAAGCCCTCAACTACGCCGAGACAATCTATTCAGCTGTCACTGCTATCGAGCAGTGTCCGCACCCGGTCATGGCTGCGATTCGCGGACACTGCGTCGGCGGCGGTGTGGAAATCGCTGCAAGCTGCGACATTCGAATCGCCGCCGAAGAAAGCCAATTTGGCGTGCCGATCAAACGCCTTGGCCTGACGGTCGACTATCCCGAGCTGATGGCTTTGTGCCGCCTTGTAGGCCCTTCCACCACTCTGGAGATATTGTTCGAAGGCCGCATCTTCGATGCTGACGAAGCGCTCGCAAAAGGGCTGATCAACCGCATCGTCAAACTTGATGGATTCGAAGCCGAGATCGATGCAACGGCCAAGCGGATCGCGGAGGGCGCACCGCTGGTAGCCCGCTGGCACAAGCGCATGATCCGCAAGATCGAAGGCGAACTCGACATTTCCGACAATGATCGGCGAGCGCCTTTCAACGTCTTCGACAGCGAGGATTATCGCATCGGGACGCAAGCCTTTATCAACAAAACCGCGCCTGTTTTCCTGGGCCGCTGATCGATGAATGAAAACCGAAGTACAAAGACTGGGCCGCTTGCCGGCTTAAGGATCATCGATCTCACTCATGTGATGGCTGGACCCGTCTGCACCTTGCTTCTGGCCGACATGGGCGCCGACGTCATCAAGATCGAGAGGCCACACGGTGGCGACGATTCCCGCCACATGTCGCCGCCGACCATCGGCGATCAATCGGCCGCCTTCCTGATGATGAACCGGAACAAGCGGGGCCTGGCGCTGAATCTCAAGACAGAAGGTGGAAGACAGGTTCTACGGCGGCTGATCAAGACTGCGGACATTCTGGTCGAGAACTTCCGGCCAGGCGCGCTCGACAAGCTTGGGCTGGGCTATGGCGAGTTGACCGCGATCAAGCCCGATCTGATATGGTGCTCGATTTCGGGTTTCGGCCGTACCGGTCCCTATGCCGAAAGACCCGGCTTCGACCTCATGGCTCAGGCTATGAGCGGCATCATGAGCTTTACCGGCGAAGGCCCCGGACGACCGCCGGTCAAAGTCGGCGCGCCGATCGCCGACATCACCGCCGGGATCTTGGCTGCGCTCGGCATCGTTTCGGCCTTGCATCATCGCCAACAAACGGGAGAAGGCCAGCAGGTCGACACCTCCCTTTTCGAGGCTGCCATTCTGCATACGTTCTGGCAATCGGCGATGACATTTGCGACCGGGGAAGCTCCGGCACCCATGGGCAGCGCCCATCCGCTGGACGGACCTTATCAGGCGTTCGAGACAAGCGACGGCTGGGTGGCCGTGGGCGCCGCCAACCAGAACTCCTGGCTCAAATACGCTGCAGCGATCGGCGCGGCGCACCTCGCTGATGATCCGCGCTTTGCAACTAATCCGGATCGCATGCGCCATCTCGACGAGCTGATCGATCTGCTTTCGCCAATCATGCGGAAACATACGACCCAGCATTGGCTCGACAGGCTCGGGGCAGCAGGCGTGCCGGTGGCGCCGGTGCTGAACGTCGCCCAGATGCATCAGGACCCACAGGCCCGGGCGCGCGGGATGATCGCCGAGGTGATGCACAGCACGCTTGGCGCAGTGCAGACACTGGGCTCGCCCGTCAAGTTCTCACGCGCGCCGACAACCTTGGGCGCCGGCGCGCCGACATTGGGTGAGCATTCCCGCGAGGTGCTTCTGGAGAACCGCTTTTCGGCGGAAGAGATCGCCGCCCTGGTCGCCGAAGGCGCCGTTGAAATATCGGATACGAAAGGCGGTGACGAAAAACTCCAGGGTCACGGATGAAAGGCAGTCGAGAGTATCCGTTTTGATCAAATGCGCCGTGGCGCGATCAGGACGCTGGAGTCATCGGGCGGCGTCCAATGGACCTCACCGTCAATCGGCCATGAAGGACGCGGCAGGCTTTGCCACGCCATAGCGCGAAGATCGGGCGAAGTCAGACCCGGGGTTGCCACCTCGATGACATCGTCCTGGGCGACAAGCTCATCGAAACCGGCGCGGAAATGGCCGCGCGATTTGACGATGATGACGCGATAGCGGCTCAGGTCGATTCCCAAATGTTCAAAACACATCGGGTCGTTCGGAGACATGCGGTGGGTCGAGACGACGACCGTCAGTTCTCCCACCTGCAACGCCGCCGTCGGACCCAGATCGATCGGCGTGTCTTGCAACCAGCCGCGCCGGCCACGCGTGATGCCATCGGCCAGATGGCCGATCGTGAAGGTCTCGCCGAAGGCAGGCCATTTCAAAGTCCCGCCTATGCCTGTCTGATGCGCGGCCTTTGCCATCTCCTCGTCATGCACCAGACCACCAACCATCGGTCCGCTGCCGGTCTCTTTTAGGGATCGCAACAAGCCCAGTTCCGTACCCAATCCGCCACCGCCCGGATTGTCGCCAAGGTCGGCCAGAACGATTCGCGGATGATCCGGTTCGCGACAGGCGCGCACAGCCTGCTCTACGGCGACGTCCATTGAGGTGAACGGCGGATCGAAGTCGGCACGTGATCGCCATCCGATCTCCGCGATACGGCGCGCATGGGCCGCCAATGCCGGGCCGTTCTTTCCCGAAATGAGCACGGCGATCCCGTTATGCGGTGTGTCGGAGTGTGGGAAGCTGCCAATCAGGTTGGCGGCAGCAATATCGGGATCTTCGGCGAGCACATCGATCTCGGCCATCATGTCGGCGAAGGGGCCAGTGGCGGGCCGGGTTAACATGGTGATTGTGGGCGGCACGATCGGCAGCCTTGCACAGGCATGAACGAAGCGCTCGCCAGCAAGAAGGCGGTGCATGGCGCGCGCGGCTTCGGCTCCGCGCGCGATCATATCGATATGGGGGTTCGAGCGGTAGGCAATCAGCAAATCGGCTTTCTCGATCATTGCAGACGAGAGGTTTACATGCAGATCAAGAGTAGCGACGACCGGCGTTTTCGGGCCAATCACCGCGCGTACGCGGCGTAGCAGTGTGCCCTCTGGATCGAGATCGTCCGTCGTCACCGCAGCCCCGTGCAAGACGAGAAAGACGGCATCAACCGGCAGCGCTGCTTGCAACCGACCGACAATTCCGTCGGCGACTTCGGCGAAGACCGGCGCTTCGACGGGACCATTCGGATGTGAGCGCGCATCAAGCAACGGAACCGGATCCCAGGGCCCATACGCATCCATCTCTGCGAAAAAGCCCGCATGCTCACCTAGGATTCGGGGTGGTTCGCCGCGGATTGCCGCAAGCAGATCGTCACCCTCGACCCATGTGTCGATCAGGAAACTCTGTTTCGGTGTCCGCGGCGCGAACCGGTTGCATTCGATCATGAAGCCGCCAATGGCGATACGGCGGCGATCAGACTGACTCATGGGCGTTCTCCCCGGCGGTCGAACGTGCATCATGGAGATGGCAGGCGGCGCGGCGGCCCGGCGCAATCTGCTTGAGGGCGGGTACATTGACGCGGCACTGATCCATGGCGACCGGACAGCGCGGGTGGAAGGGGCAGCCCGAAGGCGGGTCGAGCGGCGACGGAATCTCGCCGGCCACCGGCTGATATTTGCGGCGGCCGGCTGCAAAACGCCCAACCTCGGCAACGAGGGCCTGCGTATAGGGATGGATCGGCTCGGAGAACAGTTGCTCTGCCGGTGCTTCCTCCACCACGCGACCCAGATACATCACCAGAACGCGATCGCTGACATAACGGACGACACCCAGATCGTGGCTTATAAAAATCGAAGTCAGGCCGAGTGTCTCGCGCAATTCGCGGAACAAGGTCAGCACCTGCGCCTGCACCGATACGTCAAGTGCGGCGACTGGCTCGTCGCAGATCAAGAGCCGCGGTTCCATCGCAAGAGCCCGGGCGATCCCGATGCGCTGGCGCTGGCCGCCCGAGAACTGGTGCGGAAAGCGGCCCACGGCATCGGCGTCCATGCCGACGCGCGCAAGCTGCTCGATGGTAAAGTCGCGTGCCTGTCGCCTCTTGATCAATCCGTGATAAACCGGCGCGGCGGCAATCGCCTGCTCAACGCGCATGCGTGGATTGAGCGAGGCATGGGGGTCCTGGAAGACCATTTGGACCTGTCGCGCCCGTTTTCTGCGCGCGCCCCGCCCGTGCGCCATCGGCGCTCCATCAACAATAACTTCACCGCGATCGGGCCGAATGAGGCCGACGGCCACCCGCGCCAGGGTGCTTTTGCCGCAGCCCGATTCACCCACGACGCCGAGCACCTCTCCTTCGCTCACGTCGACGTCAACGCCCACCAGCGCGCGTACCTTCTGCGGCGGATCCGACAGGCCCAGCCGCGCACCCAGCTTGCGCCAGGATTGTCCGGAGACGGCAAAGTCATGACGAATGCCATGGGTCTCCAAGACCGGTCGCACGGTCGGCTTTTTCAGATCAGCGGGCGAATGCATGCGAGCGCCCTTCGGTTCGAAAAAGACTGTTCGTCAACGGGAGCGGCGCAGGCCTGCAAAGCCCGGTCGCATCGCGGACGGAACGCGCAGCCTTCCGGGATCATCGCCAGCCCCGGTGCGGAGCCCGGGATGGGCATCAGGTCATCGCCCGGAGCCACGCGGCCTGGGACCGAGCGGATCAGCCCGGCTGTGTAGGGATGACCCGGATTTTGAATGACATCGTCGGTCAGGCCGCGCTCGACGATCCTTCCAGCATACATGACCGCAATCGTGTCGGCGATAGAGGCAACCACCGACAGATCGTGGGTGATCCAGATAAGGGCTGTGCCGCTGCGCTCGACAAGCTTCTGTATCTCGAAAAGGATCTGGCCCTGAATGGTCACGTCCAGAGCCGTCGTCGGCTCGTCGGCTATGATCAAATCGGGGTCGCACAAAAGCGCAATAGCGATCGCAACGCGTTGGCGCATGCCGCCCGACAACTGATGCGGATAGGCGTTGAGGCGTTCGTCCGGCGAAGGAATGCCGACGAGCCCAAGTTGATCGCGCGCAATCGAGCGGGCATCGGCTGTTTTCATGCCCTTGTGCGTTTCAAGCACCTCGCACATCTGGCGCCCCACGGACAGCACCGGATTGAGCGTCATCATCGGATCCTGAAAGATCATCGCGATACGCGCGCCGCGCAACTGGCGCATCTGCTCTTCGCTGATCGACAGTAGATCCTGGCCGTCGAACATCACGCGGCCGCCGGCGACCCGGCCGGGTTCATCGATGAGCCGCATGATGGAGAAGCCTGTGACCGTCTTGCCCGATCCGGATTCGCCGACAAGGCCGAGAATTTCGCCGCGGTTAAGTGTCAGGCTGACATCACGCACAGCCGTCAGTACGCCTTGCGGCGTCTCGAATGTCGTTGACAGACCTTCGACCGAAAGCACGGGCGCGCGGCTCATCGCCTCGACCTCGGATTCATATATTCACGCAGGCGTTCGGCCAAGATGTTGATCGCGACCACCAGCAACAGCAGGGCAATACCGGGTCCGAAACTGACCCAGTAGCGACCCGAGAACATGAACTGGAAGCCATTGGCGATCAGCAGTCCCAGCGACGGTTGCGTTACGGGAACGCCAAGTCCGAGGAACGACAGCGTCGCCTCCAGCGATATGGCGCCGCCGATTTGGGCGGCGGCGACCACCGTCACCGGCGCCAGGCAATTGGGCAGAAGATGACGGGTCAGGATGGTCCATCGATCAAAGCCGAGCACATAGGCCGCCTCGATGTATTCACGGCGTTTTTCCGACAGCGCGACCGAACGCACGGTGCGCGCGTAATAGGCCCATTGAACCACGATCAGCGCGATGATGGTTTTGTCGACACCGCGCCCCAGAAGCGCAACAAGGACCAGCGCGATGAGAACCGCGGGAAAGCTCAGCTGAATGTCGACAATGCGCATCAACAGTGCATCCAGACGCCCGCCGACAAAGGCGGAGAGCAGCCCGATCATCGTTCCGATCACGATTGCGACCACCGAGCTTGTGACCGCAACCGTCAGGCTGATGCGCAGGCCGTAGGCGATGGCCGAAGCGATGTCGCGGCCCTGATCGTCGGTGCCAAGCCAGAAAGTCTGGCCGTCGATGCCGACCGAGCCCGGCGGCAACAGCGAATTCAGCAGGTTGAGATCGGCTGGGTCGTGTGGATTTTGCATGGTGATCCAGGGCGCAAAGAGCGCCACGGCAACGATCGCCGAAAGCAGGACAGCCGCAGCAATGGAAAACGGATTGCGCCGCAACCAGCGCGTCCAACTCCGCAGCTTCCTGTCGCGATCGGCGGTGGCCGGTGTCGGAGCGGGCAAGTCGGTCATGTTGCACCGCCAAGCCGCACCCTCGGATCGAGCACCACATAAAGCAGGTCGACAGTCAGATTGATGATCACAAACAATGTGACCGTCAAGATGAGGTAGGCGACGATGACCGGCCGATCGAGAACCCAGATGCTCTCCAGCAGGAGACGGCCGGCACCGGGCCATGCAAAGATCGTCTCGGTAACAACAGCAAAGGCCAACAAGCCGCCAAATTCCAGCCCGACGACGGTCACCAGCAGGATCAGGATGTTGCGTAGCACATGGACTCCGATGATCCGGCGGGGCCTGAGCCCCTTGGCGCGCGCGAAGCGTATGAAGTCCTGATCAATCACCTCCCGCGTTCCGGCATAGGTCAGCCGGATGATCAGCGAAACATTGAAGATGCCCAGCGTTAGCGCCGGCAGCGCCAGGTAACGCCAGCCGTCCAGTGTCAGAAAGCTGAACTCGATACCGAAAAGCTCCCGCGTATCGCCTCGCCCCGAAGGCGGCAAAATGCCGAACCAGATGGCAAAGACATAGATCATCACCAGCGCCACCCAAAAAATCGGAATCGAAAAACCGACGGTCGACAGGGTCATAATCAACCGGGAACCGGCCGTACCGTTCTTCAGGCCGGCGTATAGGCCAAGCGGTACGCCCAGCAGAACGGACAGCACAATTCCGGTCGCCGCCAGCTCCAGCGTAGCCGGGAAACGCTCCAGAACCAGCTCGATTGCCGGTACGCGGTAGGCAAAGGATTCGCCCAGGTCACCGGCAAGTGCCGCTGATACAAATCGCAAATATTGCTGGTGGAAAGGCAGGTCGAGGCCGAGATCGGTCCGCAGCCGGGCAATGTCTTCTTGCGTTGCCTCTGGCGAAATGAGTACCGCCACCGGATCGCCAAGCATGAACACGCCAGTGAAAACCAGTAGCGACATAACGGCAATGGTTAGCGCGGCCTGGAATATGCGGCCGGCAAGATAGGTGATCATGGCGTCACAGAATGGCCCCGAGCGGCGATCATGGCAAGAAAATCGAGCATTGCCCGCCACGAGCGCCAAGCCGCGCCGCCATTGCCGAGCGGCGTGCCGCCCAGGGCAAGCCACATCCGCTGGCGGGGGTGGAATGCTATGTGCGTCATTGCTTCCGACAAGCCCGGAACATTGAAACCGTGGCCAGCGTCGGAATTCTGCACATGCCGGACGAGGACACCGGACGGCTTGGCCCGTTCGGCGATCTGCCGCGATGCCAGCTCGGACGGCCAGATACGATCGTCGTCACCGGAGACCAGCAACAAGGGACAGGTGATCTTTTCGAAACGAAGCCGGAACCGGTCGAATGCTGGATCGGTCCACATGCGCTCGAAGACCGGTGCCAGCGCGAGCGGGGCGTCGGCATCCCAGGGCCCGTCGTCTAGGACATCGGCAAAGGGCGGAATGCCGTAGGGAATGACTTCGTTACGGATCGTGTAAAGTGGCCGAGGACCAGGCTCCGCGCCGCGACCGGTCGTCGCCATCGGACTGGGCACCCAAAGCACCAGACCGTTGACCAGATCGGGATAGGCGAGCGCCGCATGAGCAACGCCCTCGGAGCCTTTCGAGATACCGCGCAACACCAGCGGCACACCCGCGAAGCGTTCGGCCATGAAAGCCAGCCCCCGACCGATCCGCTCGACGGGAATTTCAAACATATGCGGCTGTAAATCGTCATAGGCGAACAGAGCCTGGGCAAAGACGGCATAGCCCTGGCCGGCCAGCAAGGCCGCGGCATTTCGGTCGATGCCGCCGCCGGAACCCGCAAACAGGAGGACGCCGGCCCTTGGCGCACCGCCAAGCGGTTTGAACAGAAGCCCGCGCACATCGGGTTCCTCGCGAACCATCTCAGCAACTATTCCAGCAGGCTCCAGATGACGGCGAATAAGCTGCGTCCATGCCTCGCCGCCCTCACCCTTGATATCGACGGTGAATGTCAGGCCGCCGTCCGGATCCGGAGCGGGTCGCATACCGAGATCCGCACGCTCGGTGGCGCGCGTGATAAGAGCTGCGCCATCTGCCGGCGCTATCTGGGCGATAACCTCGCTCAGGTCAAAGGACAAATGGCCACGGGCGTCAGCCTTCGAACGGCCGCTACCTGTCCAGGATAGGCCAAGTGCATCGACAACGCCGACCTCGACTGTGACGTCTGAATGCGGGCTGAGACCGGATTTCTTGATGACGATCGGCTGGTCGAATGCGGCAGTATCGTTCTCGCGCACTACAACCCGCCCGGCGCCGTTGACGGCGGGCGGGCTCTGGTCGTCAATGGCACCGCTCATTGGCTCCCGATTTCATGCGCATGTATGTGGCCCCGGGGGTTGGGATCATAGACCAGCCCGTCGCGGCCACCATAAACAGCGACCTGCGTGAACAGCGGAATCAATGCCGTTTCGCCAATCAGGATCGACATTGCCTCCTGTTGCAGGGCCTCGCGCGTGTCGGCATCGACTTCAACCAACGCCTTTTGAACGAGCGCGTCAAACTCCGGGTTGGAAAAGCGGCTCTGGTTCTGCGCGCCGAGATTCAGGTCAGGCGCACGCGAATGGAGAAGCGACTGGAGCGAATCCATGGAGTCGCCGGAATTGTTGCCCCAACTCATCATCCACGCCGAATAGCCGGGACCATCATCCTTCATGACTTCAGGGTAGTAAACCGCCCAGGGCGATGTCGCTACCTCGGCCCGAATTCCGATGCGGGCCAGCATCGACGAAATTCCCTGTGCCAGACCGGGCGAGCCGGAGATCGTGTCTGTCGGCGCGTGGATGGTGATGTTGAATCCGTCTGGATATCCTGCCTCCGCCAACAGCGCCTTGGCTTCCTCCATCGAGACGGTTTCGATGCCCAGTCCCGCCTTATGGCCAAAGGTCTGCTCGCTGGCCATTTGTTCGACAGGCTGACCGAACCCGTTCATCACGCGATCGACAAGGATCTGCCGGTCGATAACCGATGCGATGGCCTTGCGCACGCGCTCATCAAGCAAAGGATTTGCCGGCAGCGGATCGCCATTGGCGTCTGTGGCGAATGTCGAGACGTCGCGATTGAGATCGAAATTGACAAAATAAACCCGGTAGGTCGGAGCGGAAAAGATCTGTGTTCCATCATTGTTGCGGATCGCGTCGGCTTCAAGCGCCGGCGGGTTCTGAATGAAATCCACCTCTCCCGCCAGAAGTGCCGCAATGCGGGCACCGCCATCGGTGATGTAGCGGAACGTAACCGTTTCCCACTCCGGCTTGTCACCCCAATAATCTTCGTTGCGGGTCAGCGTGTAGGCCTGCGACCTGCGGTAGTCTTCGAACTTGTAGGGGCCGGTGCCGATCATCGCTTCCCCGGATACGAAATCCTCGGTGGTCGCATCCTTGAGTTCCGATGGGATGATGTTCACCAGTGACATGTTACCGGGTAGCGTCGGGTTGGCGCCCTCGGTTTCGAAGACGAGCGTCAACGGGTCGCGCGCCGTGACCGAGGTGATGCCGCGGATATAGGGGTTGAAGGCGCCGCTGTTAACGTCGGGGATCCGTTCGATCGTGGCAATCACGTCCTCGGCGTCAAAATCGGAGCCGTCATGAAACTTGACGTCCGGACGCAGGTTGAACACCCAGGTCGTCTCGTTCTCCGGCTCCCATGACAGGGCCAGACCTGGCTTCATCTGTCCGTCGGAATCGACGTCGATCAAGCGCTCGAACACGTGGCGCGCCGTCATGTGTCCGCCCGGACCGTTGTGGAAGTGCGGATCGATGGACAACGGTTCTCCGGTCAGCGCAATGGTCAGCTCCTCACTCTGTGCAGGCGTGGCGAGCGCGACCGCCGCTGATATCAGCGCGACGGCCGTCGCGCCCCTGAGTATTCTTGTCATGGTTCAAACTCCCTTTCGTCAACAATTCTCAATCGATTGCCATGGATCCGTCCGGCGGAACCGGATCGATTGGCAAAGTGCGTGGTATGTTCAGCACCTCTTCCCCGGCGCGCCCGACTGCAAAGAGCTGGGCCTCGCCGCGCGGCGGGCCGACAATCTGGATTCCGACCGGCAAACCCGTAGCGGAAAAGCCAGCCGGGACCACAAGCGCTGGGCAAAGCGACAGCGTAATCGCATAGGCAAAAACCGCTTCGCGCGCCCAATGGTCATCCGCAAGCGGCAGGTCGGGCTGCGCGCGGCGATGAGGCCTTGGCCCATGCGAAACCGCCGGTGTGATCAGCACCCGGTCAGCCGAAAGATGTTCGGCCATTTGACGAACCAGGACTTGCTGACGCTCGGATGCTGCCAGAAAGGCATCGACATCCAGTTTGGAGGCGTCTTCATGGGTGCGCCCGGCAATCTCCGGCAGATGTTCTGCCATACGCGCGAAATCCTCGGGGCTTGTGCGTGCGCGCGTGGCGCCAAGACGGAGCGTATAGGCTGTATCTGCAATGCCGGTAAAATCCGGTCCGTCTGCCGTGCGCTGCACGCCGGCCGCTTCAAGCCGCGCAATCGCGGCATCGAAGACAGCCGCGACATCGGGTTCGGCAACCACACCGTCCATTTCATGCATAGCGATCATGCTGCCGGGCAGCGCCGGCTGCATCGATGCGCGCGTGTACATTCCCGAAGCGCTGTCCATGGAAAACGGGTCGGTCGGTTCGAAGCCCGCTAAAGCGTCCATGAAAAGCGCCAGATCGCCGACATCCCGTGCCATCGGACCGTCGACGTTGAGCATGTCCAGCGGCATTCGGCGCGTACCGGGGCCGCCATGGCCGACGCGCCCCGGGCTTGGTCGCAGCCCGACGATGCCGCAATGGCTTGCCGGCCCGCGAATGCTGCCGCCCAGATCACTGCCCTGCGCGAGCCACGCCTCCCCGCAGGCAAGCGCTGCCGCCGCTCCTCCGGACGAACCGGCGGTTGAATAGTCGGTGTTCCACGGATTCAAGGTGAGGCCGAAAAGCGGGTTATCGGTGTCGCTGCCCAACCCGAGGTAAGGCACATTGGTCTTGCCGATAACAATGCCCCCTCGCCGCTCCAGCCGCCTTACCAACGCGTCAGAGACCGAGGCAACGGTATTTTTTTTCTGCGGATCGCCAAGCGTCGTCGGCAATCCCTCGACATCGGTCAGATCCTTGATCGTAATCGGAAGACCGGCGAGCAAGTCCGATTCATCGGCATGGCCTCTGCGCGTGAAGCCTTCAGCGCGCGAACGCGCCCGATCGAAATCGCGGATCGGAACGCAGTTGACGACTGGATCAACCGTCTCGATCCGTGCGATGGCTGCTTCAACGACCTCGGTCGGTGAGAGATCGCCGCTGCGCAGACACGCAACGACGTCGCGGGCGCTCCGGCGCCACAGTGGCTCCGAACTGCTCAACCGCTGACACTCCCCGTTTCTAACAACAACATCGCGAACGAGAATTTCAGACATCTTCTCACGCAAAGTCAGAGGGCAAAAGACCTGGCGACATTTTCTGCTGCCTGTCTCAGGGAAAAACACAACGGTTGAACTATGTAATGACAGAATTACGATGTCAATCTTCCGCCCTTTGGCGGGCGTGGGACGAGGCGAACGAGGCTTACGGGGCGTCAGGTCAGGCGCGCGTGTTCATCTTCTTTCGAAGGCGCGAGCGAGCTCTGCGAAGTCCGGCCATGCCGATCCATCACGTCCCGCACCGCCCATCGCTTCACGTCAGGCGTCAGTAGTTATTTGTCGCCAGATCCTTCAGGGCGGCGTTGTCCAGCATCGCCTCCGCCAGCATCCGCTTCAGTTTGTTGTTCTTGTCTTCCAGGGCTCGCAGCTTCTTCGCATCAGACACGTTCATGCCGCCGAACCTGGCCTTGTACTTGAAGAAAGTTGCGTCGCTGATGCCGTACTTGCGACACAGGTCCTGGGCCTTCACCCCGGCCTCGTGTTCCATGATCATCCCGATGCTCTGCTCGTCTGAAAATCTGCGTTTCATGGTCCATCCTTTCACGGACGGATCCAAGGTCAGTTCACATCGAGTTGGGAATGGCGAGAGACAATGCAGGGATTGCAACGATCAGTATCAGCACAGCAAGGTCGCTGATCAGAAAACGCCAAATCCCACTGAAAATCTGCCCGATGGAAATCCGCTCCTCAATTGCGGCTGCCAGGACGAAGACATTGAGACCTACAGGCGGTGTAATGAGCCCAATCTCCAGGAGCTTTACGATAATGACACCGAACCAGATGAGGTTGAACCCAAAGCTCTCGACCATGGGGATCATGAGTGGCAATGTCAGAACCATAATGCCAATCGGGTCAAGGAACATGCCGAGGACAAGATATATCAGGCATACCATGGCGATGAAAAACCAAGGCCCAATGTCCGATGCACCCAAGGCGTTGACGAGGTTGTTTGACAGGCCGGTGAGCGCAATGAGTGTAACGAAGATTTTGGCGCACGCAGCGATAAAGAATATGCTGCCCGTGGTGCTCGCTACGTCACGCAAGATGGGTATGACGTCGCGATAGCTGAGTGCACGTCGCGCAAAGCCAAGCAACACTGCGAAGATTAGCGAAAGTGCCGCAGCTTCCGTGGCGGTGAAAACCCCTCCGTAGATACCCCCGATGATCAGCAAGAAGAGCAGGACAGCGGGCCATGCTCTGAGCAGGGATTTTGCTTTTTCATGCCACGCATAGTCATCTGCGCGCATGGGGGCGATCTCGGGCGACCTTTTGACCCATATATAAATCACCATTGCGTAGCCAAGAAGCGATAGGAGGCCCGGGATAATTCCAGCCAGAAAGAGCTGCGCTATCGATGTCTCCGTGAAGATGGCAAAGATGATAAAAAGTATCGAAGGTGGGATAAGTGAGCCGAGTGTTCCTCCCGCCGCTACGCTGGCGGTTGCAAGACGTTCGTCATATTTAAGCTTAAGCATCTCCGGTGTGCATATGCGTCCCATGGTCGACGCGCATGCGATTGAAGAACCGGAGATCGCAGAGAACCCGCCGCAACCGGCAACCGAGGCGATGGCGACACCACCCGGCAAGCGCGCGAGCCACATACGGGCCGCCGCATAAATCTCTGTAGTAATTCCCGCACGTTCGGCCACCGCGCCCAGTGCGATGAAGAGCGGGATCATTGACAGGTTATAGGAATGGATAAGCTCGAATGTTGCTGAGAAAGAGATTTGCAGCGTCCGCGCCAGAGCACGATCCGGCACAAAGCTCCCCGTACGGAAGCTAAAGACAAAGAAAAGTGCAACGACGGCCACGCCGCCGATGGCCCAAGCGATGGGCACGCGAATGGCAAGCAGGATGAGCACCGTCGCGCAAGCAATGTAGCCGATAAGGGTGACATCCATTCAGCGACTCACAATTCGGCAGGGGCCGGTTGGCCCGTTATGGCTGCGCGCAGATCTACAAAGAAGATTTGGATTATGCGTATGAGGACAAAGCCGAAAGCAATAAAGTAGGCCAAGCGGCTGATCCATTTTGGGATCAGGAAGTCTCCGCCCTGGTGTGCGCCATTTGCCCAGTTATTGATGAACTGTTGCCATCCGGCGACGACAAGCGTCGCAACAATGACAATGCCGACCAGAGCTGCAAAGACGGCAATCCAGCGGTTGAGTGCGTCTGGAAAATGGTTTGCAAACAGATCAATAGCCACGTGAGCGCGCCGTGCAGTGGCCGCCGAAAGCGGAAAAAGAATCGCGGGAACCATGAGCTCGCGGACAAGGATGATTGAATCGGGAACAGCGTAAGCGAAGAACTCGCGGGCGATGACCGTGATGACGATGAGCAAACACAGCAGCGCAACAGCAACTGCGCCAAGCGTTTCCAGGAAAAATTCGGTTCTCTTCAACATGGCTAACAAGCGCCGCGTGACCGGTCACGCGGCGCCCTGTCAGATCTAGCTGCGCGCCCAGGGAAAACCCTCGGCATCGAGAACCGCTTGCCATTTTTCGACGTAGCCGAGGAATTCTTCATACACGGCTTGGCCGTCGAGCCCGGTCGCCTCTGCGTCTGCAAGCCATTCCTCAAGGTTTGGTTGCATTGCAACCTGCATGGCTTTTTGCTCGTCTGCGGTGAAGCTATGATCTTGAACACCTGCCGCTCTCATAGCTTCAAGCGCGGCAGTATCTGCGACCTCCAGTTGTTCGCCATAATAGTCCGACATACTCGCCGCAGCTTTCATCACGCCAGCTTGCGCCTCGGGGCTGAGGCTGTCAAAAACATCCTTGTTCATGACAGTCAAAACGACTGTTGTTGCAGGCAGGTCAAGTGGTGACATCGTGGCCAGCAACTCGTGCAGCTGCGTCGCGACCGCAAAGTAGGAGAATGTCACCGTGCAGTCGATCAAACCCGTCTGCATGGATTGGTATACTTCGTAAATTGGCATATCGACCATATTGCCGTCGAAACGGCCGAATAGTTCGCTCGTCGTGCCTGTGTTGCTGATCTTGACACCTGCCACGTCGGCCGTCGTGCTGATCAGGTTGTCATTGCAGGCCAACAGGCTTGGTGGCAGGCTGTAGGCATTGAGATAGACCAGCCCTTTGTCTGCCATGCGTTGCTTGATTTGCGCGTTGTTGGCAAAGAGATCGTCGAGAGCCTTCATCATCACCCAGGGCCCGGCAGGCGGCATGGGTTGGCCACCAATATTCAGTTCCGGCATCTCGGATTGAGCATAGGGGCCAACGACGACCCCCATGTCAGCAACACCTAGACCGATGGAATCCACGGCAGCCGTCGTCTTAAAGAGTGCGCCGCCCCAGTTGTTTTCCACCATCACAGCACCGTTTGTCGCAGTTGCAAGCTGTTCGCTGAAGTGATTTACGGCTTCCGCGCGAACACCGCGGTTCGGGCCAGGATCGTTAGCAATCAACACCATCTCGGCCTGTGCCCCGATTGCAACTGCAGACACAGAAATCGTAAGCGCTGCCACGCTGAGCAAACGTTTCATAGCTTTCCTCCCTAAAATGATCTGCTACGCAGCAGACCTCATAAAAGAAAGATAGCATCTGAATGATTAGCAAGCAACTTATAATTAACTGAACGGTACTAAAGCTTGCCGTATTGCGCCATTTCAACCGCAAGCCGCGCCTTGGCTGCTTCAAATTGCAATGAAAGCGTGTCGACAAGCTCGCCCGTGGTCATCACATGGTCGATAGCGCCAATTCCCTGGCCGGAACCCCAGATTTCCTTCCAGCTTTTTGGCTTTTTTCGATCTTCCGAAAAGTTCATCTTTGTCGGGTCCGAGCGCTCCAGATTGTTCGGATCGAGCCCTGCGGCGGCGATCGAGGGTGTCAGGTAGTTTCCGTGCACGCCGGTGAAAAGATTTGAATAGACGATGTCGTCTGCGGCGCAATCCGCGATCATCTGCTTGTATTTGGGATCGGCGCTGGCCTCTTTCGTCGCAATAAAAGCGGACCCGGCATAGCCGCCGTCGGCCCCCATGGCGAGCGCGGCGAGGATCGAGTCTCCGCGCGCAATCGCCCCCGACAAGTAAAGCGGTCCGTCGAACCAGGACCGAATTTCCTGGATCAGAGCCAATGGGGAAAGCGCCCCGGCATGGCCACCCGCCCCTGCTGCGACGGCGACGAGTCCGTCCGCACCCTTCGAAATGGCTTTGTTGGCAAACCAATTGTTGATCACGTCGTGGAGCACAATGCCATTGCCGGAATGCGCCGCCTCGTAGACGTCTTCCCGTGCGCCAAGTGACGTAATCCAGATTGGCACCTCAAGACGGGCAGCAATCTCGACGTCGCTTTCCAGGCGGGCATTTGATTTATGGACGATCTGGTTAATGCCAAAGGGTGCCGCTGGCGTGTCAGGGTTATCCTGATTATGACGGTCGAGTTCTTCTTTGATGTGAATGATCCAAGCTTCAAGGCTCTCGCCATCCTTCTCGCGAGCATTGAGCGCGGGAAAGGTTCCGACAATTCCTGCCTTGCATTGAGCGATGACGAGTTCGGGGCGGGAAATGATGAAGAGCGGTGCCCCGATCAGGGGTAGGCGCAGGTTCTGTAGGATAGCAGGAAGTGTCACCGTGCGGTCTCCTTGGGTTATGTCGTTTTGACCGCGTCGGCCGCGCGTAGCGCAGCGATGTCGGCTGCGCTAAGGCCAAGTTCCGATAGTATAGCGCTCGTATGAGCACCGGGGACATCGGGCTGCGCAGGCAGAGTGCTTCGTCTCTGGCCGAAACGCGGTGCTGGCATGGGTTGGTCAGGACCAGCCGGCGCTAAACTTGCCCGGTACAGATTGTGCGGATGCTTCGCCGCTTCGGAAAGGCTAAGGACAGGAGCGAAACAGGCATCGGTGCCCTCAAGAAGCGCAACCCAATGATCTCGTTTCTCTCGTCGAAAAGTGTCCGCAAGCACGGCACGTATGTCAGACCATTGGGCCGGATCCATGCGATCGCCCAGATCCGCTTCGTCGAGCTGCAAGAGCCGCAAGAGCTCCGCCCAGAAGCGTGGCTCGATAGCGGCGATGCTGACCCAGCCACCGCATGCACACTCGTAGACCCCATACCACGGCGCTCCACCGTCAAGCGTGTTTGCACCTCGCGCATCGATCCATCGGCCCGACGCTCGGCGCGCATGGATGAAACTCATCAGCGTATGTGTTCCATCCGTAATGGCAGCATCCACGACGTCTCCGTCTCCAAGACGAGCAGCTCTTAAGAGACCCGCAACCATGCCAAGAGCCAGAAACATTCCTCCGCCACCAAAATCTCCAAGCAAGTTTGCCGCAAAAGTGGGCGGGCCGTCTGCTTCCCCGGTCGCCCAGAGCGCACCGGTCAGCGCGATGTAGTTAAGATCGTGGCCTGCCGCCTTCGCCAGCGGCCCGTCCTGCCCCCATCCCGTCATGCGTCCATAGACAAGTCGGGGGTTGCGCGCGTGACACACATCAGGGCCAAGACCGAGACGCTCCATCACACCGGGGCGGAAACCTTCTATCAACCCGTCCGCGCCGTCGATCAGTTTAAGCGCTACATCGATCGCCTCAGGATGTTTTAAGTCAAACGCGACGGATTTCCGACCGCGCGCGAGGAAATCATGCGGGTCATGGACCGCATCCAGCCGATCAATACGGATCACCTCTGCGCCCAAATCGGCCAGCATCATCCCGGCGAAGGGCCCTGGGCCAATTCCCGAGAATTCTAGAATACGCAATCCCGCAAGCGGTCGCTTTGATTGATCAACCATAGGACACACGCGCTATCGGCGCTCCAACTCCGTTTTCAGGTTCTGTCGCATACGGCCGAGGACGCGAAGTGTGATCTCAAGATCGAGTGCGTTGATGCCCGAGTTGGCCACTTCATCCACTTCAAACACGATCTTCGTCAGAACCTTGACCAGAGCCCGTCCCTCCGGAGTAGCAAAGACAAGGTTTGACCGCCGGTCGGAGGGGTCGACCTGCCGCCTGACAAAACCGTGGGCCTCGAGCCGGTCGATCAGCTTTGACGTCGTCACGGTCGCCACATCCATGCGCTCAGAAATATCCGACTGGCTAAGTCCATCTTCCTGCCAGAGATGGGCCAGCACCCAGGCTTGGCTGATTGTGACGCCGTAGGGCTTGAGCTTGGTATCAAACAGGATGGCGCGCACCCGGGCGAGTTCATGGAAAACGGGTTTGTAGTCTACTGTCAGCGACGTCGGCCGTGATCTAGATGCAGCGCTCAAACCGGGTCCCAATTAAAGACTTCGCCGGAGCGATCAAGTGAATAGAAATCTCTTTCCAGCGCCGGAAGCGCGTGGTCAAGGACAGTTTCAGGCGTCCAGCCTTCGCTGCGATGGATCGACCGAATGGGCCGCGGCTGGCTCATGAGGAAAATTTCATTGTTGCGGACGCAGAATATCTGACCTGTAACCGGGGAGTCTGGCTTGGCGAGTGCAACGCAGAGCGGAGCAATTTTTGCCGGTGTCATTTCCCTTATCCGATCAACACGTGCCCGTTCGGCTTCCGTGTCCGCCTTTATCGTGCCAATGAGCCGCGACCAGGCAAAGGGCGCAATGCAGTTCGAACGGACGTTAAATCGCGACATGTCTAGCGCCAGCGACTTGGATAGTCCCACGATACCCATTTTGGCGGCAGAATAATTCGCCTGCCCGAAATTTCCGATTAATCCGGAAGTCGACGTAAAGTTGATAAAGCAGCCAGAAGCTTGTGCCTTGAAATGGGCGGCCACAGCTTTGGCCATGTTGAATGAGCCCTTCAGATGGACTGCGATGACCGCGTCCCAGTCAGCCTCCGTCATTCGGTGGAAGATCGCGTCGCGCAAGATGCCTGCGTTGTTCACAACGATGTCAACCGTTCCGAAGCTGTCCATCGCCTGCTCGCACATCGAATTTGCATCTTCCGGTTTTGCGACATTGCCGAAGTTTGCCATCGCTTCGCCGCCGGCCGCCCTTATCTCGGAAACGACCTCCCGCGCGGGCGATGCATCCTCACCTTCGCCCATTCCACTGGCACCGAGGTCGTTGACGACGACGCGCGCGCCATAGGCTGCCATCATAAGCGCGATGTCGCGCCCGATACCCCGGCCTGCTCCGGTAACAATGGCGACTTTTCCTTCGAGCATGGCGTTCTCCTTCGTTGCAACGACAATTAATTCGCTTGCTTATCATATGCAAGCTAATTATGAATTCGGGTAGTAAATATTAACGGGAGGGTCCTATGCTCAAACGCACCGTCTTCTCAGAGGAACACGAGATGTTTCGCGCCACCGCGCGTCGTTTCGTCGAGACGGAAATAGTCCCTTACCACGACCAATGGGAAAAGGATGGCCGCGTCAGCCGCAGTGCATGGATGAAGGCCGGTGAGCACGGGTTGTTATGCGCAGCAATCCCGGAGGAATATGGTGGCGCCGGTGCGGATTTCCTGGCCTCGATGATTGTTCTTGAGGAGTTGGCGCGTGTTGGTGCGATGGGGCCAGGCTTCAGCCTCCACTCAGACATCGTCGCCCCCTATCTGCTCTACTACGGCTCTGAAGCCATCAAGCAGGAATGGTTGCCGAAAATGGTCACTGGTGAGGCAATCGGTGCCTTGGGTATGACAGAACCTACGGCGGGCTCAGACGTACAGGCGATCAAGACGACGGCCACCCGCGACGGCGACGACTATGTAATCAACGGCCAAAAGGTGTTCATCACCAATGGTGGCAACTGTGATCTACTGGTGCTGGCCTGCAAGACGGATCCGTCGGAGGGTGGCAGAGGAACATCGCTAATTCTTGTACCCGCCAACACGCCCGGGTTTAACAAGGGCAACAATCTTTTGGAAAAAGTGGGCTGGAAAGCCCAGGACACGGCGGAGCTTTTCTTTGACGACGTACGCGTTCCGGCCGAGAATCTCCTGGGCCAAGAAGGGCGCGGCTTCGTGCAGATGATGGAGCAGCTTCCGCAAGAGCGGTTGATGCAATGTGTGCGTGCCGCGTCAAGCCTGGAGGCGGCGATTGCCTGGACAACCGAACATGTAAAAGAACGCAAGGCCTTCGGTAAGTCGATCGCGGACTTCCAGAATACGCGCTTCCGTCTTGCCGAAGCTCAGGCTGACGCCGTTATGCTCCGCGTCTTTGTGGACCGGTGTCTCGAGGCACACGGTGCCGGAGAGTTAGACGCGGTGGACGCGGCTATGGGCAAGATGCTTAGTTCTGAGACCCTCTGCCGCCACCTCGACGCACTCCTCCAGCTGTTCGGCGGGTATGGATACATGTGGGAGTATCCCATTGCGCGCGCCTGGGCGGACGCGCGCG
The DNA here is from genome assembly GCA_039025395.1 of Pseudomonadota bacterium. Taxonomy (GTDB): domain Bacteria; phylum Pseudomonadota; class Alphaproteobacteria; order Rhizobiales; family Rhizobiaceae; genus Hoeflea_A. The sequence goes on from JBCCOK010000006.1 coordinate 37,515, forward strand.
TTGGCCGCATCGCTGGCGGGACAGGTGAAATCATGCGCGAGATCATCGGGCGGTCGCTCATTGGACGCGCGTGATGCGGTTGTTTGATCTGATCGAAAAGCAAGCCTTTCACGCGCCCCGGAAGGCAGCCACGACTTTTGAGGGACGAACCCATGATTGGGCCACCTTTCACGACAGGATTGCCGCACTCGCAGGCGGCCTTGCCGCTCTCGGAGTCAAATCTGGGGATCGCGTCGCCTATCTCGGACTGAACTCGCACTGGTTGACCGAGATCTACTTTGCCCCGTCACTGCTCGGTGCCCTTGCGGTGCCAATCAACTACCGCCTGGCGCCGGCCGAAATCGAAGTCATCCTGGAAGACTGTACGCCCAAGGTGCTTGTCTTCGACCGGCATTTCGCGCAGATGGCGGAGACCTTCCAAGCAAAGGTTGAAACGCTGATCTTCGCCGATTGGGCGCGCGCAGACGGCATAACAAACTATGACGACCTTCTGGCCGAATCCGCGCCGCCTCCCGATAAACTTGGCTCCGCAGATCAGGAAAGCATGATCCTCTTTTACACCTCGGGCACCACCGGCAGACCGAAGGGCGTGATGCTTTCTCATACCAACATGCTCGCCAACGCTGCGGGGACGAGCGCTGCTTACGGGTATTCCGCTGAAGATAGGCTCCTGCTGTCAGGTCCACTCTTTCATCTCGCCACGGGAAGCCGTGTCTTCTCCGCCGTACTCTATGGCATTCCCATGGTCATCCAGCCCAAATTCGAAGTGGAAGAGCTGATGTCACTCATCAGCACCCATGAGGTAACAACCACCACCCTTGTGCCCACAATGTTCCAGATGATGCTCGACCACCCGCGCTTCACGGATTTTGATCTTGGCCCTCTCAAGCTGCTCAGCTATGGCGGTGCGCCGATGCCGGTCGGGCTGATGGACCGATTGCTCAAGGCCTTTCCCGGCGTCACCTTCGGCCAGGGCTATGGAATGACCGAGGTTTCGCCGGTCATTTGTGTTCTAACGCCCGATGATCACCGCCCTCAAGAAGGGCGCTATCCCAAGCTTACCTCCGTCGGTCGCCCGATGCCCTACTGCGACGTGCGGATTGTGACGCAAGAGGATAAGCCGGTTGAGCCCGGAGAAACCGGCGAGATTGTCGTGCGGGGGCCCAATGTCATGAACGGATACTGGAACCGCCCGGTCGATACGGAATCGGCACTTCGCGGCGGCTTCTACCATACCGGAGATGCGGGATGGATGGACGAGGACGGCTACCTCCACCTCGCGGGCCGCACCAGGGAAATGATCATCACTGGTGGCGAAAACGTCTATCCGATCGAAACGGAAAATTGCCTTTCGCAGCATGACGCCGTCGCAAGCGCAGCGGTTCTGGGTTTGCCGGATGAGCAATGGGGAGAGCGGGTTGTGGCCGCGGTCACTCTCAAGAGCCCTGTAAGCCCGGACGAGCTGATTTCACACTGCAAGGAACGCATAGCAGGCTACAAGGTGCCTAAGGCAGTGCACATATGGACGACTGCACTGCCGCTGACCCCCGCCAACAAGATCGACAAGACAGAGATTAGAAGGTTGCTGACCTTATGACCGACGCGGTGACATTACAGATCGACGACGACGGTATTGCTCTCGTCACACTCAACCAGCCCGGAAGGCGGAATGCGCTCACCGTAGAAGTGAAAGCATGCCTTTCGAAGATCAGCGCGCAGCTTGCACACGATGAAAACCTCAAATCTGTTGTCCTTACCGGTTCAGGCGGCGTGTTTTGTGCCGGTGGAGACCTCAAGAAAATGCTCGAGCGCCATGCAGCAGGCAAGTCAGCAGGGGCAGAGGACCAACTCGCGCGAATGAGAGAAACACAAACCTGGTTTCGCACTCTGCGGGATTTATCTGTGCCGGTCATCACCGCCGTGGATGGGCCCGCTTTCGGCGCTGGATTCAGCCTCGCGCTCGTGGGCGATCTCATCTTGGCTTCCGAACGGGCGCAGTTCTGCGCCTCTTTCCCCAAGGTCGGCGCCGTCCCCGATCTCGGTCTCTTATGGTCGCTTCCGCGTGTCGTGGGTCTCCAGCGGGCGCGCGAGATTTTTTATACCGCTCGTACGCTCTCGACAGAAGAGGCAGTCGACCTCGGGATTGCGCTCGAAGTTCACCCGCATGAAGCGCTCTTGCCTCGAGCTATGGAAATGGCACGGAAGATGGCACAAGCATCTCCGCTGGCATTTCGGCTGACAAAGGAACTCTCAGCCCGCGCGATGGAGAGTGATTGCGACACGATCCTCGCGCTCGAAGCCGAGGCGCAGGCGATTTGCCTGACGAGCAGCTATCACCGCGACGCGCTTTCGCGCTTTGTCGAAAAAAAACCACCGAAATTCAGCTTTGAATGACTACCAACTTTCCTCGTTGGTAAGCACCACCGTCGCAGCGGCTGCGAACATACCGCCCACCCCATGCACCATGGAAATCCTGGCGCCCTCCACTTGCGCAGGCGAAACACCGCGCATTTGCCGCACGCCTTCCTGCAGCGCGTACATTCCGTACATGCCCGAGTGCATGTAGCTGAGCCCGCCACCATTGGTATTGAGCGGCAGGCGCCCCCCCGGTCGCGTGTGGCCCTCGGATATGAATGGGCCGGCCTCCCCGGGGCCTACAAATCCCAAATCCTCCAAGCCGTATATCGGCAGATGCGCGAAAGCGTCGTAGATCATCAAATGATCCACATCGGCGTGGGTGATGCCTGCCTTCTCGAAGGCGAGCTTACCGGAGACACGGAAAGCCTTTGAGGAGCAAAAACTCTCCATCTGGCTCACCATGGGTCCTTCGGCCCCTTCCCCACCGGTGCCCCGCAGATAGACAGGTTTCGTGGGAAAGTCCTTCGCGCGCTCCGCCGAAGTCAGCACCAGCGCGCCACCACCGTCGCTGACAAGGCAGCACATAAGCTTGCGAAACGGATAGGCAATCATGCGGGAGCCTAGCACGTCATCCACCGTGATCGGATCACGCGCCGTAGCGCGTGGATGAAACGCCGCCCATTCACGTTGCACCACTGCAACCATAGCGATTTGTTCTTCGGTCAACCCCTCGTCCTTCATTTTGCGCATAACGGGCAAAGTAAAACGCATTGGCGGAAGGAGTGGGCCGTAGATCGCTTCAAACTCTTGCTGTTGCATCGACGGCATGATCGGGCGGTGCGACCGATGGTTTGACCGACCGCTTTCACCGTGAGTGATCAGGACGGTGGTGCAGAGCCCAGCCTCAATCGCTGCGGCCGCATGGCGGACAAGTGCAATGAAGGAACAGCCGCCAACGGATGTACCGTCGTACCATGTAGGCGAAATCCCCAGATACTGGTTTATCTCCGCCACATCATGGCCGCCAGTAGCAATACCATCGACATCTGACAGAGTGAGCCCGCAATCAGCCAGCGCGTTGAGCGCAGCATCGGCATGAAGACCCACTTGGGATAAACCAGGTACCTGGCCGAGATCCGAGCTTTCGGCGGCACCCACGATGGCGATGGAAGCACGGCTCATTGTAGCGCCCCTACAGGCCGAAATTGCGGGACATAAACATTCCCGCGTGCCTCGAAAGTCACTTCGAGGGGCATGTCCAGGGTCAACGCTTCCGGCTCTTGAGGGCAATCCACGATATTTGTGAGCATTTTGACGCCTTCATCAAGCATCACAACAGCAACGATGAAGGGGGGCTCATAGCCCGGAGTTGGAAGGTGGGAGATCGTATAGGAATAAAGGCGGCCGCGTCCGCTCGCTTCCACGATCTCCACCGCACGACTGCCACAAAAGGGGCAAAAGGGACGCGGCGGAAAATAGTGCTTCTGGCAGTCCAAGCAGTATTGCAAAAGAAGCTTGCCAGCTGCCGCGCCATCCCAGAAATGCCTGGTTTCCGGATAAATCGTTGGAAGGGGTTTGCCTGTCATCGAAGACCTCAACTAAGCCGCGCTCGACCATTGGTAAGCACTATGGCGTCGCGTTCCAGGACGCGCGCGCGAAAGCTGACCTCACCACCGTCATCCCAAATCTCAGTGCGGATCGTCTCACCCGGATAAACAGGCGCGGAAAAGCGCAGTTCCAGATGCCGGAGCGCCTGAAAATCGCCGTTTCTGAGCGCCATCGGAATGGACCAGGCCGCGATTCCCATTGAGCATAGCCCATGGAGGATCGGTCGCTCAAAGCCCGCTTTCTTTGCTATTGAAGGGTCGGCATGGAGCGGGTTCATGTCCCCGCTTAACCGATAGATGAGCGCGGCGCGCGACGAAGAGGCGAAATCATGGAACAAATCCGGAGACCGGCTGGGCAAGGTGTGAACCGGCTTCAAGGGACCATCCGGCCCACCAAATCCGCCGTCTGCTCGCGCGAAGAGCGTACTTGAAACCGTGGCCAGACGCATACCGTCCGCGGATGAGATTTCGCGCTCCGAATAGATCAGAGCGCCCTTGCCCAAACCTTTATCTACAAGGCCGGTCAGCCGTGTGCGACCCACGATGTTTGCACGTATTGGCAACGGCGCGTGAAGCGTGAAGGAGTGTTCTCCATGCACGATTTTTTGCCACGTGATTCCGGTCGAGGGATCTTGCGCCCAAAACGGTGGGTTTCCAAGCACGTTTACAAAGGACGGGAGTGCCGCAAATGCTTCAGAGCCTTCATAGACGGCGCGTAAGTGGCTCGGATTCTGCGGCTCTCCTAGCCCGAGACCCAGAGCGTAAAGGATGCAATCGCGCTCCGTGTAGCATCGCTCAACATCGGCAAATTCACGGGCCATAAGAGAATCGTAGTTGATCAAAAGGGCACGCTATATTCGCTGATCGCCACTAGACTGCATGTTTCGCAAAGAATCACGGTATCAAAACAGCCTTGACGATTTCACCGGTTTCCGACGCATGGATGGCGTCTTCGATATCCTGCAGCCTATAGGTCGTTATAAGCTTATCAAACGGAAAGCGCCCAGTTTTCCAAAGAGCGACGAGCTCGGGGATGAAGCTGCGCGGGACGCTATCGCCCTCAACAATGCCTCGAATGCCGCGACCTGATAGCAAGGTTCTCAATTGGAGTGTCAACTCTGCGCCAGGTTGCGGCACACCCAAAAGCCCGGCCATTCCCGTCAAACGCAAGCATTCAACAGATTGCCGCACCACGGCCGGAACTCCCGTGCAATCGAGCGCGTATTGTGCGCCGCCGCCTGTGATCTCAAGAATTTGCTCCACGGCGTTTTCCGAGCCGCCGTTTATTGTGTGTGTGGCACCCATTTCACGCGCGATATCGAGACGGTGCTCGATCAAGTCCACTGCGATGATCGGCGTACAACCCACCGCACGCGCAGCAAGCACGGCCGCCGAACCTACGGAGCCAGCGCCAAAGACGGCGATCGAGCTGCCAGCTCGACAGGCCAGCGCCTTCATGACAGCACCCGCCCCGGTCTGAATGCCGCATCCCAACGGGCCCATGATTTCAATTGGTACATCGGGATCAATTTTGACCACACTTTCCTCAGGCGCCAGCGCATACTCACCAAAGGACGACTGTGCAAAAAAGTAGCCGCTAAGATCCTGCCCGTTCGCGTCAGTGAGCGGTGTGCTACCGTCCGGACGCCGCCCACTGAAGTTCCGCGCAAAGAACTGATCGCTGTAAGCGGGTTGTCCATCCATGCAGGTCTTACATTGGCTATCAAAGCCGAAGGAGAGCACAACATGATCTCCAGGAGCTACGGAAGTGACTTCGCTTCCGACCGTTTCCACGATACCTGAGCCCTCATGCCCGAGCACCATAGGAAACGGTATCGGATAGTGTCCCTCACGAACCACCAAATCCGTATGACAAAGACCGACACCTGCGATCTTGACCGCCACCTCACGCGCCCGCGGCGGCTCCATTCTGATCATCTCGATCCCGAAGTGTCCGTCTTTGCGGCGCAATACTGCAGCTTGAAAGTTTTTCATTTGATTTCAGAACCTTGGTAGCGGGACCGCACGGGAGAAAACGGTCCCGCATTGGCATCGATCAAGACGCGCTTCAGTTCATCGCGAAGATCGACTTATAGGTTTGGTAGGCCCCCATTGCTTCCGGACCGAACTCTCGTCCGATCCCGCTTTGTTTGACACCGCCAAAGGGAGAGCCCACCGAAATCACATAGCCATTGAGCCCGATGGAACCGGTCTGGACCTTTTCTGCAACGGCCTTGGCATGCGCTTTATCTTTGCTCCAGACCGAACCACCAAGCCCGAAATCGCTGTCATTGGCAATCTCGACGGCTTGCTCTTCACTCTCGTAGGGTATGATTGAGAGAACTGGGCCAAAAATTTCCTCACGGGCAATGGTTGCCTTGTTGTCCACATCGGCGAACACCGTCGGCTGCACAAACCAACCGCCTTGAGAGGTCCCCGGCCTGCGTCCACCGGTCACGAGGCGGCCCTCGTTCTTGCCGATATCGATGTAGCGTTCAACACGTGCGCGGTGCTCTTCTGATGCTAGCGGGCCAACATGGGTTTCTGGGTCCATAGCGTCACCCACTTTGAGCCCGCCGACAAAGCCCGCCACCGCCTCGACAATCTCATCGTAACGGCTCCTAGGCGCCAGGATGCGCGTTCCAAGATAGCAAGTTTGTCCATTGTTCAGCAGACAGGCGGTTGGAATACCTTGCGTAAAGGTTTCCAAATCGGTGTCTTCGAGCAGGATCGCAGCGGACTTGCCTCCGAGTTCCAGCGTTACGGGACGCAGTAGCTCTCCGCAGCGAGCAGCAATTTTTCGACCAGCTGCTGTCGATCCAGTGAAAGCCACCTTGTCTATGCCGGGGTGCTCAATCAGATACTGTCCGACTTCGCGATCCGCGGGAACCCAGTTCAAAACGCCTGGCGGGACGCCTGCTGCGAGTGCGGCCTCGGCCATCACATAACTATCGAGAACTGTGCCGGGGGATGGTTTGATAACCATCGTACACCCTGCGGCCATGGCTGGCCCCAATTTGACCAACGAAAGATTGACTGGAAAGTTCCAAGGAATAATCGCTGCAACGACGCCCACAGGCAGGCGCTGAACAAAGGTCTCGGTGCCGAACTGCGACGGGCGGACATCCTCCAGTACCATCGCGTCGGCAAGATCGGCATAATAGTCCAGAATGTTCGGGGCCACATCCCCTTCGAACGCACTCGAGATAGATATCGGCATGCCGTTCTGGGTGCTGACAGCTTCGGCTGTTTTTTGGGCTCGCCGGCGCAACTCTTCCGCAAAACGGCGCATGATCCGCGCCCGTTCTGCAGGCGCCATGCTTGGCCACTCTCCATCGTCAAATGCTGCACGGGCCGCAGCGACTGCGGTATCGATATCAACAATTCCTGCCTCGGCAGTCGTACCCACGGTCTCGCCGGTTGAGGCATTCTTGACCGTAAACTGAGCATCAGTGGCTGGTTTGATCCACTGGTTTCCTATGAAGAACCGGTCATGCAGCATGTTTATTCCTCCCATTTGCCCAAGCTTCTTGAGCGCTTTCTCCCGCAAAACTCACAGGCGTCCCTTCAAACGCATTCGACTAGGGGCAACCCATATATTGCTTCGCTAGTAATTAATACGTATATGAATTAATCGCAAGAGAATTTAATCTTGTGGGTGTATCGGGATCATGCTGGTTGACGCCAATCCGTTCGCATCCTAATTGTGCACCGCACTTGCATCGATCGAAGCGGGGCCGAAGAAGGATACAAAATGCCACAGACAGTGCTTGCTCCCACCGAGGATGGCCAGGCCGAGAACGAAGCGGGGTTGGTCTTCCAGCACGTCGCTCGCCAGAGGATCAAGCTACTGGATGCGTTTCTGGCACCTCATGGACTCACTTCCGCTCAGGTCTATCTTTTGAACAGGCTTCTGCGCGAAGACGGACGCACACAGGTTGAACTGGCGCGGCTTTTGGGGATTGGTACTGTTGCGGTGAGCGGTATGGTAGACCGGCTTGAAGCCGCAGACTGGGTTGAACGTCGTCCTGATGACACGGATCGGCGAACAAAACGCGTTTTCCTCAAGGCATCTGCGATGTCCAAAAAGCATGTGCTGAGTGAGGCCGCAGCCCAAGTGAATGCACTGTCTTTCGAGCATTTGTCCGACGCTGAGGTCGATCAGCTATTGAGCCTTATGCGCCGCGTTCGTGGAAACCTAAGAGACGCATTGGCCGGCGAGGTGCCCGCGTTGGTACACGACTAGAGTTTCTGGCTTAGATCGCGCGCTTCGCTTCTTCCCAGTATGGCGCTCGCAATTCCCGTTTCTTCACTTTTCCGGCTTCGTCACGCGGAAAACTCAGCCTTTCCTCGATACGACGTGGCAACATGTAGTTGGCGATCCTGGACTTCAAAAAAGCCGTCAACCTTTCAGCATCCAGGCTTTGACCCGCCAACGGTTGAACAATGGCGGCGACAGCCTCGCCTGAAATGTCATCGGGAATGCCAAAAACAGCGCAGTCGGCCACATCGGGATGGGCCAGGATGGCTGCTTCTATCTGAGCTGGATAAATGTTCACTCCATTGGAGATGATCATGTCGGTTTTCCGGTCACTCAAGAAAAGAAATCCGTCGCCATCAATGAACCCAACATCGCCCATTGTGACGAGATCACCGGCCGCTGCTTCTTCACGCGCCTCAGCACGGTTAAGATAAGTGAAATCAGGAAGATCGTCGCGGCGCCCATAGATCTCGCCGGTCTCGCCGCACGGGCACGGGTTCCCTGCCTCGTCTAGAATCGCGACACGCGCCGTCGCTACGGGGCGCCCTACTGTACCTGGGCGCGAAATCGCATCTTCACTTGAGGCAAAAGTCACGGCTCCCAATTCGGTTGATCCGTAGTACTCGTAGATCACCGGTCCCCACCAGTCGATCATGGCCGATTTCAAGTCGGGCGCACATGGTGCTCCAGCCACCACAATATGCCGCAGGCTCGACAGATCGTATCGCTGCTTAACGTCTTCGGACAGCCGCAACAGCCTCTGAAACATCGCCGGAACAACAAAACTCGTTGTGACTCGGTACGTCTCTATATCTCGAAGCATGCCTTCGGCGTCAAATCGCGCAGGAAGAACCACACTGCCGCCTGATTTGAGGGTTCCGTCGAGAAACCGATGTGCCGCCGCGTGGTACAAAGGCGTCGCGAGTAACGTTTGAGCGGCTTCGTCGAAAAAAGCATCATAAGCGACCTTCGCGGGCTCTGCAGCACCGAGCCTCTGCACGCCTTTAGGGCGTCCGGTCGTACCAGAGGTGTAAATCAGTGGATATGGACGGGTCGTTGATGGCTTACGGATCGGCCGCTGCGCAGCCACCAAAGCAGGCCAAAGCTGGACGCCATCGGGTAAGTTCATGTGTTCAGGCGCGACAGAGTAAGCTGCTGCTATGGCGTCAGGCGCGGGTATCAGCAATACATTGAGCTTGCACCTAAGACTTTCTGGCAGATCCTGCGCGATTGCGTTCCAAAGATCCACGTGCGCTACGAGGAAGGTGGCAGCGCTATCTTCCAGAATATAGGCAATGTCTGGCGCCTTTAGATGCCAGTTGAGAGGAAGCGTTGCCGCGCCCGCCTGACGAGCGGCCTCGCTAACAGTCACAAAAGCTACATCATTTCTTAGAAGAAGAGCCACGACTCCGCCCGTCGCTCCAAGCAATGCAAGACCTGCCGCACCGCAAGCAGCCTCGTCTTTCAGGGCAGAAAATGAGTATGTTCGTTCAGCGAATATGATTTGCTGCATGAGCACTCTCCTTCTCGTGCTTAATAATTCGCTTGCTATCTATTTGCAAGTGCACTATTTCTCAGAATGAGAACGCGGCGCGTTTCGCATGATGATCTTGGACGGCGACCGGATGGCGATTGTCGATACAGCTAGTGATTTCCGAAAAAGGCTTCAAAACTATGCCTTTCCAGAGGTAGCACAGAGCTACACCACGAAAGACTGTATCCTCTATGCACTAGGCATAGGATTTGGCGAAGACCCAACGCACCGAGCAGAGCTGCCCTTTGTTTTCGAAGAACCCAACCTGCAGGTCGTTCCCTCAATGGCCGCGGTACTTGCGAGTCCGGGTTTTTGGGCAAGGGACCCTGCTACGGGAATAGACTGGCACCGCTTTCTCCACGCCGAGCAAGAGGTTATCCTGCACCGTCCGCTCCCTACAGATGCGCTGGTGCGTGCCAAAACTCGGATCACTCGCATCATAGACAAGGGCGAATCCAAGGGAGCACTTATCTACTTGGAGCGCGACATCGCAGACCAGTTCGGAGCACTGGCCACAGTCAAGGTAGTGAACTTCGCGCGAAGAAATGGCGGCTGCGGCGGGGACAGCGGACCGCAACCCGCACCGCATACTATGCCGGCTGATCCACCTGAGGCCAGGTTTGAAACCCATACGGACCCGCGCTCGGCACTGTTCTATAGGCTGTCCGGGGATCCCAACCCGCTTCATGTTGATCCGGATGTAGCTTCCGCAGCCGGCTTTGAACGCCCAATTCTACATGGCCTTTGCTCGTTCGGAATTGCGACCCGGGCGATCTTGGCCACTTACTGCGACTACCAACCAGGGCGCCTCCGCTCAATCAAACTGCGCTTTTCCAGACCCGTTTATCCAGGCGAAACCATCCGCGTCGAGATGTGGCGCGACGGACCAGAGATATCGTTCCGCGCAACGGTGGCCGACCGTGGCGTCACGGCGCTTGATCACGGCTGCGCAAAGATCGACTGAGCCAAGCGCAGAAAAGGAAGGGCTGATATGTATTTCGACCCAATAGCACTGGCGCGCCCAGAGGGCGTGTTTGTTGGTGGGGCCCTGCATAAGGCGAAAGGCGAAGACTTTCCTCATCTTTGCCCGTCAGACTCGGCAATCAGCTTGGCCTATTCAACGGCAACAATTGACGACGTGAATTGGGCCGTTGAAGTGGCAAGACGTGCGCTGCAAGACTCCGGTTGGGCCGAGCTTTCGGCAAAAGCACGCGGGCGCGTCCTTCTGCGTTGGGCAGACCTGATCACTTCGCACGCAGAGGAGCTTGCAGCCCTCGAAGCGTTGTCCTCCTCGCGCCCCTACAAAGAAGCCCTGGCGCGCGATGTCCATGTGGCAGCCTCAACACTGCGAACCTTTGTTGCCTACGCCGAGACCCATGAAAGTTCGGTAACGGCGACAGCAGCGAGCCAGCTTTCAATGATTACGACGGAGCCGCATGGAATCGTAGCAGCGATCGCGCCATGGAATTTCCCGTTAATCCTCTCAAGCTGGAAATTTGCCCCGGCCCTGGCAGCCGGAAACGCAGTCCTTTTGAAGCCGTCCGAGCTTACGCCCTTTTCCGCTTTGCGGTTGGCTGAATTGAGTGTGGAAGCCGGACTGCCGGACGGACTTTTCAACGTTCTTCCAGGCACTGTGGATGTGGGGCGTGCAATGGTTGCTCATCCCGGTGTCGACTATATCACCTTCACCGGATCATCCGCGACCGGGGCGGCGATCATGGCTGACGCTGCACGTCACGGGCTTAAGCCGGTGAGCCTGGAACTGGGTGGAAAGGGAGCACAACTGGTCTTCGATGATGCGCAAAATCTCGACAAGGTCGCTGACCTTGTAGCACGAGGTATCGTTATGAATGCTGGCCAAGTATGCTTCGCTGGTGCTCGTCTCGTTGTGCATGCCGCAGTCAAGGACTCGCTTCTACAGCAGGTTGCGAACCGAATGAGAGATGTGCGGGCGGGACCGACATGGTCGGACCACGCGACGCTCCCGCCGATTATCAATTCCAAACAGATCGACCGCATCGAGAGCATCGTCCGCGAGGCTTCAGCACAGGGCGCAATACCCTTGCTTGGCGGAGAACGATTGCACGTCCCAAACATGCACGCTTTCGCACCCACAATCCTCGACAGCGTCGGGCCCGGCAATACGGCTTTCGAGCAAGAAGTTTTCGGTCCCGTTCTTTCTGTGGATACATTCGAAGATTTTGACGAAGGTGTCGCAAAAGCCAATCATCCCGAGTACGGGCTGGCCACTGCCGTACACACTGGCAATCTGGACCGTGCGCTGTCGGCTGCTCGCAGGATCGAAAGCGGTACCGTTTGGATCAACCACTGGGGACGGGGCGAAGATATGACAAGCCCCTTCGGTGGTGTAAAGCGGTCCGGTATCGGAAAAGACCTTGGTCGCGCAGGATACGAAAAATACCTTAAGTCAAAGTCTGTTTGGGTCGAGATGAGCCAACCGGCTTAATCGGTCCACGAATAAAGGTAACTGGAGAGCACAGGTTCATGGCAAAGGTAGATCGGCCTCACGCAGCTTTCACTCAATAAGCCTCTCATCGGAGTGAGTGCGCGATACCGAACGAATGATCGACATCGCTTGCCGGCAGACGTTGCGCAAAATCTGGGCCCCGATGACCATCACTCACCTCATCAAGCTTCGCATTTCTGATCTTTGCGAAGCCGGCAAACGCACCAGACGTTTGCCGGAAGTCGCCACCCCTCATCCATCGCTTTTTGAACAACATCTTCCATGACGCTGAAAAAAGGGCCGTATCCAGTCGCCTTTCTTGGTCTCCAGGCAAGCAACGTCGCACAGGAGTGTCGCCCGTCGGTACCACCATCATGCCGCGCGGAATGCGGAGGTCGTTTGATTTCGTCGGATTCGAACAAGGTTGTGATGCGGGGCGGTAACCATTCACGCCCCGCATCAGCCGATACTTAATTGATGGCACTATTGTAGAAATTCTTCTCAACGTCCTCCATGTCGACGGCTGCAAGATCTTCAGGCAGTGGATAGTTCATAGCGTCCGCCTTGACCCTTTCCTTGTCGAAATCATTCCCCTCGGCGATGAAGTCGTTAAGAACAAAGTTCTTGGCATCTATGTCGGTCGACAGAAGACCAATCTCCTTTTGAATGTCGAAGAACTTCTGGAAGCCGGCAACATCGTGCTCACCCCATCCGCTGCGGTTCGACAGATCGCCTTTGAAGGTACGATGGATTTGCATCAGGCTCTCGGTCCCGTAGCGCGGTCCAAAAGCCTCCCTTGTCGCCGGCAACGCCTTGAAGACAATATCGGTCGCTGCACGGGGATTCTGATCCGCGAATTCGTGGCCCATGGCCATGCCCCGTACATACTTTTGGAGAAACGCTTTGCGCTCCGGATTTTCCACGTCAGCTCGCCGCACAACCTGAGAGTTGGAAGGCAAAGGCGATCCGCGCATACCCATCCAGTAGTCAAATCTGAGATTGTTCTTTTCCAACGCGGCCCGAAGACCCTCCCATGCAAGACAGGCGTCCCCCTGGCCTACGGCCAAGGCGTTTGTCCAATTCGGGAAACCGGCTTCAACATAATTGACTTTCTCGGTGTCAACGCCGACCGCGCGCAGCATCGGGTCGGCAATCGATTGCCATGCCGCGGATCCAAGCAGGACCGTCTTGCCTTCCAGGCCCCTGAGGTCTGTCATGCCCTCACCCTTTCGGAAGGCGATGTTGAAGAGGTCAAGAAAGCCGGTGCCGAATATGGACACCAGACCCATATTGGCCTCAATGGAGTTGCCGAGAATTCCTGGAGCAGGGAAACCCATATCCGCCTGCCCGACTGAGACAAACTGCACGACAGCGGTTCCACCTGGAGGACCCGGTTCCAGCTTGATATCGACACCCAGATCTCCAAAATACCCCATTTCTTTGGCGACCCAGATGGCATAGTCGTCCATCACTTCGATCGTCCCTCGGGGCGATATCCAGGTATGCGGACTGTCATAAGAAGCAGCGTGTGCCCTTGTCGGCGATAGCAGACCACCACCTACCGCAGTTGCGGTAACAACCCCGGCACCGCTGACCTGCAGAAAACGGCGACGCGTAACACCAGTCTCATGATAAAGGCTCGTCATGGCCTTCTCCTCCACTGAGTTCCGCTCATTGTTTCGGAAAAGCGGCCTGCCGAGCGGTCCTGCAGGCCGCTTGTGCGTCAGCTCTCCCAGCCAGCGAGCTTTTTGCCGAGCCAAGAAAAGAACACGTAAATCAGGATACCCATGATCGCGAGGATCAGGATCACTGCAAAAAACTCAGCCATACGTAGCGTTGACGAAAAGGTCGTAAGCCGGCTTCCAAGCCCGAAGCCACCACCGGACATCTCAGCGCCGATTACTGTAATGACGCTGAAGATCGCTCCCATCATAAGACCAACAATGATCATCGGCATGGCCATTGGCACGCGAATCTTCATGAAAATCTGCAGAGTGGTGGCGCCATAGACCCTAGCGAGAGCAATCTTGCCGGCATCAACGCGGCGAAAGCCCGTGGCGGAGTTGATCATCACCATCGGGCCCGCCGCCAGGGCCACCGCAATGATCCGGGGCGCATAGCCAAACCCGAAATTCAGAATGAGCAGCGGCACGAGCGCAAGCATCGGCGTCGTCACAAGGAGCAAAATGTAAGGCGTTATGATTTTTTCCGCGAATGGGAACTGGGTAATCAACGCCGCAAGCAGCATTCCGATCGATGCACCAATCGTGTATCCGACCGCAAGTTCAACGAGGGTGTATCCAAGATGTGGCGCGATTTCGCCAAAATGAACGACGAGCGCCGTGACGATTGCCGATGGCGTGGGCATTACATATTCAGGCACCGCGTAAAGCCTGAGCAGAAGCTCGGCACCGCCGATGATGACCACGGCGACGGCGATGATGGCCAAGACTTCGGTCGCGCTTTGAATGCGCAGGCCACCGCCAAGGGCGTTCATGGAAGCCAACCCGTCCTTGCCACTTTTGTCAGCGTCTCCGAACGTAGGGACCGTGTCTGCGAGGGCTTTGTCAGTCATTCAGTTTACTCCGCGGCAACGGCTGCTGCCGCCGAACCGGGTTGGTGTTGAATTTCGGACTTGATCTCATTGACGAGGTCAAAGAACTCCCTCGTTTCGGTGAGTTTCAGTTCTCGTTTTCGCTTGAACGGAACCTCAAAGACCCTCGCCATGCGGCCGGGGCGCGCGCTCATGACGTGAACCTTGTTAGACAAGAACACCGCTTCGTGGATGCTGTGCGTGATGAGGACGATCGTTTTCCCGGTTTCGAGCCAGATCTCCTCGACAAGCAGGTTCATCTCGTCGCGGGTGAACGCATCAAGCGCTCCGAAGGGTTCATCCATCAAAAGCACATCGGGATCGGATGAAAGCGCGCGGACGATAGATGCCCGCTGCTGCATTCCACCGGACAACTCACGCGGCATTCTGGGTCCGAAGCCACCAAGACCGACGCGCTCCAGCAGCGCTTCGATCTTCGTCAGATCCGGAGGTTGCTTTCTGACCTCGCAGGGGAACTCGATGTTCTTTTGAATGGTCCTCCAAGGAAGCAAATTTGCTTCCTGAAACATCATTCCGATCTGCTTGTTCGGGCCGTTAACCGGCGTTCCATCCAGCTCAATCGCACCTTTGGTCAGTTCATGAAGGCCGGACATTGACCAAAGCAAGGTGGTCTTGCCGCACCCGGATGGGCCGACGATAGAGACGAAGTCGCCATCGTCGATATCCATATTGATTTGGTCCAACGCATGCACGCCGCCGGTCTTGGATCCGTATACTTTTGTTGCGTTTCGGATCGCGAGTTTCGGCGTGTCTCTTGTCGTTGCGGAGCGATTGTCTTTGCTGCCCATTCGAATTCTCCCGCAGCCTTTCTGCAAAACGGCGCACGTTTCCTATCGCCGCCCGAACCTCGTCGGACCGCTTTTTCTTCAACTCAATTTTTGACGGATCAACTGGCCAGAAGCTCTTTCAGATAGCGATCCACCTGTTCCATATAACCCGGCTCAAAACCGTTCAGGCCCATATGGCCCTCCTTGGATTGAATCACTCGAAATTCCGCATCCGGGATCATGCTGCAATCTTCCTCACATTCGTGCGGCGGGAAAAAAAGGTCATGACTGATGGGCATGACATAGGTCTTTGCCTTGACGCGCTTGAGTGCAGCTTGAAGATTGCCTTCCGCATGACGCGCTACATCCGCATTCTGCCACTTGTGCATCTTGCAAAGCAGGACATTCGGATCCATCGGCTCGAAATAGGCCTTCATGACGCCATTTATGAAATCATCCAAAGAAGACATGCCAAGCACGGAGTTCCATCGCTTCTCCTGATAGAACTGCGTCGACCAGCCCAAAGTCGCGACGATGTTTGCCAGGCGGTCCATCCCGTCACGCACATCAAGGCCTGAACGGTACCAACCGCAATTCCAGTTTGGATCAGATTTGATCGCTTCTTCGAGGGATTGGACGAAGACTTTTTGGTGCAGGGAAATCCGCGCCGTGGCGGCGATCGGAGCGGCCCGCTCGACCATATCGGCGTGCACAATGGACCATTCATAAACCTGCTGACCGCCCATCGAGCCGCCCACAACAAGCGCGAGTCTGTCGATACCAAAAAACTCGGTAATGAGCCTGTGTTGTGCGCTTACATCGTCGGCAATGCTCAGCTTCGGAAACTTTGCCATGGCTTGAGGCGCGGCGGTGTTTTGCGGGGAGGATGATACGCCGCTGCCAAGCTGATCGACAATGATGATGAAATAGAGGGATGGATCAAGGGCATGGTTATCGCCCACATATACATCCTCCATTACCTTGCCGGTTCCGGAGAACCAGGTGGTGACAAGAACGGCATTTGTCTTGTCCCCGTTAAGGTTGCCGAATGTACGGTAGGCGAGCTTGGCGCCGCGCAGGGTTTCGCCGCTCTCCAGCACCAAATCGCCGAGCTCAAAGAACTCAAACTCTCCCTGGGTTTCCGGACCATAGAAGGCGTTATCGATCATCTCGCAGTTATCCTCCCTTTCAATGGCGTCCTCCCCAGACGCCAAAGCGCTCCGCAGTTGCTTCCAACACCGATAGTCTGGTGTGGCATGACAACTTCACATCGCGTTCGGGCGAACTTACCAAGAGCAGCAAGAAGCGATCTATCGCGAAGATTCGCGATGCCGGTCCCCGACCAAAAACGACGGCGACCTGTAGTCTGGTATTTCGGTGCTGGAGCGCTTCTGGCTTGGAAGTAGCGTCTTCATCCGCATTCCTGCGACGCCCCTCAGTGCTTCCAAGTCTCGACCTTTGCGAGCAGGCTTACGAGGGCGGATGTGCTGGAAACACCAGTCTTCCGTCGGATGCTTCTAAGTTGATGATCGATCGTTGAAAAAGACCTGCCACGAATTCTGGCAATTTCCTTGTAGCTCAGGCCCCGTGCGACCAACCGGGCCACATCAAGCTCCGAACTGGTCAGTCCCTCCAGGGAATGAGAGGCAGAATGATTGTAAAGGGTATATGTCTGATCGTCATCTTGCCGGCTTTCATTGCGCACAGCAGGATCTTGGTCAGCAATCTCTTTTGAAACAGCAATAATTGGGCCCAGTACATCCTCGACGGTTTGCTCAAAGCAATCATAAAGTCCGGATTCATTTGGCGCCAGATGCTCGGTCCAGTCTGCGCAAATCAGACCATAGCTTCCGGTTTTCGTTCTGAGGGCACCACCAAATTTCGATTTTGTTCGAGCACCTGACATCCTTTTGCGCAGGTATGTCGTGACACGTCGGTCCTGTTTTATGTCCGCAAAGATAACCGGGTGTGATCCCAGCCACATGGCTTGCATGGCCGGATCGCGATTGAAGACAGCCGCGCCCCCGAAAGATGGAATATCATAATTCGCGTTCTTCGCTTCCGCGACTCCCGGGTAATAGTCTTTTGCGTGGGCCACTCCGAACCCCGCATCGACCCGATGGCATTGAAGCTCTGTCCTCAGCCAGGAAGTGGCGAGAGACCAGCAGGCCGTTAAGTCATCAATGGAAAGGAGCATATGTGCGGCAAGATCGCGAGCCGCGGCATGGCGAATTATCGGACGATCCAGCAGTTGTGATCGCAGGCGGCGCTGCGTTTCAAAAACATCACCGCAGAACCCACTAACGCTGATCGGACCTCTAGACATTTACAGGCTTCCTGCCCCCCAAATCCGATTGCGTCATCTCGCGATCCCAACTCAAACAACCATTCTTCAGAATGCCGCAGTTGGCAATGGTTTGACCAACAATGACACTGACGCCCGCCAAATTGTATATAACAAGCCTGATTTCAATCAAACCTGTACCGGCCTGACTGATCCTACGCCAATCCCGACAAACGATTCGTGATGCTTACCGCGGCGTCATGTCACCCGCAGTTTTGTCCGTATCGGCAATACGATCCGCACCGATAACCCGCCATGACAGCGCGTTCATCCAGCATCGTGCCGATCAGGATTGCACCGGTCGCCCCAATCGGGTGTCCAAGTGCAATGGCACCGCCGTTGACGTTGATCTTGTCTCGGTCAATGTCCAGGTCGCGGATAAACGTCTCGGGCACGAATGAGATCGGGCCGGTGATCGAACGCGAAGACAATGGCAACGTGTCGAGGTGCCAAGACCGAACTGCTGATGTTTCCTCTCGACGGCAGATATGTGACGAACAATGGTAAGATCGCTTTGTCTCGGATCGATTCAGTTTAGCACGTTTGCCTACAGAATTTTAGGATCGTAGAAAATATTTGCTTCTTGCATAATCATTATTGCAATCCACGCGATAATTTTCCATTTCATGCAACGAACTGGATTTGGGAGCCTTACAATGATTCATCTCACAAAACGCTTTTCTGCTGCGGTTTTGGTGGCATCTGCCTTGCTCGCAGGATCTGCTCAAGCGCAGGACCGCGAGATCCTGAACGTGTCCTACGATATCGCGCGAGAGCTCTACGCAACACTTAATCCGGTATTCATTGAGCAATGGCAGGAGAAGTCCGGCGAGAGCCTGACGATTGATCAAAGCCACGCCGGGTCTTCCAGGCAGGCGCGGGCAATTTTGCAGGGGTTGCAGGCCGATCTTGTGACCTTCAATCAGGTTCTGGACATCGATATTCTGGCAGAGCGTGGCTTTGTATCCGGGAATTGGCAATCCGAACTGCCTAACAATGCTTCGCCCTATTTCTCCTTGCCCGCATTTCTCGTGCGCGGGGGCAATCCCAAGGGCATAGAAGATTGGGATGATCTGACCCGCGATGACGTCGAGATCATTTTCCCGAACCCGAAAACCAGCGGAAACGCCCGATACACCTATCTTGCCGCATGGGCTTATGCCCTTGAACAGTCCGGTGGCGATGAAGGCTTCGCAAAAGAGTTCGTTGGCAAGATTCTCTCCAATGTCCTGGTTTTCGACACAGGCGGTCGCGGTGCAACGACGACATTCGTGGAGCGCGGGTTGGGCGATGTCCTGATCACGTTCGAAGCCGAAGTCGAAAACATCCGCGCCGGTCAGAAAGAGGGTGCCTATGAGCGGGTCGTACCGCAGGTGTCGCTGCTTGCCGAGTTCCCGGTCGCGATCGTCGACCGGGTTGCCGAAACAAGAGGCACGACAGATGTGGCACAGGCCTATCTCGATTTCCTCTATTCCGAGCCGGCGCAGGAAATCATTGCATCCTTCAACAACCGCGTCACCAATCAGACCGTGGCCGAAGCGACCTCCGATCAATTTCCGCAGGTCCGCCTGATCCGGGTTGAGGATGTGTTCGGCTCCTGGGCCGAGGCGCAGGAGAAACACTTTGGCGATGGCGGCACCCTCGATCAGGTGTTCACCAACTGAAACTGGACTGGATCTCCTTAACCATCGGGCTGAAAAGCCTCGATCGATCGGTGACAATTGATGTTTACTGCTACGCTCAACTCGACGCCACGTATACTGCCGGGGTTCGGCCTGAGCTTCGGCATAACGTTGCTCTTTGTCACCTTGATCGTCTTGTTGCCGCTTTCTGGACTGCTGTGGCAGTTGGCGCAACTGACTCCTGCGGATTTCTTGCGGGTCGTGGGCTCAGAGCGAACGCTTTCCGCCCTGCGTGTTACGATCACGGCAGCGGCCATGGCGACGGTGATCAACGGCGTATTCGGCCTGATCCTCGCCTGGGTTCTGACGCGCTACCGGTTTCCGGGGCGGGGTATTCTCGATGCGCTGGTCGACCTGCCATTCGCACTGCCGACGGCGGTGGCCGGCATTGCGCTGGTCGCAATTTATGACAGCAACGGTTTTGTCGGCCGGTTTCTCGAGCCGCTCGGCATAAAGATTGCCTATACCTGGTGGGGTATCGTCATCGCGATGGTGTTTACCTCCATTCCGTTTGCCGTGCGCGCGATCCAGCCCGCGATCGAAGAACTCGACCGCGACGAGGAAAATGCAGCGATCACGCTGGGCGCCACCGAATGGCAGACCTTCGTCAACGTCATGCTGCGCCCGCTGGCGCCGGCGATCCTGACCGGCATTGGGCTTTCATTCGTGCGCTCCCTTGGAGAATTCGGTGCGGTCATCTTTATTGCCGGCAACCTGCCTTTCCGTACGGAAATCGCCTCGCTGCTTGTTCTCATCCGGCTCGATGAATTCGATTACCCCGCGGCAGCCGCCATCTCCGGCACGCTGCTAGCCCTGTCGCTGGTTCTGCTTGTGGCAATCAACATCATGCAAACCCGCCTTCACAGCTATCTTGGGACGGATTGACATGGCCCGTACGGTTTTGATTGGCCTTGCCGTTGCCTTCGCCATCTTTACGATCGCCATTCCGGTCATCGGTGTCTTTGCCCGCGCCCTTGTCGATGGATTGATCCCCTATTGGGCCGCCATCACCGAACCGGAAACGCTACATGCCATCTGGCTGACGGTCCTGGCGGCGCTGATTGTGCTGCCGATCAATGTCGTCTTCGGAATCGCCGCAGCCTGGCTCATCGCACGTCATCGCTTTTTCGGCAGGCGGGCGCTGCTCGTGCTCATCGAGTCGCCTTTCGCAATATCGCCGATCGTGGTGGGGCTGTGCTTTCTTCTCATCTACGGCGCATTCGGGCCCGTGGGCGCCGCACTGCAGCCATACAACATACAGCTCATGTTCAACCTGGCCGGCATTGTGCTCGTGCAATTGTTCGTGACAGCGCCGTTCGTCGTGCGCGAGCTCTTGCCCGTGCTCGCAGTCACCGGAGAAGACGAGGAACGCGCCGCGATTACGCTGGGCGCCAATGGCTTCCAGCTCCTGCGGCACATCGTTCTTCCAAATGTATCCTGGGGTCTGGCCTACGGAGTCATTTTGACTGCTGCGCGCGCCATGGGCGAGTTCGGTGCAACAGCCGTTGTGGCGGGTTCCATCCGCGGCCAGACCATGACGCTGCCGCTCCAGATTGAGCTTTTGTATAACGACTTCAACGTCACCGGTGCTTTCGCAGCCGCAACGGTATTAACCGCGCTTGCTCTGTTCACCCTGGCTATGCGCGCAACCCTCGAACGCTTCGGCCCGCAAGGAGGACACATCCTATGAGCCTCGACGTCATTGACATCCACAAGTCCTTCCGGTCCACCGACGTGCTCAAGGGTGTTTCGCTTACACTCGAAAAGGGCGAGTTCGTCGCCCTGCTCGGACCATCCGGATCAGGCAAGACAACTCTCCTGAACATTATCGCGGGTCTTGCGCATGCCGACAGCGGGCGTCTGGTGCTGGATGGCGAGGATTTTACCGCTCTGCCCGCTCGCCAGCGCCGATTTGGCATGGTCTTCCAGTCCTACGCACTGTTCCGCCACATGAACGTACGCAACAATATTGCCTTCGGACTGACGATTCTACCGCGTCAGCAGCGCCCCTCACGCAGCGATATCGCCGCAAGGACCGACGAACTCCTCGATATGATCGGCCTGCAAGATCTCGCCGAACGGTATCCGGCGCAATTGTCCGGCGGCCAGAGACAGCGGGTTGCCATGGCGCGCGCCTTGGCCATCGAGCCGAGGCTGCTGTTGATGGATGAGCCCTTCAGCGCGCTCGATGCCCACATACGCGCCGGCCTTCGCAGCCAGGTGCGCGAGATACAGCGCAAGGCCGGCGTTGGTGCCATCATGGTCACCCATGATCAGATCGAGGCCACGGCGCTTGCCGACCGAATTGCGGTCATGGAAAACGGCCGCATCGTACAGTTCAGTTCACCGGACGATTTGCGCAGCGGACCCGCTGCCATAATGGTGGCTGACCCTATGCCCGGCGCAGCATAAGCGCTCGGCCCGAGGTGGGTTGCGCGCTCAGGTGCCAGCCCACACTTCGCTGTTGTCGCAGGACGTCATTTTTTTCGGGCAATCGCCCGCAATGCTTCGAGAGCCAGATTGGAGATTGCTGTCCGCCGCGAGAAGGTTTGGCGAACGCTTCCAGGAGCCAGCCTTTCCGGCCATTGGGTCAGCGGACCGGATTGGCTGCCGCCGAGGTGAACGTTGCTTTGAGGAAACTTGATGCGCAATCGATCCGCCAGCGAACTTGCGCGTTCGGCGTCCCCGTAAAGACCGACCCTTGGCCCGGACACGATGATTTCGGAATGCTCGTCCTTGTCGATCGAGGCGATTGTGGCCCGGAAGTCTCTTTCAGCGATCAATCGGGTTCCAAAGCCGGACCCCGATAGAAGATCGGTTTTGACGATCGCACCCAGTATCTCCTGACTCCCGGGTGGCACGACAATACACACGGTTTGCCGGTCATCGGTCCCACCAAGGATCGGCCGCGACTTTTGCCAAAGAAAGTTCAGACGCGCCAGTGCCAAGACGATCTGAATTGATGACCACCGATCATCTCTCCATCCACGTGCAAGATGACCAAAGGTCTCGTTGACGACGGTTGCGCGCGCCATGACGCTATGCGTAGCGAATTCCGGGAATGTAAAATCTTCCCTATTCAGTTTCGCTAGGCGTTCCGCAAACAAGCCGGCATCGAAACCGGCCTTCGAGCCACTCCGTCTGCCAAGCATTCGGTGTTCGGCGGCGCGGTTTCGAAACAGGACCGTGGCGCGCTTGCGATCAACTTCAGATTTACGTTTTTCGCGTCCGCCGGCCCAATCCTCAAGGCGGATCGTGTCGCTGTAGAAGCGCATCGGCCAGTTGGCGAAGCGACGTTGAGGGATCGCGCCTTCATCCAGCACAGTGATGTTTGTATGTCGTGGATCCTCTGAAATACTGGACATCAGCGCACCGACCTTGGAACGGGGCCCCTCAATCCATTGCAAGAACTTTTCGCCGCCATGCATCAGAACCCCGGAAACCGAGATACGGGGGTTCTGTCGGGCTGAGTGCCTTGCAAGCTCTATAAGTCCGTCGCGACACAGCATTTCGCTTGCGCGGCTTGCATATGCGATATGAAACAAATCGGAACTGTCGTTCCGTAGCGAGTTATCACCAGTCACGGTCATCTTCGCCTCCCTTGTCGGGCCGCGGGTGTGCCGGTTCGGACCACAGGCCAACTTATAGCGGCGTGAAGCCCGTCCTCCCGGTTGACCCCGCCCGGTCCAACGCATGAGATGGCAGGTCTGCCCGCTTGCGGGTCGATGCTTTCCCAATCCTCACTGGCGTTCAGGTCGGTCCGCCAGTGGCCTATTTCAGGATCGCTCTCCGCCTAGTTTTCCGGGGGCAGCCACGGGACTTGCTTATGCGCACCACATTCCCTGCTCAGGCCGATTCTCAACGAGCGGCCCGAATTCCATCACCGTCATTTTATCACGACGTTTACACCTGTAAATGGTAATCGACAGCCGCGACAGCTGCAGGGGTGTCAATCCCGAGCGCGGCTCAGCACCAAACCGCGTAATCCGCCGGTTTTCAAAGTTCAAGAACCCCGCCACCCGGTGGCTGATGCTGCCGGCCTATCGAAGCGATTGGCGTTGGTGAAACCAGCCCGCAGAGAAGGCGCAACGGCGTTGACCAGGATTTCTGTCGTGTTCCGTCACCTTTCGCGCAGCGACTCGTCGCGGTAGCGCAACAAGGGCGAGACCAGAAACTCGATCACGCGTCGGCGCCCGGTCTTGATGTCGGCGGTTACGGACATTCCGGATGTCAAATCCAGCTCATAGTCTCTGTCGGTCTTGAACGGCCTGTCGATTTGTATGAAAGCCTCGAAAAAGGAACCTCTTGCCGGATCGGTAACAGCGTCCCGCGATACGAACTGCAAGACACCCGACAACGCACCGTATCGCGTGAACGGATAGGCCTCGAGCTTCAATTCCACTTCCTGGCCGACATCGACGAAACCCATATCCTTGTGCTGTATCGAAGCCTTGACCATCAGGTCGGCAGAGGCCGGGACCACCACCATGACCACCTGGCCCGGCTCGATATATCCCCCGACCGTTCTGACCGAGACTTCCTGAACGGTGCCGTTTACGGGCGCGCGAAGCGTGTGCAGCTCAAGGCGCCTTTCGAGCTGCTGCAACAGCGTGCGCGTTGCTTCCAGCCTCGCATTGACGCCCAGCACGCCGGCCAGCAAGCTGGCTTCGCGCTCGGCCATCAGACGTTCCATCTCCTCATCCTGGCCACTGAGTGCCTCAATTGTCGCAGCAAGCGCTCCGTCCCGTTCCGCAACATTAGCCTCGGCTTCGACCAACGCCAGCTTGGCGGACAACCATTCCGGTTTCGCCGCATGCCCGGCATCGTGGAGCTGGCGAATGTCCTGCTCCCTTTCCTGCAGCAACGGCAGTGAAATTTGCAGCCGCTCGATCCCCTGCTCAATGGTCAGCTTTTCCGCCGCCAGCTTCCGCTTTTCCGCACGCAACTGATCGATTGCCGCTTCGAAGGTCAGGATTTCGCTGTTTGCCCTCTCGCGGTGCATTGCCGCCATCAAATCCGGCGCGGCCGCGGAAAAAGCGTCTGCCTGCGCTTCACCCCGGTGATGTCGCAGACCGTACATGAAGCGTTCGTGCTCAAATTGAAGTTCCTGGTATTCGCGTTCCGTCTTTCGGATCTCGGCCCTTATTTCACTTGTGTCGAGCGTCAGGACAGGCTGCGACTCCGTGACCTTGTCCCCGTCCACGACGTGGATCATATTGACGGTGCCCGCAACGGATGGCTCAACCTGTTGCGCGCCATCGGTCGAGACGAGTGTAGCGGGCGCAACGGCCACAACATCGATTTGCGCGAAGTATGACCAGCCGGCAGCGATCAGAAAAAAAGCCGCCACCACGATCGCAATGGTACGGCCCAGCGGATTTGGCGGCGTATCGAGGATCTCCAACGCCGCTGGCAAAAACTCCCGTTGCAGCGGCGTGCGTTTTTTCTTGCCGGCTTGATCTTTTTGCGCCGGTTTCGCAGCAGTGTCGGGCCCTTCCGCCTGCTCAGGTTCTGCGGCGGGGGATTTGTCTTGCTCAGCCTCGTGCAAAGGACCCTTCCCCGGACTGTATGTTGTAAAGCTCGGCATAACGGCCATTGGCCGCGACCAGTGTGTCGTGATCGCCCATTTCGACGATCTCGCCCTTCTCCAGCGTGTAGATCGCATCCGAATTGCGGACCGCCGATAACCTGTGAGCAACGATGATCACGGTCCTGCCTTCGCAGATCCGCCGCATGTTGCGCTGGATGATCTCCTCGGATTCGTAGTCGAGCGCACTGGTCGCTTCGTCAAAGATGAGGATTTGCGGATCGGTGACCAGAGCCCGTGCAATCGCGATGCGCTGACGCTGACCGCCCGACAGGGTCGAACCGCGCTCCCCGACCATCGTGTCATAGCCTTCAGGCAGCGCGCAGATGAACTCGTGGGCACCCGCAAGCGTTGCCGCCTCGGTGATCCTGTCCAGCCCAATGGTCGGGTTTGACATGGCGATATTGTCCGCGATCGACCGGTTGAAGAGAACGTTTTCCTGCAGCACAACACCCAGTTGACGGCGCAGCCATGCGGTGTCGACATTGGCGAGATCCGTGCCGTCAACGAGGACCCTGCCGCTCTGCGGCACATACATGCGCTGGACAAGCTTGGCGAGCGTCGATTTGCCGGACCCGGAAGACCCCACCAGCCCGACAACCTCGCCTGGCGAAATCGTAAGGTTGATGCCGCGCAGAACTTCCGATGCATCCGGGCGGTAGCGGAAAGTGACGCTCTCGAATCGGATTTCGCCGCGCAGCCGCCCGAGTGTCGCACGCGCGGCACTGTGGCCGGATTCGGCTGGCATATTCAGGATATCGCCCAGCCGCGCGACCGAAATGCGGGCCTGCTGGAACTCGTTCCACAATTGCGAGATCCGCAAGATCGGCGCCGTCACCCGGCCGGCGAGCATGTTGAATGCAACGAGCTGACCCACCGTCAGATCGCCACTGATGGCAAGTTTGGCACCGATGAACAGTGTGAGCGCCGAGGTGATCTTGCTGATCAGCTGGGTGGCCTGACTTGCGAAATTGCCGAGATTGGACGTCTTGAAACTCGAACTCACATAGTTGGCGAGCAGTTCCTCCCAGCGCTTCTGCATTTGCGGCTCAATGGAAAGGGCCTTGATCGTCTCCGCGGCGGTAACGCCCTCAACAAGGAATGCCTGCTTTTCAGCACCTTTTTGAAAGTTGTCTTCAACCCTCCGTCGCAGCACCGGCGTGATGAAGATCGCGAGAAGAACATAGAACGGAATGGAGGCGAGCACGATCAGCGTCAGTGTCGGGCTGAACAGCCACATCACGGCGAAAAACACGAACGTAAATGATACGTCGATCAGGAGGGTCAAGGCCGAGCCGGTGATGAAATTGCGGATGTTTTCAAGCTCGCGCACACGCGCCACGGTCTGGCCGACCTGGCGGTTCTCGAAATAGCTGATCGGAAGCGCCGACAGGTGGTCGAACAATCTCGCGCCAAGCTCCACATCCACCCGGTTCGTGGTGTGCGAGAAGAGATAGGTTCTCAAGTAACCGAGCAGGGCCTCGAAAACGGCAACGCAAATGAAGGCAAAGATCAGCACTTCCAGCGTCGTCAGGCTCTGGTGCACCAGCACCTTGTCGATGACGACCTGAAACAGGATCGGTATCATCAATCCGAAACACTGAATAAAGAAAGACGCCACCAGGACTTCGCCAAACAGCCCGCGATATTTGAGAAAAGCCGGCACGAACCAGGAGATGTCGAAGGTTGACCCCTTGCCGAACATCCGCGCCCGCGATGTGATCATCGCAACCCGCCCGTTCCAGTCCTTGAGCAACTCCGGCAGGTCATCCACCGCGAACACGATGGTGTCGGTGCCTTCGCCGCCGCTGACGGTGTCTGCCCCACCCTTGTAGCTGTAGCTATAGAAGTCGCCCGATCCGCTGCCGACAAACACATCGGCTTGATCGGTGCTGATAATATGGTTGATGTTGGCCAGCTTGTCCTCGGCGCCAAAGGTATCGAAAGCTGTGCCTGCCGCAAGATCGACAGAAATGCCGTTGGTTCCGCTCTCCGCCGAATAATCGACGGTTTCGAACAACTCCATTTGCTCTGCGTCGCCGAGACCATCGAATATGTCTGCGCCAGCACCACCGACGAAGTAATCGTATCCTGCCAAGCCGATCAGCACGTTGACCCCGGCAACACCATCGCTGTAAATCCAGTCGTCCCCGGCACCTCCCACAAAAATATCGGCGCCGTCGTTGCCGACCAGCGTATCCGCACCATCACCGCCAAAGAAATATGATCCAAAATCGCCTTGCCCCTCGAGGCGTTCGCCCACGTCGCTCCCGACAAGCACCTCGCCTTCGCCGGCATGCGCAACGACAAGATCGCTCCCGTCTCCAGCGGCATAGTGGATTGTTGCGCCAGTTTGTTGCAACGAGCCCAGATCAGAAGCGATGTTCTGCGACAGTCCGTTTGGATTGAAAGTGGACACTTTAGACAAATCTACAATTTGCCGACCCAAGGTGCCTTGACTTGAGGGCGTCAGTGGTCCGGAAACCCCGTATCCGAGAAGGTCAGCCAGCGCCAGCAGGGAAGCGCCGAGCTTGCTGCTGTCGACAACGGCGCTGCTGGCCCAGCTCTCGATCTGTGCCTGGCGCTCGGCATCATCGAGCACGTCGCCCGCGTGATCGTATGCTTCGCGGGCGGCTAGATCCACGCCCTCCCAAACATCCGATGACGGCTGCAGGTTGACTGCGCTCGATCCCATATTCATGGTGCCGGCGAAAGGTGTATTGGAAACTTCGTAAAGTGTTGTTCCGCGGATCAAATAGTCGACGCTCAGATTGTTCACCGTTGAGCCTGATGCATCGGTGCTGTTCAGCAATTCGACCGTAACATTGCTGGGCGAAATGGGTGATGCGGATCCGAACCACACGGTCTGATAGGTCGACGCGGACCCATCGGATAACGGATCTGCCCATTCGACAAAACCATGCCCGACGATTTCACCACTGACTTTGACGACATATTCGGGAAGGTCAGCGCCCGAGGTCCTGAGGCCGCCGATCCGGATGCCCATATAGTCCATGTTCAGGGTCTGAGCGGGTGGCGCATTTCCCGTGCTGTCAGTATCCAGAGCCCGCGTACCTGTAATTTCCATAGCCTCGGTGGGCGACGCCATATAGTCGTAGCGAATTCCGACGTGGTCGACCTCCATAAGGAAAAGCCGGCCACCCGTCGTCGATTCGATTTCGATCGATGAAAGATCAGCACCGGAAGGCAGTGTCACGGCGAAATCGTGCCACGTCCAATCGAAATAAACCCAACCTTCGGGCGACGAAGAGGCATTCTGCTGAGCTACGCCAACACCGTTGAAAGTGTCTTCGGCCAATACTTGGCCTTCCACAAGGATCCGGTAGCCGGGGTTTTCGTTAGTTTGACCGTTGAGACCAAACACTCTGAATCGGCTCTGGACAGGATGTTCATCGGACCCGGGATCAGCCCTCAATTCAGGGTCTATTTGCGCCCAAATGTTCGCCAATTTTGCGGCATCGACATCGATGTTCCGTGCATTGAGGAATTCGAAGGTCTGAATAAGGCCATTCGCAACCTCGGCCGCTTTCCCGGAATCGCCGTCGATGGGTGAGATTCCCAGCGCCTGCAAGGCATCGCCTAGATCGGCTCCCGTGCGCTCGCCGAACCAGGCCAGGTCACGCCTGAACAGGTCCTTGTAGTAATCCTCGCGGCTCTGCTCGAAACCCTCTGTGCTTATTAAACCCTCGACAAGTTCCGAATATTGAGCCGGACTGGCATCTCCCCTGGCGACCATCGCGTCATAGACGTCCTGATCCATCGCCGATAAAGCGGAATCGTTCTGGAACCAGTTTTGTATCGATTCAGGCTGGCCAGCATTCTCAAAATACAATTGCTCGCCGATCAGCAAATACTCATAGGCATAATCCGGCAGCTTGCTCAAAGCCGTTTCCAGGATGACATCGGGCGACAGGAATATATCGCCAATCGCCTCGAGCATCGACGAAACGACCGCAAAGTTGCCGTTGCCGCTTCCGAACATTTGGTTATAGACCTGAGAATCGGTGTAGACCGCGTGACTTCTATTATCGAAGAACGCCATCGTCGATCGGGCCCACTGCATCAATTCCCCGGAAACAACGTGCCCGGAACTGCTGGTATAGTTGTGGTATTTACCGTAGGCATCCTCGAAGATCGCCTGCCCGGCGTCCCGCGTGAGGAATGAAATCGCGAAGAGATCAGCACCATAGGCAGTCTGTTCCTCTATGTAGAGGCTGCGATCCGTGTAAAAGCGATAAAAGTCGTCAACGCCTGTTTGGGTTGTGTACGTTTTCGAGTCAGTCTTCCAAGGGAGTTTATTGCCGTAGCGTTTTCTTTCACGAATGTCGTAGGTTTGGGCTTCATAGCCGGCATAATAACCGTCGATCGACCACGATTCGAGACGGCGGATATTGTTTCCGTCAAACTCAGACCCGAAGAGCAAAGTCTCCAGTTGAACAGCCCGCGCCCCGTCGATCCCGTATTCATCGATCGACATCCAGGTGTTTTCAAGGTTGGAAAGCACACCGTCCCTGTCCGTGCGCGTCCAAAGACCTCCGGAGAAATACGACGTATGATTGTCCCTGATCCAGCCGCCCGAACCGGTGAAATCCGCCTCCCAATAGGTCTCTTCGTGTTTCGTATAGTTATTGAAGATTATAGACTGCACGTTGAATGTATTCGCAGTAGTCTGCTGCAGCGCATCGAAATCGCCGGTCACGATATGCGTTCTGACGTCCATTATGAGGTCGGCACCGGCTTCACCGATTCCGCCCAGGATCGATCCTATGCCTCCGAAGAAATCGCCGATAACCGAAATGGTGTCGCCAACCGCGCTGATCGCATTGGCCACACCCTGAACGGCGGCACCCCACAGAACGCTGTACAAATCCATGGGTTTTCCGGGCGCTGTGTGCACCGTATCGTTGAGGGTAATGGTGACGGTGCCACCTGCGCCGGTGAAGTTCACATCGCCTGACCCGGACTTCTTGATCGTCACGGCACCAGCCGCACCGACGAAGTCGAGATCGCCGGTCGTGTCAAAAACATCGAGGACCGCGGCGCCTCCCGTCACCTTGTCGTCGCCCGAGCCCGTATAGATATCGATAGAGAAAGCCGCCGCGAAGATGTCGTCGTCACCGGCACCCGCATCCACTGTGCCTGCCAGGCCGACCGCCGTTATCTTTTCGTCCTGATCGTTGCCTTCGTAATAACCGGTACCGACGAACATCGCGATTTCTTCGTGACGGACAACCTGGTTCATGGCGGTAATCTCTCTTTCTGGCAGTCTCGACAAGGAGGCAATGCAAGCCTCAGGGCTCGCTTCGCGGACCTTGGTGGTGCGTCAGCGTTGATAAATTCAACGCTGGAATGTCACTCGGCGGCGACCGGCTTTGCTTTCGATTTCTCTTTTCCGTCTTCCCCGTCTTCGTTCGACTGGGGATCGGTCGACAGGAAACCGGAAATGTCGACACCCGGCGGCAGTGATCCGGAATCCTGCGCACTCTGCAGCATCTTCTGCATGCGCTCGTCACCGATGAAATTGTTGATGACCGACATGGCATAGAGGAAGCCCGGCAGAGGCATCGCCACGCAATTTGCCAGTTCTGGCTGCACCTTCGACGGCTCGATGCCTTGCGACAGAAGTGAAGGATCCTGAGATACGAAATAGAGACGAACAACGCCGTTGTTCATCTGAACGGCACCGAGCGTGTCTACATATTCTACATTTTTCATTGCAATTCCCACCTTGGAAATAGATTGCGTGATCATTCGAACCGCCAATGATCGACAAATCGGTGCGGGAATAAAGCGGCGAGGTATGTCTGATTGCGACAAACTTAATACATTATTTACCACTTAAGGTTGTGAATTCGGCGGTGTATCGAATGCTTGGGCGGCCGATTGCCCTCGCGAAAATGCCTTCAGCGCGTCGACCTTGGACACTGGTCGCGGTCTAAGCAGTTCCGGTTTTGGGCGCGCGTTCTATCGACGGGCTGATGGCGAATTCTCTCTGGTATTCACGGGTCAGGTGCGATGCGCCGCTGAAACCTGTTCGATAGGCGATTTCCTTGAGCAACAGATCAGTTCCTTGCACCAGAGCGCGCGCTTTCCCCAGTCTGATAAACCGCAACATTTGAGCCGGAGACTTTCCGGTAACGCGCTTGAATCTGCGTTCCAGCTGCCGCCGCCCGGTGCCTACCTCGTCCGCCAGTACATTGACATCGATCGGTTCGCTAAACCTGTAGAGCATGATCACAAGGGCTGAAGTTACCATCGGATCGACTTGCAATGCGCGCAAAGGCAACTCTGTTGCGTGCGGAACGGACTTGAGAGTCTCCATCTGGCGCTCAGCCAGAAAACAAATGGCGTCATGTTCGTTACCGCCGGTCTGCAGTAAGTCCGCAACCGCGATATGCAAGCCTTTGTCTGTTGCAACTGTCATGTATCGGCCGGAAGCTGCATATTCCTCGTCAGTCAGGAAGTTCACCTTCGGAAATCGCTCATGAGCTTCATCGTACAGCCAGGGCGGAGTTGCTGCATTGTGGCCGTCCAGCATGCCCGTCCGGGCGAGCAATTCGATGGCCGAGCCGGTTACGACGATGCGGCACGAGCTGCTCAACATTGAAATTTTTTCCAATGATGCCGTCGCTCCTTCCAGTTTGTCTGGCGCGCCGGGCCCACCGACGACGAAAAGCACATCAAGGCCATCGAGATCATGCAGAACACGATCGGCAACGACCTTCAATCCGCTATTGGCAATCCAGCGCCCGGGCCTGTCGCCAACATAGGACCATTCAAAAATCGGCTGCGAGCGGGTTCCCAAAAGCGTGTTTGCAGACTTGAAAAGATGGATAAGCTCGCTCAGGCTGCGGGCGGAAAAACCGTCATCGAGCAGTAGACCGACTTCAATAACGCGACTATTTTCAGTGCCCGCCGAATCCTCGGAAAGACCAATGGCATGTTCCCTGGCAGACGGTGGACACGATAACGGTGGAGAAGAGATACTTTCGCCGACCTGTTGATTTTTTCCGTCCCCTATATGCTGGCGTATGCCGCGTTTTGGGAAAGTATGTTCTGTTTTCATACACAAAAAATTCGCACTGCAGACACTGGCATATCGCCAGCACCGAGACGGGAATGTTCCCTATTTTTTTTGAATTTTGTCTCGGGGCACGTTTCACCCCTTCATAAAAAACCGCACTCAAAAAGCTAGTGAGTATAAATGTTCCCCAATACCTCCTTTGCGGAAACGCGCCTAAACTGTCAGCAATAAACGTGGCGCTAACCAAACCGTAAAAATCTATGGACCCCCAACGGTCCCCTCGGTTTGCCTAGGTTATCCTGATCTAAGACAGCATTGAAAAATGATGCCTGTCAGGTCCGTGGTCCCGCCCCGAAAAGGTCGCAATTCCTTTGCTCCCTGTCAAGTTGTCGTTTTTGAATGAATCTATGTCGCAAAAAGCTGACGCTGTTGCGGAACGGTCTTGGCGATGATTGAACGGTTGCACTTGATTTGGCAATCGCAACAACGCCGGTTGATGTGCTGTTAGGTGGAGTGCTGGCTCAGGATACACCAAGACTAATCTGTTCAAGGAGCGAAATGCGAGAATTAGATACTTGGATTCTCGAAGGTACTCATCCAACTACCTTCAGACGGCCAAGGATTGCAAAACACAGCAACTGGAGAGGCGTCTGCATATCACACGACTTGACCGCATTTGGCAGATTGCGCAGCGGTTGGCGTCCGGCGGCATCGCCACATCAAAGTGACCCGGTTGGCCAAACGAATCGGCCGCATCCGGCCGTCGGACAAGGACTGCGCGCCAGACGCCGCGTCGATTGACCGGGTTTGTCTGTGACGCCTCAAGCTGATACGCCATAGATTGTTATCCGGATGAGCAAATGACCGAATCTGCGCGGCAATGTCTGCGACGAAGTATTGGCGAGACGATCAGCGATGGGCCTTATGCGATCATCGATTTTCCGAATTATGCCAATCCAGGCGACTCCGCGATATGGGTCGGTGCGCGTCAACTGCTTGAGACCCTTTTCCAACGTCCGCCATCCTATGTTTCGACCTTCCGGCATTTCAACACCGGGCAATGTCGCATGCGGACGGCAGGCGGCACGGTCTTTTTCCTTGGCGGGGGAAACTTCGGATCTCTTTACGGTAAGCACCACCAAACACGTCTGAATGTTCTAAAGCAGCTTGCCGACATGAAGATCGTGCTTTTGCCTCTGAGTGTCGCGGAGGATACGACCAGCCACACCAACAGCGCATTTGTTTCCGATACCCGGGCAGCACTTGATGGCTGCCGGAATCTGAAAATCTTTGTCCGCGAAAAGGTCAGCCGCGCCAGATTTAAGGAGGACTATGGTTTCGATTCAACCCTGTGCCCCGACACCGCGCATTGGTGCAGTTTGCCGAATGTTCGTTCGACCATGACTGCAATCGGATTGCTTCGCCGTGACGGTGAGGCCCTGAAAGCGTCCATGGGCAAAGACTTGCCAATTGACGCGACATTCGACTGGTCCGACATAAAATCCATCAAATACCTCAACAGGATAGGCAAGGCATCGCCACTGCTTCTACAGCAGAGCCTGCGCCTTTGGGCATTCGACTTTTTTGCTGAAAGGAAGACCTGGGCCGCTTCAAGATGGCTTGGCCGCGGCGATCAAGTCCTGACAGACCGGTTGCACGGCGTTATTTTGGCATCAATGATGAATCGGAAGGTCACCGCAGCGGACAACAGGACGGGCAAGGTCGCTTCATATGTCGAAACATGGGCGAAGCTTCTTCCGCGCGTCTCTCTGCAGTAACGCGCCGCCAAACACTGTCATGAAAACTTGCTTGCTTCGGGAAACTCAGAGGCGTGGATCCGGCGCATCCTCATCATGTACATCTGATAGCGCAGATTGTTAAGAAACCGGTTTGCCAGATTTCTGCCCTTGCTCGACTGTCTGTTTGTGTCAAGCGTGCTGGCCGAGAATGCGTCGTCGCGCGGCTTGCAGACGGATGGAGTTACCACCTTGGTGCATAATCCGTGGATCCACCATTGCTTAAGCGCAAGATCGACCGGCAAGCTGAACGGAGACATGGAACGATAAAGATGATCGGCGGCAGAACGGGTGATGGCATAGGCAATTGTGGACATGGGATACCTGCGCGACAGCGCCAGCGAATAACGACCATCCAGCGGTTTGATTTGCTCGAGCGGAATAGGTTTGTGGCTGTAGAGTCGAATGATATCCCAGTCGCGCTTGCCCGATTCGATCTGTCGCATTGTCGCACGCGCACCTATTTCAAAGGATATGTCGTCTTCAAACACCCATGCCATCTCGGCAGATCCATGCGCGATTTCCCTCCAAACCTTGATGTGGGAAAGAAAACAGGCAATCTCGCCTGGACTGAGTTCACGCTTGACCGGCGCATCGGGTGCATGATCAACGGCCGATTGCTGCGTTTGCGGATCCATTTCGCGGTAATCGATACCGGTAACGCGGGTGAAGTCGATACCCAGCGCATCGAACTCCAATGCTGAAGCTGCCAGCCTTTCCGGACAACGATCCATATTGACCAAATAGGCGGGAAAAGAAAACTCTGACACCGACCGCCCGTTTGTCTTATCCTGTGAAGGATCGACTTCCGGAGAGCAAGTAGTATGCCGGTTATGAACAGTCATCGCGCATTGGTCATCATTGAAAGGAGCACTTTAAGCTGCGCTTTTGTTGATGCCTGGCTCAAGGGCGGCAATACCATCGCTGCGTTTTGGACGACTGACACTGACCTTCTCAAATCACCCCCCCAGGACAGACTTGCTGCGCGCGCCAGTGACATTCCCACACTTGCTGAACTCGCCAGAGGGCATCGGATACCCGTCGTTCAAACCAATAAGCTTGGCAGACGCTCCGAGACGCATATGTTTCCGGACGTGCCCAAAGCCGATACCTTGATCACGTTGATGACGCATCAGATTGTGCCCGATTGGCTTCTTAGGAAATTCGGCAAACGCGCGATCAACGTCCATCCCGCTTACTTGCCGCATTACAAGGGGCCACGCCCAACGCTCTCGCTTCTTATTGATGGCGCCGCCGAGAAATATGGCGGTGTAACGGTCCATGTGCTCGATTCCGGAATAGATACAGGCGCGATCATTGCCCAGAGACATGTCCCGTACTCCCCCAAACAAGATTACCACTCTTGGACCTACGAGACGGCAATCGCCGGTTCGAACATCGCATCCAACGAGTTGCAAAAGTATCTCGGCGGTACACTTGAAGCAATTAACCAGACTAAAGGCACTGGCAACTACAGAATAAGTGACCAATTTGAATTTGTAATTGATTCCAAAAAAACAATCAACGAAGTGAGAAAGCTTTTTACACTACCAAAAGACATTGCATTGCACGCTTTAATTGATAATGGACTGGATAAACGTAGAAGTATTGCGATTTATAGATATATCAAATTCGTGTCTCCCCCAACTGGAGATGCTTACAAGCTAACGCCAATTTCCCTGGAGATGGACATTTGCGATGCCCGTATAAAGCTGTGGCGAAGGAGAAAGCTCTTGTTTAATTCCGTCCGCAAAGCGTATTCGATCGCCAGGTATCGCATCGTTGCCAGCCGCGCCAGAACAGACTAGGCATTTTCTCGGGATAGCCTGTGTTGCTTGCGATAAAGGTATTTGCAGTGGTTGCAGGTAAAGAGTTTCTTGCAGTTTGTTAAACCGCAAAGAATAGGTTTTTGAAACTCGTACATAATCCGTTCAAGATGATCGGCACCAGAGGCTTTAACATAGAAGACATCGCCGTTGACGAGCGTCTGCTTGACGAAGGCCAACAATTCAGG
This sequence comes from Pseudomonadota bacterium, assembly GCA_039025395.1. GTDB lineage: Bacteria > Pseudomonadota > Alphaproteobacteria > Rhizobiales > Rhizobiaceae > Hoeflea_A. Next base: position 73,591 of record JBCCOK010000006.1, read on the forward strand.
AAACGTCTCGAACATGAAGATACGGTCAGGAAATTCGGGAACCAGGCGCCGCACGCGTTGTGCATGCGGCCCATAGAACATGACAATCTGAGCCACCTCGAGAGCGGCACGAGCGCTTTGCACATATTTAGGTCGTGCAGAACCTCGGTAATCCGACAGGCTTCCAATCAGCATTAGTTTTCGTCGCGCATTTGAAGCCCGAAGGATCTCGATACTGGTTTCCATGCTCCAAACCGGTGCCTTGTACGAGTCCATGACGAAGGTCACACCGTCATGGACATACACATCGTCCTTGAACAGCTCAGGTTCGACTTGGCCGATCAAAACAGCGGTCTCCTCAAGTGACACGCCCAAGGCGTAAACCGCAGCGATCGCGGCCATTACACTGACAGTCCATCGCGGACCTACAAACCGGGTCTTGACATCCGTCACCTGATTTCCGATCGAAACGCGTAAGGTCAAACGTTCTGGCAATCCATGACGGTGCGAAATGAGGCGGACATCAGCGCCTGGATGTTCCCCGAAAGTGACGACCTTTGCGCTGGTGCGACCAGCCATTTGAGCAACCAACGGATCATCTGCGTTGAGAACGGCAAACCCGTGAGACGGCAGTACTTCAACCAATTGTCCTTTGCTGTCCGCGATCGCTTCCTTGGTCTTGTAGTGTGAGATGTGATCCATACCGATCATCGTCACAACGCCGACAGTCGGCTTGATGAATTGAAGCGACTCTTCCATCGCCTCGTAGGTGTGTCCGCTGACTTCCTGCACCCAGATCTTCGAATTGCGCGGCATGGTCAGAAACGATCTACGAATACCGTCCGCTGTGTTTCTTCCAAAAGCATGAAACACGTCGGATTTGTTACTGAGTGCGGCAGCGATTATCCGGGTTGTAGTGGACTTTCCAGCGCTGCCTGTCACGGCAACAATATCGACCGGCTTGACATGCTTTCGGCGCAGTTGCGCAGCCGGCTGTTTCCAACCCTTGCGCAAAAACCGCAAACCGCTTCGGATCTTACTGTCCCGCGCATTCAGCGCTTTCAGGTAGTTGGCAATGGCTTTTCGTTGACGAGGGCGGCCATTCACGTTGGTTACAACCTTACTTTTCCCGAACTTCTGCGATGGCAGCAACACAAACGCGTCTACCGATTCGCAAAACCGAGCATCTCTGCGAGTTTCAAACGTTGAATCTTGCCAGTCGGACCCTTTGGAATGACATCAAGAAAAACAACAGTCCGCGGTACTTTGTGCGCTGCCAGAACCTCGGCGAGGGACAATTTGACCGTATCAGCAGTGAGTGCCTGGCCTTCCGCCGGCACGACTGCAACAGCGATATCTTCTCCGAGCGATCGGTGCGGTATGCCAAAGGTTATCGCCTCTGCGATGCGCCCGTCCTGCGCAAGAATAGCGTCGATTTCTAGTGGCGCGATTTTTTCTCCACCGCGGTTGATCAGTTCTTTCTTTCGCCCGGTGATTGTCAGGCATCCCTGGGAGTCGAGAAATCCCTGATCACCTGTGTCAAACCAATCGTCGCGGAAAGACTTATCGTTTTCGGCAGGTGCGTTGATGTACCCGGCGTGGATGTTGTCGCCACGAATGACAATGTTGCCCGCAGATCCGGGCGGAACACTCTCCCAAAGGTCGTTGACGACGCGCACCTGTGTTCCCTTCTGCCAGCCCACGGAACCGGGTTGCTGCCTATCAAGGCTGTTGCTTGTGATCTGATGCGCTGCTTCCGTCATGCCGTACGCCTCGACGACCGGGCATCTGAAGGTTTCTTCAAGGCCTTTCAGCGTCGCTGGCGCCAAAGCGGCCGAGGATGACCGGACGAACCTCAAAGACGCTTGTTCGACGATTTCGGAATTACGTTGAGCCCGGCGCACAATGGCCTGATGCATCGAGGGAACGGCTGAAAACCACGTTGGCCGAAACGCGTCCATCCACCGGAAAAACCTGAGTGCGTCAAAACCCTCGGTGCAAACGACAGATCCACCCGAAAGCAGAGGTGCGCACAGGGTTGCCATAAGACCATGAATGTGAAAAAGCGGCAGGATCGAAAGGCCTTTATCTGCTGGGCTCAAGTCCAACGTGGCAATGATGTTTCGGATCGACGCTTCGATGTTTGCCCGTGTCAGACCCACCAGCTTAGGCTTTGCTGTTGTTCCTGATGTATGCAGCAAAAGGGCCACGTCACCGGGCTGATTTGCATGGTAGGAACGATATGTATCCATCTTGCCAACCGGCAGGTCGATATTAAGCGAAGCGCAGGATGCATCGCGGCCAAGCTCAACCTCCGCGACCAACATACCTCTTGAGTTCGCTACCGACTTCGCTGTTTCGAATCCGTCTTTAGGACAGATGAGGAGTTTTGCGTCCATATCGCCCAAATAGAAGGCCAGTTCAGCCTCGCGATAGGCCGGGTTTAAAGGCGCCGCACAGGCAATCGTCGAAACCGCAAGAAAAAGAATTGCCATTTCCGGTCCGTTCGGCATGGCTATCGCAACCGCGTCTCCCGGACCGATACCGATATCGATCAGCTTTCCGATGGTACCTTCCACACACTTTGCAAGTTGCAGGTGCGAACAGGCCTCACGGCCCGGCGAATCCAGGGCCTGGTTCACCGCTTGACTGCGCGAGTCGGTCGGAAGCCAAGGACAACGATGTATCATCAGAGTTTTTACTCGCCTTGGTCGAGCGCTGGGTGTAGTACGCCTACGACACAACGCTCCAACGTTGATGACATAAACCTGAAGTCAACTTGCTAGATTGATTCAATGGCAGACGAGTATTTCTCTTACGATGTAGTGGAAGAAATCAAGGACAAAGATTCGTTTCCTGTGCGTTTCTACAGAAGAAATAGAAAAAAGGAGCCGCGCAATCGCCGTTTCACGGAAAATGACTTTCGGGAAGTTCTAAGTCTCGCTGCGACGGCTGCCGTTACTCCGCTGCCGTCGCGCTATTGGTCAAAATATTCACGGTTCGCGTCTGGTTTGCGGTACCGAAGGCAGCGCCAAAAGAAATTTGCGGGTTTTGAGGCCGCAGTTCGGTCGGTCTTCGGGATCGAAGACAAAGACAAGACAGAAACGCTGTTTCGTAGCCACTTGGAAATGGTTCAGCGCCGCAGAATGATGCTTACAATCGACCGTTTGGCGCCGCGACGGAACCCGCACATTGATTTTATCGGTGCCGAGGCTTTAAACGCCGCACTCGAACAGGGACATGGCGCCATAATTTGGGCTTTTCCATTCAATTTCCAAACCCTCGCCGGAAAGCGCGCCCTTTGGGAGCAGGGTTTCAGACCCAATCAAATCAGCGCAGGAATTCACGGATTTTCCGGCACCAATTTTGCCAATCGAACGATTAATCCGATACTTCGCAGAGCGGAAGACCGATACCTCAACCAACGGATTACATTTGAGCGCGACGCTGGCGCATCGCTTACCCGTCGAATCATTGGCCTGCTCGACCGAGGTGAATTGATCCTCATTACAAATAATCTGTATGCGGGCTCGATGTTTGCCGAGATGCACTTTGGCCAAGACAGTTTTGTCAGCATGCCCACCACACCGCTTTCAATTGTCTCCCGTCGAAGCACTCCTTTGTTTTCAATGGCCATTTTCGAGACGGCACCCTACGAGCGCCTCGAAGCAGTTGTTCGACCGATCAACATTGGCCCGCGAATCGACTCAAAAAACAAGACGTTAGGGCGCGATTACAATCAGATAGCTCAACTGGCGCTTTTGGTCCGCGACAACCTTTTTGAGCACTGCCTTCGCGCACCCGATCAATATCTAACACTCCAGTCCTTTACCAGGAGCAGGTTCGAGGAGAACTGAGTGGCATCCGCAAGCTTTACCTTCAGCGCAACAAAGGCAAAAGGCGTATGCGACAATTGGATACTGACCGGGATCGATTAACAAACCTGTCCTTCCAGTTGGAGCGGCCAATCATTAGATCGGCGCTATTCAGGCCGCGCTCGAATGCAAATTGCAGTACCTGCTGCACCAGAACAGAACCGGGAGAGAACCTGTCCCACGCGCTGTTATGGGCAATTTTGGATAGATACAGGGTTCCATCTCGTTCAAAACAAAGAATGCTGGCTATCCAGTCGGTTTGAGAAGCCAGCCGGAAGACGTGGCAACGGTTTCGTCCGTCTTCATGTTTTGCGATGTTTTGAAACCAGGCTTCGGCTTCCGCCGGTACAATCCACTCTGGCCGCTCGTCGTCCACTTTCACCCATGAGCGTTTCTTTTCAAATATTGTGGAGATTGCCAAGCGCCGCGTGCCAGGATCTTCAACGCGTTGAACCGGTCCCGCTCCAGCCTTTTGAATTTTCCGGGCAAAACGTCTTAGCTGTTGGCGTCGGTTCGAAGACATCTTTGCGACATAGTCGTCCCATGACGTGAACTCTGAAAGGTCCAGAAAGGTCGCATCTGTCAGGTAGCGAAGCGGAGCGCCGATTGTCGTCAAGACCCTGTGCAATGCAGTTTCCTCGACAACAAAGTTGATCTTGAGCACCCGTCTCAGCGTCGACGATTTGAGATGCGCAGCAAACCGCTCTGCAACGATTTTTACGTCGGCGTCGGGGTCCACGAGAACATCATCGTAAAGCGGGGTTTTGGAATCCAGCCACTGCAGCTTATGGGTCCCCAGAGATCCGCGTGTTTTGATCATCGGCGCTCCGAAAATCAGCTTGCCGCCATCTCGAAGCACATACACATGAAGCGAAGTCCTCGGATCGTTGCGGTGTCGCGCCCAGTTTTCTCGCACGCTTTCAACGCGCGTAAAGAAGCCATCTGGTCCCTGTTTCGAATTGAGTTCAGCCCAATCAGAAGACAGGCTTTCGAACCGGGCTTCGTCCTCTATGACCTCCCACTCAAAACCGCCGCCTGACTTGATTGGAACCGTCATATCAGATCAACCCTGCAAACCGCTGTTTGAACGCTTCCCAGCCGCCATGCAGCGGGAAAAAGTCAATGCCGCGGGAAGCGAGTCTCTGTTCGCGTTTCCGCAGTGTTTTGAGGTCGTGCGCCAAAATCATCAAGCGTAAGCGTGCCGGACCGGGCTCAAGATCGCCATAGTGCGGATCAAAGGTCGCCAAAGGAATGAGCCATCCTTCATCGAATCCGTCACGGCACAACTGGATCATCCGCGGCAAGGCTTCCTTTGCCGTACAAAACGCAAGCCGCGCATGCCTTGGCTCTCCCGACGGGTTTCTTCGTCGAATGGCTTCAATCACGAATGCAGTACTGGATACCGGCCGAAAATTCAGATCGATCACTAGCCCTTTGCCGCGGCGATCGATCAAGAAATCGAATCCGCACACACCGCAATATCCCAGTCTGCTTCCCTCTTGGGCAATTGCGCGACCGACGCGCACAGTATTTGCAGGCGGTTCCTCGCCAAAGGTTAGCAGATTTCCCGCATGGAGGCCGTTGCGCATACAAACCTGTTGAGAGGCACCGAAGTCTTTCACCGCACCGTCCGGCAAAACGACAAACTGAATGCACCAGTTCTGCACCGCGTCAATGTAATCTTCAGCGATCAGTTTTTCGGCACCGGAAAAACGCTCAATGGCACGCGCAAGTTGCCGATTTTTTCGGCAAACTGCGACATCCAGCCCGCCCGCATTTGGCTCGTCAGTCGCGATCTTGAGAACGATCGGGAGCCCGAAGGACTGGCTTGCAATGCCGCCATTGATACGGATTGTCCTGCGGCCGGGAACGTTCTGCGCGCCTGCGAGCGCTTCGATATGGTCCTTGTTGTTGAGATACTCCAGGCATTTAGTGTCTATTAGGGAGGCACCGTTGTCCAAATGCATTGCTTCCTCAGGATAAACGAACGCTGCCTTTTCACCGTTCTCTATGCGGCGCCGGACCATAGAGTCATAGTGCTGCGGACTATCGTAGACCTCGATTGCGGTTCCCACCTCCACACCACAATCGGCCATGATGCCCAAGCCGTCCGGAGACATGGCCGCCTTGTGAACAAGCATCGGAAAATCGCCGGCACAGGCAATAAGGTTTCCTGACATGAACTCTATTGTGTGAAGATCGGAGGGCATCCATTTCGCGTCAGTCAAACGTAGACGCGGCGCTAGAAACGACCCTTCCGGATAGACTCCATCGAGCGAACTCAGTCTCATTTGTTGACCTTTCTGACGGCTCTCTCCAAGCGCCTTTGCCGCTTGAACCGCTTGAAACGCCGGTTGAGTTCATCAACTGGAATGGAACGGTAGAAGCGTTTCTTGCGCCCGTATTTTGCCAAAGCGCTGTCAATCGCTGCAACAACGGCATCCCTTTCCCTTGCCACAGCAACTTGCCGCATCCGGGTCAGGTCTGAAAGCGATCCCTCCCCCGTAACGCGTAGCGTCGATCCGGCGGACCCCAAATGGCTGTATGTCGGCGAGAGACTTCGTAGATCGAGCAGATCCAAGGCCGTCAGCATGAAACGACAACTGTCGCATGCCCCGCAATGTTCATATTCTCTATTACAGACACGCAGGTGCTCCATAAGGACAGGCTCTTTCGCAATCCGGTCGATCTTGGAAAGTCGGTCCACCAAGCCATGATGCTCGATCTGTGCGCCTGCGGTGCCCCACAGCTTATCGAGCGCCGGATGCGATCCCCATCGGCGGTTCCAGGATGAGTTGTCAGCCGAGGACGCAACCAACTGCTTTTCGAGATCACACGCCAGCATGTGCCTAACAGCCGCCAGAAAAGCGCCATGATACTCGACCCAGCCAATCATCCGATCGGAAACATCGCGGATGTTACTCGTTACAATAATAGGCTTGAGCTGATACTCGGCTGCAACGTCAACGGCGATTGATCTGAGCCGTTTGGCGCGAGGCAAATCCTCCGGTGCCACATCGGCACCGATGATCGTAACAAGGGCAGACAGACCCTCGTTTTCTTCCGCCAGTGAGTAGCTTGAGTCCACACCACCGGAAAAGAACAATCCCGTTCCTCTTCCTTCCGGATAACGTCGCCGCAACGTGTCTGCTTGCACCTGTACGGGCTGATAGCCTGGATACCACTTACACAGGAGCCGCTGAATTTCATTTGCGTTTTTAATAAGGCCCCCGTCGACACCCGCTTCGATGCGCAGGTCGACATTCAGCTCCATAGCCGGAAGAAGCCCAAGACAAAGCAACGCATCTCCGGATGCAGCAAGTTGTGCACCTTCGCAGTTGAAGTAAACCAGTCTTTCGTAGTCTCCGACTGAAAACCGCACTGTAAGCGAATCCTGATTGCGCGGGTTATCGGATTCGTTTGCCGCGAAGGAGAGTGAAAGCGGTTTTGACGTGGCTATCATGAAGTTGCTTGGAGAAACAAGCCGACCATATTCTGCAGTTGCCGGCCATGGTTTCGTAATGCTGCGATGTACATTTACGCACTTGTGGCTGCAAAAAGCAGCGTTTGGCAGACCTTCGAAGGATTGATCCGCCCCTAAGTTAGTGATCATACTCAGTCATGGGAGTTTCTACACGCCTACGCGCATACTTAGACTTGACCAAGGCCGAGTTTAACGAAGGAATACAAGACCCCAAATGGCTTTTGAGGTCAATCGTCTCCGGTCATCCTTCACAGTCAATCCGACTTCTTCCACCGGATATGCGCGCCTCTGGAGACTATGTGCGACTGACGCTGTACAGGCGCAGGATGGCTTTCCACAACAGGATGCTGTACGCGGCTCTGCACAACAAGATTTCCCAAAAGCTCTGGCTCGATAAGGTCTGTCCGGTCTCCTCACCGCCGATGACACACTACGTCGCCGGCAAAAAACTGATCAAACTCGGCAGCAATGAGCCGGAATTCGGTGCAAGGTCCGATGTTTTTTCACTTATCGAATCCGGGGCTGGACATTTCATCAAACCCGCCGATGCAGGTAAAGGCGTTGGCGCTTATCATGTTAGCCGGGCACCGGAAGGTTTTCGTGTAAACAATATGATCCTAGGCGGGTCCGAGTTGAAAGCGTGGATAAGAGATCTGCCCCGGATCTTCACCATTTCCAGAGTCATCGAACAGTCTGCTTTCACCCGGAGTATCTTTCCGGATGCAGTTAGTACCGTCCGTGTCTTAACGGCAACATCTTTCGTCGACTACAGAGTAGTCGTGCTGGGATCAGTCCTGAAATGTGCATCGAGCCGATCCGCCCCTACCGACAATTTCAAGGCTGGACGCGGCGGCGCGGTGGCTCCGATTGAGATGGATACTGGCATCATTGGTCAGTGCGTGTCTTTCGACAAAACGAAATCTGATCGAGTTCTTTCAGACTGCCATCTCGAGACCGGAGTGCGTGTTGCCGGAGAAACATTGCCCCATTGGGAATCGCTATTCAGCACGATTACTGCGTTGTCGGCCGTTCTTCCAAGTCCGGGGGTTGCCGGTTGGGATGTGGCGCTTCGAAACGACGGCATTACCATTGTCGAGATCAACACGCTGCCAGGGATCGATAGCGTTCAATCAGCCACATCACTTCTCGATACAGAAGCAAAGCGTAACATCCTCTCGGAATTGCGGATGATCTGACACAAACCACTGGGGGGGCAAATGTGCGGAATAGCAGGGATCTGGCGGCTTTTTGGCCGTGCAGAAGAAGCCGATCAGGCCGATGTCCGAGCAATGATCGACGCCGTTGCCCATCGTGGGCCTGACGGCACCGGGTTCTGGGCAAAGGACCAAATCACGCTCGGACACTGCCGACTGGCAATCCTCGACACGTCGGACCGTGGTCTTCAACCGGCCATAACGCCGGATTCCTCCGGTGTTTTGGTTTACAACGGAGAAGTCTACAATTTTCGGGAGTTGCGGCAGGAGCTTGAGGAAAGCGGTGTTCGTTTCGTCAGCCAAAGCGATACGGAAGTCGTTCTTTGGGCATTACACCGCTGGGGAGTGGAAAATGCTATCAGGCGCTTCAACGGGATGTTTGCCTTTGCCTATTACGATACGCGCAAAAACGCACTTTGGCTTTGCCGTGATCGCCTCGGCATCAAGGCAATGTCAATCGCTCATGTCGGCGAACGGCTGATTTTTGCGTCAGAAGACAAGGCCATTTTGGCTGTTTCGGCCTTCGACAAAAGAATAGACACACGAGCACTGACGCTTTCATTGGCACTTCAGTACACGGATTCTCACCTGTCATCGTTCGCTGATATCCGTAGATTGCCGCCGGGAGCGTGCTGGCGCTTCGACAGTAACGGCATGCATGAAGGGCGTTTTTGGGAGGCGCTCAAAGAACTGGATTTTCAGAGGCTCTGCGATAAGCGCATTGATGTCGAGAAAGCAAAACAAAACCTCGAAACAGGGCTTCGGGACAGTGTTGGACTTCATTGTATTTCTGACGTCGATTTGGCCACGGCCTGCTCAAGCGGGGTCGACTCGGGAATGGTGACGGCACTGAGCCGCGACTTCGTCGGCGCTTTCCCCGCATACGTCATTGATCCTGACCAGGGCGTCAACGAATTCGAGGGTGCGCAACGGACCTGCAAACGTCTAGGTGTTCCGCTGCGGCGGGTGCATTTGGATCAGGCGACCTACCTGAGATCCATGGCACAAACCGTCTTTCATGTCGAAAATGGAAATCTTGCCACCGGAACACCGGCGCTTCTTGCAATGACCCGGCAATGCAAGCAAGACGGGCTCAAGGTGCTATTGACTGGCGAAGGGTCCGACGAACTGTTTGGCGGCTATGGATGGCACGCACAATCAGCCAGACATACGCGCTTTACGGCCTTTCTCGCAGCACTCGGTCCGACGCAAAAGGCGCGACGACGCCGAATGGAGCGATTGGCGCGGTCGCCTTTTCGCAATGCGATCAGCGCCTCCCACGACATCGAGCATCAAATCCACACGTCATCCATGTGGGCTGAATACAACCTTATGCAACAGGAGATTATGGAAACCCTGTCGCCTCTTGCATCCGTCCACGACAGGGCGTTTGCCGGCAACGGGATATTCGATCTCTACGCACACATGCAGTGCATTATTCACCGCCACGATCGGCTCTCCATGGCCGCGTCTATCGAGTTGCGGGTCCCGTTCCTGGAAAACAGCATCATCGATTTTGCGATCAACCTTCCGCCCGCTCTGAAGTACCGCAACAAAACAGGCAAATGGATTCTCAAAGAGGTCGCATTGAAGTATCTGCCGCAAGAAAACATCATGGCGAAGAAGAAGGGTTTTCCCGTTACTAATGATTATCTCGACGGCACGGAAGCCCTTCTGAAGAACGGCGCGTTGCGCGAGTTGATGTCTTGGAGCACGCGCGATGCAGACGCAATCGCCGCAATGTGCAAGACAAACAAAGCCCTGCGCTTGAGGTTGGTAGGTCATGAAGTCCTGGCCCGCATCTACGCATCGGGCACGTCACCGGATGAAGTCGGCGAAACGCTGGTATCTGCGGCTTCAGCGTGATTTATTCCCGAAGAAAACGGCACGGCATTGGCGTTTTTGCGGTTGCTCCGGCAAATTCACATGCTCACGATGCACGAGCTTCCACTTTCGCAAAAGGCATAAGAAATCAACAAATATGCGCGTAAACTGCCTCGAGATGCACCCTATCAGACAAAAAGAAATGCGTTTGCTCCCATGGAAACCGGTACGATTTCAGAACTCGAACGCTTTAGCTGAAAGGCTTCCGATAGCGCGCGAGCAGGCGCACAAGATCGACCTGTCGCTTGACGGACAGTTTCGCCATAAGCGCATAGAGCTGGCTTCGCACAGTTGTTGGGGCGACACCTCTTTGCAGGGCGATTTCCTTCGTCGAACGGCCCTGATCAAGCGACACGGCCAACTGAACCTCCGCAACGGAGAGACCGTAGCTCATGCTGAGTAGGTCCGTATCAAGGCAATTGAACGTCCCGGGGTCTCGAACAAACACGATCGCGGCAGCGCGGAGTTTTTCAATGTCGAAGCGTTCCGATCCGCTGGCCAAACGCCTTACGGAAACCAGATACGGACGTGCGCCGCTTGGCCGCGGCGCGATGAATGAGGCGTTGGCATTGCTCTTTACCTCACCATTTGCCAGTACCATACCCGCCAGCATTCGGTTGAGCTGGTCTTTGCAAGCCGCACTTCGAAAACCGATGGTACGATCATCGATTTCCAGGCCATCATCGGCGGCTACCATGTTGTGCGCAGCGCGGTTGGCATAGACAACCTTGCCGTCAACGTTGACGAGAATGGCCGCTTCCTCCAAGTCTTCAAGGCAGGCAATAAACCCGCTTGTTTCGGCTGCTGACCCCATCAGGCGGTACTTCAGATCCACAGCCTGTTGGATGTGAGGAACCAATGTTTGCATCAATGAAATCGCCTCAGTATCGACATGGCCCTGTTTCGGCGACCGCTGGACCGCAAGTGCACCCAAATGCCCGTTGCCGTCACGTAGATGGCCGGCAACAAAGTAGCGTAGCCCTAGCGGCGCCATGCAATCATTGTAGAACTCATCCGCCTCCATCTCCGTTTCGCTCAGGACCGCATAGTCATATGTGACGGCACCTGACCCGATCTTTTCCGCATGGCGGACCCTTGGAGAAATCTGACCATAATACTCGAGATATTCGGGCGCACAGACGTGCTTTAGCCCGGATCCCAATTCTAGAAACAACGGATGGCCGGTTTTCTGGTCGAACACCTCGAAACTCGTTCCGACACCGCCAAAGACGTCGGTTGCAAAGTCCAGAAGCGGCAGCCACTGGTCATGATCGAGAGCCACGGCATACGTTCTTGCAACCAGTTTGCTCAGATCGCTCTCACTGATCATGCAGCTGATCCTTATCCGGTATCGGTATCTGAAGCCGTTGGTGCAACACCGGAATGACCAACGCTATTTCTCCGTCCTATCGCGAAAACCGCACCCTCTTTCGAAAAACCGATATGGTGGGCGCTCAGCCCGCATACCCAAATCCTGACTGCATTCTTCGGCAGTCCCCAAGCCGCTTAAACCATCCTATGGCGCTGCCTTCTGCGACCTCATCGCCCTTGCCGGTAAAGAGGAGCATATGATCGTTTTTGCCATCTGCGATCTCTCCGATGAACAACGGCTTGACGATGCATCTGTCCAAATGGGCAACGGCGGAGGCGATCACTGCCGCAACTGAAGCCAACTGCAAATGTCTGTCCCGGTCGATTGGATCGTCAGTCCCAGTCAGGCCTGATACCACTACAAAGACGGCACCGATCACTGCAGCGGCTGAAAGACGTCCTCTGAATTGTCTGTGCTTCTGCATCTCGACGGCCTCCCTGCCGTTCGAGTGGAACGCGGCTTAGAGCAAGTCTCGCAAATCGACCTCACTGATCAAAGCACATCTCTTCGCCACCCGAATAAACCATAACAGGAATTATGAAAAGACTGCAATCATGCCGCGATTTTTGGCCTCGCCGATCCGGCCGATCTTCTTAACTTCGCAGCGTCGCCTTGACCGCGCTATGCACACCATCCTTGAGCAAAAGGGTCAGATGCTTGAGGACCGCGTTCCGGAATGTCTGGTCAGCTGACAGGTCGGCACCGAAAACCGACTTGAGATCGAGAATCGCGTTACCGAACGCGTTGACGTCAGGCAGCGTTTTTTCGGCAGTTGCGCGAAACAGATCCGCCATGGGATCATCAATGGCAGAGTGCTTTCCGTCCGCAAGTGCCATATACAAATGCCGAAGCCATGCTGCCACCGTCAGGCAGAGCCTATCGTCCGCATTGCCGGAAGACCGACGAGCGCTGATGGTGCCCAACAGCCTTTGCGGGATTTTTTGCGATCCGTCCATCGCGATCTGTATCGTTCTGTGCTTCAACGCCACGTTGGCATAACGCGCCATCAGCGACTGGATATAGGTCTCAAGATCAATGTCAGGGACCGTCAGCGTGGGGAGGATCTCCTCGTGCATCATCTGCAAAACAAACGCCGCCAGAACCGGATCGCCAACGGCATCGGCCACTGTTTCATATCCGGCGGCGATGCCCAGATAGGCGAGCGCCGAATGGCTTGCATTAAGGAGCTGAAGCTTCATCGCTTCAAAAGGTGCAACGTTATCGGTGAGAACGACACCGACCTCATCAAGCGGCGGCCGTCCGGCGGCAAAACGATCCTCGATTACCCATTGACAAAAGGGTTCGGTTATCACCGGCCAGGCATCCTCATATCCTGTCAATTCTGAAATCGCGGCACGATCCGCATCCGTGGTGGCAGGAACAATGCGGTCCACCATTGTCGATGGAAATGCGACATTGTCCCGTATCCAAACGGCAAGAGCAGGATCGGTCAGTTCGGCAAACTGGTCAATGACACGGGCAAGGCTCGTACCATTGGCCGGAAGATTGTCACAGCTGACGATCGAAATCGGCGGCAAACCGAGGTGCCGCCGTCTCGCCAAAGCTCTGGTAAGAAGCCCCGGCACCGACCTGGCGCCATCGGGAAGGTTGAGGTCGGCTGCGATATCGCTATTCTGCAGATCGAGATCGCCCGTGGCCGGGTTTCGGCAATAGGCTTTTTCCGTCACGGTCAGCGTGACGATCTGCGTGTTGGCGGACGCAATTCTGTCAACGACCGCATTGTTTCCAGGAGGCGCATGGAGGATCTCCTTGATCGCGCCAATAATGCGGGTGTCGGTCCGGTTCCCGTCCCTGACCGCAAGGGTGTAAAGGCAATCCTGGGGCTGAAGCGCATCAGCCGTATCGCCGCGGCGCAGACTTGCGCCCACAATTCCCCATGATGGATCAATCGCCAGGCAATCGTCGATATAGACCGCTTGGTGTGCGCGATGAAACGCTCCGATGCCGAGATGCACAATACGCGCGGTGACCGAAACACGGTTGTAAGTAGGCCGTGTTGCGGGACCGTCATATTCGGCGAGTGTCGCTTCGCATAGACGCTTCAACCTGATCCCTAAGCCTTGTCAGTTTTTGGTTTCAGCAGAACCGGTATGCTTTTTTGGCGAGCCCGTAGGCAAGATCGTGGGCAATCCCATGCGCTTCATCTTCGCGCAAACGATGGTCGGCCACCCGTTCAGCGAGGAATGCGCAGTCGACGCGACGCGCCATGTCGTGACGCGCGGGAATGGACGGAAAGGCACGCGTGTCATCGTTGAAGCCAACCGTATTGTAGAAGCCGGCCGTCTCGGTCGTCAGTTCACGATATCGACGCATTCCGTCCGGACTGTCGAAAAACCACCATGCCGGTCCGAGTTTCAAAGCCGGGTAAACGCCCGCCAGCGGCGCCAGTTCTCGGCTATAGGCGGTTTCGTCCAGCGTAAACACAATCAGGGTTAGCCGCGGATCCATGCCGACGGCGTTGAGCAACGGCTTCAGTGCCTCGACATAGTCGGTACGACGCGGAATATCGAAACCCTTGTCCCGCCCGAACCGTGCCAGCACCGCATCGCTGTGGTTGCGATGCGAGCCCGGGTGAATCTGCATGACCATCCCGTCTTCGACGCTCATCTTGGCCATTTCAGTCAGAAACTGCCCTCTGAACAGTTCAATTTCGCCGGCGCTGGATTCACCAGCGAGAACTTTATCGTAGAGGGCTTCGCACGCCGCCGGCGAAAGATCGGCCGTCCTCGCACTTGGGAACCCATGATCGGTAGCGGTCGCGCCAGATGACCGGAATAACGCCCGCCGGACGCGATGGGCCTCAAGGTAACCCTTCCAGCTTGCGACATCGCATCCGGTGATTTCGCCCAAGGTCGCAAGGTCACGCCTGAACGCGGGATGTTCGGGATCAGCGACCGTATCGGGCCTGTACGTCGTTACCACCCTGCCCGTCCAGCCGCTGTCAGCGATGGCACTGTGATGGCGCAGATCATCGACAGCGCTTTCGGTCGTTGCCAGAACCTCGATGTCAAAACGTTCAAACAAGGCGCGCGGCCGGAAATCTTCGCGGGCCAGGCAATCACTGATTTGTTTGAAATAGGAAGCTGCTGTGGACGGACCCAGAGGCTCGTTGAGCTCGAACAGGCTTTCAAACGTATGATCGAGCCACAGCCGTGTTGGTGTGCCCGCAAACAAATAGTAATTGTCGGCAAAGCGCTGCCAGATCGCTTCAGCGTCAAATTTGGATGTCGATGCTTGGAGCGGTTTCACTCCAAGCTCTTCGAGCAGAATACCCTGACTGACCAGCATGCGCAGCACATAATGGTCCGGCACCACCAACAGCGAGGCGGGATCAGGGAACCGCTCATTGTCCGCAAACCATTGCGGGTCCGTATGGCCATGCGGGCTCACGATCGGCAGATCTCTGACACCGGCATAAAGAGCACGCGCAAGTGTGCGGACTTTTTCATCCGGCGGGAAAAACCGGTCTGGATGATTGAGCGAGTGCGTCATGTCGGCAGGTCTTTCGACGGTGTCCAGTCTGTGCAGACAGGTAATGTCCTGTCCAGCGGAAGTGAAACGCGACTCCCCGACCGCGCCGCATGGTATATGGCCGCAACAAGTTCGATCGAACGGACCCCGTCTTCGGGCGGCACCATATCTGCACTTTTGCCATCGAGACGACGGGCGATTTCGAGAAACTGTCCGGCATAGCCGCTTGGCCGATGGGCCATTTCCGTTTCGATTTCGGATAGCGCGTCATCGATGGTTTGCTGCTCGTCCGGATCGCGCGCCTTGAAGCGCCAGACATCGGCACCCGGTGCGTAAGGGTTGTGCCCGCTTTCCGCGGTCAGTCCGCCGAAAACGAGTCTGAGTCTGGACATATTCCCCGCACTGCCCAGCGTCACCGACGAGGTTACGAGTCCGCCGCTCGATGTACGCATCGATATGGCAGCACAATCCTCAACTTCGATGGGATTGACGCGCGTATCGACCAGCGCAGAGACCGCGCTGACGTGACCGAAAAACCGGGTCACCAGATCATGGATATGAATGGCATGCCCAAGCACCGCACCGCCCCGTTCGCTCTCCCATTGTCCACGCCATGGCACCGCATAATAATCAGCTCCGCGGTCCCAATGGGTTTCCAGCGTTGCAATAAGCGGCGTACCGGCAAGTCCACGCTCCTGCAAACCCGCCAGAAGATAGATACCGCGGCCGTAGCGGTACTGAAAAATCGGCGCAAGCAGGCACTGGGACGCCCGTGCCGCTTCCACCATTTGATCGGCTTCTGAAACGCTTCCTGCGAGCGGCTTCTCGCAAATAACGTGCTTGCCCGATAAGAAAGCTTTCAACGCGACCGGTCCATGCAGGTGCGGCGGCAGGCATATGTCAATAATCTCGATGTTGGAGTCATCGATAACCGCATCGATATGGGCCGTTGCCTCACACCCGGGGGCAAGGCTCGCAAGCTTCTCCGCCTTGACGGCGTCACTGTCGCACACCGCAGCCACCTTGAACCTATCGGTCAGTGTCAGATACGCCTTCATGTGCTCGCCGCCGATCCCGGCGCCCAGAATTGCGACTGAACGCATCAGGCCGGCGCCTTCAGATTGCCGAGACGCGAGGCCTGTTCCTGTGCCCTGAGCGCCAGCTCCATGACCTTGAAACAATGATCTTGCGACATCGCGCTTTCCGTCCTGTGACTGACGTCCTTTGCAAGATCGCTGAAATAGGTGAGTTCGACTGCCGATGCGTCGACATAATCACACTGTGATCCGTTGACGAGAAACAGATGATCGCTGCCGGGCCGTCCGGCAATATCGACATATTTGCGCAGCTCCATGTAACCCTCGGTCCCGAGAATTGTCAGCCGTCCGTCACCCCATGTCGGCAAGCCGTCCGGCGTATACCAGTCGACCCGGATGTAACCCTGACCCTCGCTGCTGCGCAGCACGATTTCCCCGAAATCCTCGAGACCAGGATCGCCGGGATTGGCAAAATTGCCGACGCTCGACGAAACGATTTCCGCGTCCGATGACCCGGTGAAAAACAGAAACTGATCAATCTGGTGGGAAGCAATGTCGCACAAAATGCCACCATACCGGTCGCGCTCGAAGAACCAGTCCGGCCGCATGGCTCGGTTGAGCCGGTGCGGACCGAGCCCGATCGTCTGCACGACCTTGCCGATTGCACCCTGCTCAACCAGTTGTGCCGCTTTGGCGACAACCGGCACCTCAAATCGCTCGGAATAATCGACCGACCATATGCGGCCGGTCTCAGCAACAGTGCGCTTGATGTCCTCAAGCTGATCCATGGTCGTACAGCCCGGCTTGTCCGTCATGACGTCCTTTCCGGCGCGCATCGCCTCGATCGCGCGCGCCGCGCGGCGCGCCGGGATATCGGCGATCAGCACAAGATCAATCTCGGGATCGTCCAGGAGCGTTCGCCTGTCTGAAACGCGATCGATATCGGGGAAGCGTTTGACAAAACCCGCCACCGGCTGCGGTTCGCCGTCCGTCCACCAGGCCTTGCAGGTACACCCGACCGATAACATGCCTTCCAGCTGGCCGTAGATATGGCGATGGTCAACGCCGATAACTGCAACGTTCAAATCGGACATGCTTTTCCTTCAGACTTGCCTCAGTTGTTGATTTCGACTGCCATGCGGCTGTGCGAAGATTCGATAAGCGCGTCGATCAGGCGGTGGACATGCAGCGTTTCGCTGCCCGAGGCGACAGGCTCGCGCCCCGACCTGACAGCCTCAACGAAAGCAGCAATCAAATCGCGATGCCAATCGTGCGGAAAGGCCATCGGATCGGCACCGCCTCCTGTCCCGGCGCTTTCGCCGACCGTTTCTTTCCGCCCGTTGCGCCATGCAATCGACAGAGTACCAGATTGCAGATGCACGGTGGCGCGCTCGCAGTCCAATGTGATGGACTCCGCCTCACCAGGAAAAGCGGCGGTCGTTGCCGTCAAAGCGCCGAACGCGCCGCTTCGAAAACGCAGTCCGCCGGCAACAAAATCCTCCGCTTCCATATCGTGGAATGGTGTCGTTCCGGCGACCGCCTGAACCGCCGATACGGGTCCCGCAATGCTCAACATCTGGTCGAGCGTGTGAATTGCCTGGCTAATCAAAACGCCGCCTCCGTCGCGCTCATAGGTGCCGCGACCCGGCTCATCGTAATAGGCCTGCTCGCGCCACCATGGAACGTTGACCCGAACCAGCCCGATTGCCCCGAGTTCATCGCTTTCGATCATTGTCTTCAATGCGATCGATGCTGCGCGAAACCGGTGTTGAAACACGGTGCCCAGTTTGACGCCGTTCTCTTCACAAATGGCGACAATCTCCTCTGCCGCCGCCGTTGTCCGCTCGAGCGGCTTTTCAGACAGGATGTGTTTTCCTGCTTCGGCAAATCGGCGTATCAGCGCCAGTCTCTCGTTCGGCGGCGTGATGATGATCGCCGCATGCGTTTGTGCATCGTCCGCAAGGGCGTCGATGGAATCGGCGGCCGGAAAACCGAAGCGTTCCGCAAAGATCAGTCTCTTGTCGGCATTGCGTGAAAAGACGCCGCGAACGTCGATTGAACCGCTGAGCTCTCTCAGCGCTTCGGCGTGCGGAGACGCAGCCATGCCGGTACCGATAAGGCAGATACCGAACGTGTCTTTGCTCATCCTCGGACCCCGTTGGCAACAACCTTCCCGGTTGCGTCGAACAGATGCATGGACGCGCGGTCAAAGCGCAGATTGATCTGCTGGCCCCGCTGAACCGGCAATTGCCCAAGCTGGTGAACGGTCAGTTGCGGCATACCCTCCGGCGTACAATACAGATAGGTCTCGCCGCCAAGCTGTTCCGAGATATCAACCGTGGCGACAATATCGCCCTCGCCTTCACCGACAATTTCGATGTGCTCGGGCCGCGCACCAAATGTAACCTTCTCCGCCTCAGCCAGCCCATCCACATGCGGCAGCGCAATACGTTGCGGACCGGCAACAAGCTCAACGCCACCATTTGCGCGTTGTGACGTCGCGTCGAGGAGATTCATGCGCGGCGAACCAATGAAGCCTGCAACGAAAGTGTTCTGAGGTCGGTTGTATAGATCGAGCGGCGCGCCGACCTGCTCGATCCGGCCGTAGTTCAGCACCACAATCGTGTTGGCCAGTGTCATCGCTTCGACCTGGTCATGCGTTACGTAGATCATTGTGCCGCCCAGTTTGGTATGGAGGGCAGCCAGTTCCTTGCGCATTGCCACGCGCAATTCCGCGTCCAGGTTTGACAGCGGCTCATCAAACAGAAAGGCCTTCGGATCGCGGACAATGGCGCGGCCGATTGCGACGCGCTGCCGCTGCCCGCCCGAAAGCGCCTTCGGTCGACGCTTGAGATAGGGCGTAATCTGCAGCATGGCGGCTGCGTCGTTGACGCGGCGGTCAATCTCGTCCTTAGGCATTTTCGAGTTTTCCAGGCCAAACGCCATGTTCTTGTAGACCGACATGTGCGGATAGAGCGCGTAAGACTGGAAGACCATCGCCAAGCCGCGTTCCGAGGCTGGTTCGGAATTGACCACATCGCCATCGATCAGAACATCGCCGGATGTCACCCCTTCCAGTCCCGCGATGATCCGCAGCAAGGTGGACTTTCCGCACCCGGACGGACCGACGAACACAACGAATTTGCCGCTTTCGATGTTGAGATCGATCCCGTGAATGACCTCAACATCGCCGTAGGCCTTGCGAACGTCCTTGAGAACAATTTCCGTCACTCTGAACCTCTCCCGGTCTAGCGGCTTCGTGCCATTGCCGCCTGGCGCGGATCGGCACGCTGCAGGTGCATGGGCGGCCGACCACAAAGAATCTGTTTTATGTCGTCAACCATCATTTCACGAATACGCCGGTAGGAGTCTTCGACACCGCCTGCCAGATGCGCCGAAAATAGAACATGATCGGCCGTGCGCACACGATCCCCCGGCGCCACCGGCTCTTCGGGAAACACATCAATCGCCGCACGAAACCGCCCCGATGACGCAAGATCGACAAATGCATCGAAATCGACCACCTCGGCGCGTGAGGCCAGGATCACACTGGCATCTCTTTGAACGCGCTCAAGCCGCTCGCGGTCGAGAAACCCCTCATTCTCGCTGGTGACGCCTGCAAGAACGAACACGAAACGGGACATTCCAAGCAATTCGTCCAGCGCTGCTGGCTCAACATCTTGCGCCTTCAGGTAACGATCCGAAAGCCACGGATCATGCACCATTATGCGGCGCGTGAACGGCCGCAGGAGAGGCGCCAGAGCGCTGCCGAGATTGCCGTAGCCGATCAGGCCGATCGGCGCATTATAGAGGCCGTAGGCACCAGAATTGCCGGCGATACCGTAGTGTTCCTTACCGCTGCGGAAAAGGCGGTCTGCAGCCGGCAAGCCACGGCCCAGCGCGATCGCCTGCCCCAAACAATACTCCGCCACGGCTGGGGCCATGGCAGGTGCGGCCGAGAGCACATGAACGCCTCGCCGCTGCGCTTCCGCGTAATCGATGTTAGGCTCCCAATTGCCCTTTACATTAATGATCGCCTTGAGATTGCCTGCGCGCTTCAAACGTTCGCACGGCATTGCCGTTTGGCCGATAATAATCACCACCTCGTCGAGCAACGGCTCAACGAGACTGTCGGGCGCACGCGAGCCGAAATGGCTTACCAGCCGTCCTTGCCTTTCGAGCGCTTCCGCAACGTCATCGGTAAACACCATGGCTTCGGTCCGCGGATGCGGATCCAACAGGATCAGCGGTCGGACCGAACTCATTTCATCCCCGTCGACGCGATCCCGGTGGTGATAAAGCGCTGCAGGAAGGCGAATACGAGCGCCACCGGGATAAGGGTTACCACGGTCATCGCCAATACATAGTGCCACTGCACATCGAGTTCGCCCTGGAAAGCGTTCAGGCCGATCTGAAGGGTATAGACCTCGCTTCGGTTGAGCACCACAAGCGGCCAAAGGAAGTCGTTCCAGCGCCACATTACAGAAAAAATCGCGAGGACAGCAATGGCCGGCAATGACAGGGGCAGTACGATGCGCCAATAGATGGCCCATTCACTGGCCTTGTCCATGCGTGCGGCCTCGATCAGATCGCGCGGCAAGGTCAGCATGTATTGCCGCAGCAGAAAAACGCCCGTTGGCGTCGCCGCGCCTGGCAGGATCACCGCCCACAGCGTATTGACCATATTGAGTTGCGTGACCACCAAATAGGCGGGCACGAGAATGATCGTGATGGGGATCATCAAGGTCCCGATCACAAACAGCATGACGGCGTTGCGCCCCCTGAACTCGTAAATGGCAAGGCCGAAAGCCGCCATGGAGTTGATGAGAAGCGTGACCAGTGTCGCAACGACTGTGACGATCACCGAATTGTTCAGGTAGGTGACGAAATTGAAACGCTCCAGGGGATTGGTGTAGTTCTCCCAAGCAACCCGAAACTCGCGGATCGGCTCCCGCGCATCGATGGGAACACGCAACGAGGTGCCGGGATCGGCCGGATCGACCATCTGTGCGATAATGCCGATACGGCGAACCTGCGCCAGTTCGCGCACGCTGCCGTCTTCCATCGTAACCCTGAAGAGCGGCAGGGCCTCCTCATAACCCTCAACTTCCACTTCAATCTGTCCCAGTGGCAGCAACGTCGGCGGGAATTCCTGAAGCCCGGCGGGTGTTTTGAAGGATGACAACGCCAGCCAGATGACCGGTCCGAACATCAGGCAAACGCCGAACGCCAGATAGGCATAGGTAAAGACATCGGTCCAATGCCAGGATTTGCCGCCACGACGTGCGGTGAGCATTTGCGACAGTCTGCCGGTCGAAACGGTTTGTGCGTCGGCCATGTTACGCATCCTCCTTGCGGCGCGTCACCGCAAGCTGCACCAGCGTCAGAACAAACAACACGACGCCAAGCACCACGGAAGCGGCCGCCGCCAGGCCGAAATTCTGAACCTGGTTGGCAAAGCCGGTCGTATAGATGTACTGGACAATGAATTGCGTCGCCGTACCAGGGCCGCCACCGGTAAGCACGAATACCTCGTCAAAGATCTGGACCGCCTTGATCAGAGCCAGAACGATCACGACCAGCAGGTTG
Source organism: Pseudomonadota bacterium (assembly GCA_039025395.1). Lineage (GTDB taxonomy): Bacteria > Pseudomonadota > Alphaproteobacteria > Rhizobiales > Rhizobiaceae > Hoeflea_A. The sequence goes on from JBCCOK010000006.1 coordinate 95,517, forward strand.
GGCCAAAGCAAGGGCAACGTGATACGCCAGAAGACACGTTCGCGCTTGGTCCCGTCCATTTCCGCGGCTTCATAGAGATCTGGCGGGATCGCCTGCAGCCCAGCAAGAAGGATAAGCGTGTAGAAGCCCATATGGGCCCATATCGACACGAAGATCGCCCAGAACATCGACCAGTTCGGATCGACAAAGAAAAGGATGCGCTCGAAGCCGAGCGACGTCAGTCCCGCATTGAGTACCCCGTCGCGCAGCAGAATCCACTTCCAGATCAGCGCAACCACGACCGGCGACAACAAGACGGGAAAAAAGAAAGCGGCGCGGAAAAAACCGCGGCCGCGGATCTCACGGTTCAGGATCAACGCCGTAATCAGCGAAAACAGAACCATGAAGGTGACCTGGAAGAAGACAAAAATACAGGTGTTGTAGATGCCGCGCCAGAACCGGTCTTCCCGGCAGCTTTGCGGGTCGAGAAAGTTGTCGCAGTCGGCAAGGTATGAATATTGCTCGCCACCGACATAAACGCGGTCTTCCAGAAAAAGCTCATCGCCACCAGTCACTGAAAACGCGAAATTGATAATCAGCGGAACGATGACGAAAAGGCCGAAAAAAGCGAGGTTCGGGATCAGAAAAATGTAGGGCATGCGCCCGATGCCGATCAGGCGCTGGATGGCTCTGAAAGGTGCGTCGAGGAGACCGAACAGGATCCGAACGGGCCATGCCGCTATGGCGTTCAGCCGCTCACCGAAGCGGATTTCGTCCGATTCTACTGGTGTGCGATGCGCCATGGATTCACTCAAACCGGGTTCTTATGTGAGCGATCCGGGCGCGACCATACGGCTGCGCCCGGCTTATCGGCTTAACGCCCCGAGACGACCCGGTCAGCCGTCCCGCTGCTTTTCGGCGATCTGCTGCTCGATATCCTGACTCATGCGGTCATAGGCTTCTTCCAGAGTCAGCTCGCCGACAATTGCCTCGCCAAGCCGCGAAATCAAAGCGTTGAACATCACCCGGTTGTTAACATAGCCCTGCAGATCAAAAGCGGTGGGAGAAATGCTGGGCACCGCGGCGGCAAAGGTCTCCAGTGCGTGCTTTGCCCGCGGGTCATCGGTGTCGAACTCAACGCCGCTTGCCGCCAGTCCGAGATGGCCTGGAATGAACAACGTCTTTCCGTAGAACTCGTTCAGCACGTCCTCGCTGGAAAGATAGTCCATCAGCTTGCCGACTTCTTCGGGGTGCTCGGACGTATTGAGTGCGACGAGAGCTGCCCCGCCCGGCATGCCGGTGCAGGCCTCAGGGCCGCAAGGCGCAGGCACCGCCCACCAGTCAAAAGCATCGCCGATCTTGTCGGCAAATTGCGGAATCTGCCAAGAGCCGCTCATATACATCGCTACGTTGGCGTTGGCGAAATCCTCATTGGCGCCGAGATACTGGGATCCCGATACGGAACCCCACAATTCCTTCGGCATCGTGCCGTCCTGGTGCCATTCATGGAGCTTGGCGGCCATAGCCTTCAGCCCATCGTCGACAAGCGCGGGTTCGCCGTTTTCGTCAAACATTTTCGCACCCATGGAGATGGCCGGTCCCGCAACACGGTGCCCGGAACGGTCCCATGCCATGGGAATCGGAATATCGAGCTTTTGCGCCACTTCACGCGATGCGGCGGCCCAGTCGTCCCATGTCGCGCCTTCGCCCGGCAGTGCGACACCGGCCTGTTCGAAAAGCGTTTTGTTAACGTAGGGGCCGGTGACCGTGAGCTGGGTCATGAAGCCGGAGATCGCCTTGTCGTCGCCCGGCTGACGCTTCCACTTCAGGAAGGGTCCGAAATTGCTTTCCCAATAGGATGGATCTGAAATGTATGGCGTCAGATCCAGATAGTGCTCTGACAGGCCGCCCAGATCGGTAACACGGGCCATGTCGGGGCCTTCACCGGCGGCCAACTGCACCGGAAGGCTTTCGAGAATAGCTTTGTAGGGGACCACGTCGAGAACCACTTTGACTTCGGGATTGGCCTCTTCGTAGCGGTCGAGGATCCCACGCATCACCTCGCCCTCGTTGCCGTCATTGTACCAGGTTATTCGCAGCTCGGTCTCCGCCAGCGCGCTTCCGGCCATCAATCCGAGGGCAGCGGTACCAAAAATCAGGGCTCTGCATAGTCGCATTTTCATTTTGAACTCCTCCCATAATCCTGTTTTTTACTATTATACATAATTTCAGCCCGCAAGGCGGCGGTGCGCTTTCGGTCATCACTATGCAATGCTTTCAATGACCACGCGCGCTGCAGCGGAATGGATCGGAAACGCTCGAATCTTGCACGTCATGATCCGAACCCGTGAGGCGGCACGTGACACGCATTCAGCATCCTTGAACCAATCGAAAAACACTATCCGTCGGCCTCCAGCGCCGCTATGACGCCGCGCAGTTCCGCAAGACCCTTCAAACGGCCGATGGCCGGATATCCGGGCTGGGCGCCACGGTAAAGGTCATCGAGAATATCCTGCCCGTGATCGGGTCGCATCGGGATGACATGATCGCTGCGCCCGACATCGCGCCGCCGGCGCTCTTCTCCAAGCAGAGCAGCCACCGCCGCCACCATATCCGTATCGCCGGACAGATGTTCATCTTCGAAAAACGAACAGGGAACGCCCTCACCCTCCCGGGTCACGTTGCGTAGATGTATGAAATGAATACGTGGCCCAAAGGTCTTGATCATACCTGTTATGTCATTGTCGGCACGGGCGCCAAGCGACCCGGTGCAGAACGTCAGGCCGGCAGACGGGCTGTCGACTTCGGACAGCAGACTGTTGAAGTCGTCCGCAGTCGACATGACCCGAGGGAGTCCTAACAGGGGAAAGGGCGGATCGTCCGGATGGCAGCACAGACGAACATTCACTTGCTCCGCATGCGGCACGACTTCGGAGAGGAAATCGATATGGTTGCGGCGAAGCCGGTCCGCGTCAATCATTGCATAGTCATCGAGCTTCTCACGCAGTGAAGCAATCGTCCAATGCTCGGCAGCGCCCGGAAGACCGGCAACGATGTTGGCTGTAAGCCGTGAAGCTTGCGCATCTCTCATCGCGTCGGCGCGGCTGCGCGCTGCATCTTCGACGTCATCATCATAGTCTTCGGACGCCGATTTGCGTCCGAGGATGTAGATATCGAAGGCGGCGAAATCGACCAGATCGAAACGCATCGCCGTCCCGCCATGCGCCATCGGCGAGGCCAACTCCGTGCGGGTCCAGTCGAGGACCGGCATGAAATTGTAACAGATGGTCTCAATTCCAGCGGCAGCAAGGTTGGTGAGGCTGTTCCTGTAGCGTTCAATATCGCCGCGCCAATCGCCGGTCTGTGTCTTTATCGCTTCGGAAACCGGCAGGCTTTCGACCACCTCCCATTTCAGACCGCTTGGCGAACCATCGCGCATCAGAGCAACTTCGGCTTTCCGCCGCTCAATCTCCTCCGACCGCCATTCGCCACCCGATGGAATATGATGAAGCGCGGTAACGACCGCCTGTGCGCCGGCCTGGCGTGCATCGCTGATGGATACCTTGTCGGCCGGACCGAACCAGCGCCACGTTTGCTTCATTGCTCTCTCCTGGTATCACAGATTTAGCCCTATAACTGGGAGGCAGCAACCATGCCCATGGACAAACGGACGACCCGCCGACGATGCTTGAAATCGAAACTGAGGCGATCTGGGAGCTGCTCGGCATGCGTGGGGGAGCGCCGAAGCTGAAAGGCTTCCGGATCCGCGACAAGCAAGCCGAATCCGGTTTCGTCCAAGAGGAGATCGAAATCGAAACGCGCACGGGCGTTGTGCCGGCGACGCTGATGCGGCCGCTGGAAAGCGGAAGGCGCTACCCGGCTATCCTTTACTGTCATGCACACGGGAAACGCTACGACATTGGCAGGGCCGAGCTGGCAACCGGACGGCCTGCACTGCATGCGCCTTTCGGACCGGATTTGGTGGCGCGCGGTTTTGCCGTGCTTTGCGCCGATATGCCGGGGTTCGGCAGCCGGCAGCATGAAGGCGGCGAAAACGCGCTGGCGAAGGCAGCGCTGTGGAACGGCACGACTTTGATGGGCGCAATGCTTGCGGACCTTTCAGCCTGCCTCGACTACCTGACGTCGCGGCAGGATGTCGACCCCGCACGCATTTCAACGCTTGGAATCTCCATGGGTGCGACCCACGCCTATTGGCTTGCCGCACTGGATCAGAGGATTTCGGGCGTGGCTCACCTGTGCGCCTTTGCCAATATGCAGCCGCTTATTGAAAGCGGAGCGCACGACCTGCACGGCCCTTACATGACCGTCCCGGGATTGCTCCAACGATGCGACATGGCGGACATTGCAGCAATGATCGCACCGCGTCCGCAGTTCGTTGCCTATGGTTGCCTCGATCCGCTGACGCCCGCGGCCGCAATCGAACCGGCTTTGGCGACGCTTCACGGAGCCTATCAACGTGCCGGTGCACCAGATGAACTGACGGTGCAACGCTCTATCAACACCGGTCACGTTGAGACGCCCGAAATGCGGGAAGCAGTACTTAGATTTCTTACTCTGTGAAGCGGCACGAAAATCTTTCGGTGCGCAAGACTGGGGCCGATCCCCAAATGCGCAATCGGAAGCCTTAACCGTTTTCGTGAACGGCGATTTCCCGAAGACCTTTGAGCGCGGTGTTAAGGACCGTCTCGTCCAGCGGGTCGTTCCGGTAGACCACATAGGCCGGGCGCACAAGGACCGGCGCACCCGTGAGCTTGAAAAGCCTGCCTTCGTCAATCAGCGACTGCACGATCCGCAGCGGAAAATAGCCGGACCCTCCATATTTCAGAATGTATTGAAGACCGAGTGCACCGAGGCCAACCGAAACCGCAGAGGCTTTGATATCTGGAAACGCTTCGGCATGCGCGCCCAGAAAGACGTCGCCCCAATCGACAAAAACATAGTCTTCGACCCAGTCCATAGAAACACCACGTTTGCGAGTCCCGACAAGGACCAGTCTTTCTTCGAGCAGTTTTTCCACCACCAGCCCCGGTGTGTTTCGCGGCTGATACATGATGCCCACATCGAGAAGCCCGTCGGAAAGCTGCCGCATCTGACTCGGCGAGTAATCGGCTTCAATGCGAAGTGCCACGTCCGGCATCTGTTCGCGGAGCCATGCCATCCAGTCGATCACGAGGCTTTCCCAAAGGCTCACTTGTGCGCCGATCGACAGGACGCTGCGAAAACCCGGCTCCAAGGCCACCGACTGCTGTGACTTCTGCCACAAACGCTGTATGCCGTTCGCATACTGGTAAAACTGCGCACCCGAGCCAGTCAGCTCGCAACCGGAGTGGCTCCGGTGCAACAAGGGATGTCCGATCCTGTCTTCAAGCGCCTTGATACGAGCGCTTGCCGTCGATTGGGTAATATTCAGATTCTCTGCAGCGCGGTTGAAATTGCCTGTCTTGGCGACTTCGAGAAAAGTCCAGATATGATCGAGGTTCATACAGCAAATCCCGTCGGATGATCGAATTTTTGAATTAAAACCACAAAGTAATATCGTTTTTCAAATCGTTTGATTGGCGTCAATCTGCCGCTGAGATGTCCACACGCAGACGGAAGCAGCATGACCTTCGCCAATCGACCCATCGCGCGTGGATCGCCATACCTGCCGGCAACGGTCAGCGACGCGCCGCTTGTGGGCATCCTGCTGATCGCGTTCGGTATGGGAATTTTCAGCGTTCAGGATGTCATCATCCGCTGGATTGGCAGTTCCTATCCGGCATCGCAGATTGTCTTTCTTCGCGGCCTCGTCGCGCTCGTACCCTTGGCGGCGATGGTCTATTTCAGTGGCGGCTTTTCAACTTTGAATGTAAAGCACCCGAGACTGAATCTCTTGCGCGGTCTTCTTGGCCTCATGTCCTACACAACCTATTACATGGCCTTGGTCGCAATGCCGATCGCCGACGCGACGGCGATTTTTTTCATATCACCGATGATCGTGACCGTTCTGTCTGCGCTTTTTCTGCAAGAAAAAGTCGGAGCACGGCGCTGGGCTGCCGTCCTGATCGGATTTTCCGGCGTCATTATAATCGTCCGCCCAGGCTCCGGCCTGCTTGACGCGGTCGCACTTTTGCCGGTCTTCGCTGCCCTGTCATACGCACTCAGTCAGATCATTGCGCGGCGTATCGGAAAGACACAAACCGGAACCAGTCTCGCCTTTCTCTCAATGGCCGTTTTTGTTGCCGTAAGCGGTTTCTTTGGATTCCTTTTCAGCGATGGAATCGATACCGAGATCGAACACAAGAGCTTTGATTTCCTGTTGGGGGCATGGTCGACGCCGGGACTTTTCGACTGTTTGCTTATTGCCATTTGCGGCATCATAGCCGCGGTTGGATTTTACTGCCTTTCGCAAGCCTATCGCATTGCTCCTGCGAGCGCCGTTGCCCCGTTTGAATTCGTGGCGATGCCGCTTGCCGTCCTTTGGGGTGTTGTGATCTGGGCTGAATATCCGCCAACGACCACCATCTTCGGCATTGTCCTTGTTGTCGGCAGCGGACTCTACGTGCTGAACCGAGAGTCCGTTCGCAACCGCCCCTTGACAACCGGGCGTGGTATCCGGCTTCGCCTGTGAGGCGGATGCAGCCCACCGAAATCAAAACACTACTGGAGAGTATCAGGCCTTGGAGCTAATTCCGGTAGGCCTCGCATATCACCTTCTCTAGAATTCGATTCTGTCAAACCAGTGACATGACATATGTCTATCTGGTAATATTGGGCGGGCGGAGAATAAACTCTTTTAATATACGAATAAGGAGTAGTTTACGCCGGCGCCTCCTCGATTTTGCATTGCTTGAGTGAATAACTTTACTGCTTTCCCGAGCTATCTCACGGCAACAGTTGGGAAAACCCCGAATTCGGATGCCCTGGCTTGGCACATCATGGCCTACCCCGAACGCAGCATTGTGACCGTTTTGGTCGTTGACACGGTGAGTTCAACAGGGCGCATTGCGTCCGTTGATCCGGATGACGCCGAACTGATGGTCAACAACGTGCTGACCCACATACGAACGGCGGTGGAGGATGCTGGCGGATTGCTGACAAGCTTTGCAGGCGATGGCGGCGTCGCTGTCTTCGGGTGGCCGGAGTCACTTGAAGACCATGCCGACAGGGCTTGTCTTGCTGCCTGGCACATTCAGCACCGCTTGGGCGGCGAACCTGTCCTTGGTCCGGCCAACGACATTCTACAGTTTCGCGTTGGCATTCATTCCGGCCTGGTCGGATTGCGGCGTCTGGAACTGAAGCAGGGCTCGCAACTCGATCTCGTCGGCGGCACGGTCCATCTGGCGGCGCGCCTTGAGAAAAGCGCGCAACCCGGAGAAATACTCGTGAGCTCGGACACAGTCGGGCTGCGCCGCACCGATTTCGATATCGTCGAGCGGCCTGATTTGCCAATTCTTGGCGAAATCGGTTCTCGCGTTTTCGAGATGCGCTCCGCGCCGGTTCACAATCGCGCATTCGATGAATTGCCCGCCCAGTCATTGCCGATCATAGGACGCGAGTGGCAGCAAAAGACCATTGCAACAGCGATAGAGGAAAACGCGGGCGAGAACGCGATTTTTGCCATTGTCGGTGAGCCAGGCATAGGAAAGAGCCGTCTTGCCGCCGCCGTCATCGAAGATGCCTTTTCAAAGGGATCCGTGGATCGCCTGCTTGTGTATCGCGGCGACATGCGCAAACGCACCACGCCGTTTGCGGTGTTCCGTGGTTTAATTCTCAGTTCGCTGAGCCTAAGCGAAACCGCACCGCGTCAACGACTGCTCGATAAACTGCAAGAAGCAGGCGTGAAGGAGATTTCGCCGGAACTTGTCGAAGCGCTCAACCTGACCGGCGAAAGCCAACGCCGCATGGGCGCGAAGGCGGATTTGTCGCCAAAAGAGACCGCCCATTCTCTTGTCGAAACATTCGCGCAGGTCGCGCCTAAGGGTCGCCTCATGCTTCTTGTCGAGGATCTGCACCTCGTCGACCCCGAAAGCCATCTGTGCCTTGAGCTGTTAAAAAATGCTGCCTTCGAGCAACCCGTGTTTGTCCTGGCGACGGCACGCCCCGAAGCAGCTTACGACGCACAGACCCTGGCCGATACCGTCCTTTGGCTTGATCCCATGTCACGGCAAGACATGCGTGAGCTGGCTGACCTGCTGTGGCCGGACGGTGTTCCTCCCGAACAATATCTGGAAAAGGTTCTCGATCATTCGGACGGGATTCCATTTGTTCTTGAGCAACTCGCCTGTTCGATCAATGCCGGCGACCACGAGTCAATTCTGGCGATTCCGCAGACCGTTCAGTCGATGATCCATGCCCGGATGAACCGCTTGCCGCCCGAAACCAAACGCTGCGCCCAGGGATTGAGTATACTGGGCGAGGAAGTCGATTTGGAGTTTGCGCGCCGCGTTCTCGGTATGGATGGGCCGCAATTGTCGGGTGCACTTGCCGAGCTCGAGAAGCTTGCAATTACGCACCCGGTATCCGGATCTTCGGTCCGCTTTCGCCACGCTATTATAGCTGATGCCTGCTCGATAACTGTGCCGCGCGCCCGTCGTGCCGAAGTCCATCGCGCAGCAGTGGACGCAATCAAGTCCACCTACTCCGACCTTGGCAGCCAGTATGAACGGCTTGCTTTCCATGCAGAAGCAGCCGGTGATGATGCGGACGCGCTGGAATTCCTCTTGCTGGCCTGCGACAGGGCAATCAGAAGCGCTGCGGGACGATCACTTCAATTGACGTTCGACCGAGCCCTTGAGTGTATCGAGCGCATTGGGGAACCGGCCGAACAAACATTTGTCAAGCTGACCCAGATGGTCGGTGTACCGATGCTGCAACTGGGCGAATTCTCAAAGATGCATCGCCACCTTCCCCGTGCCATGGAACTGGCCATGAAGCACGCCGACAAAGGGCAGATCTGCGCCATCATGTGCCAGGTCGGAATGGTCGACTGGTTTGAAGGACGGTATTCGCGCGGCATTGATCGCGCCACAAAAGCATTGGAAATGGCAAAGGAACTCGACTCCTTGCCGCATATCTTTTCCGCCCAGCATCTGCTTTCAGCGCTGCATCATGCCACAGGTGACGTAGAGCGGGCGATGGAACTGCAGCGTGAACTGTGCGAGCAGCGGCTGACCGGTAAACTTGAAACGGCACGACTGGGCGCTGCCGGCATCCCGGCCTCGATATCGCGCGCCTTTCTCGGCTGGTTCCTGACCGAAACCGGCGCCTATGACGAGTCTCTCGAACACTCTCAAAAAGCGCTCGAAATTGCCACAAAATGCGGCAGCTTCTATTCCGAAGTGATCGCACTCAATGCGATCGGCCGCAATCTTGTCATGATGGGTCGCACCGACGAGGCGATACAATATCTGCAGTCGGCGATGACGCTGATCGACAGGCACGGCTATGATGCTCCCAAACCGCATGTGACCGGCTTGCTTGCGGTCGCCATGGCACGGGGCGGCAGAGCGGAAGAGGCGCTTTCATTGGTTGAGAACTGCTTCAGGCAATCTCTTCATCTGAGAACCGGACGACTTGAGATCTACTACCTTTATTCCGGATATGCTGAAGCCCTATTTCATTCGGGCGCGATCGAGCGAAGTCTGCCGGCTATCAACGAGGCGATCGATATCGGCCGCAGTATTAAAAACCCCTGCCTCATCGCGCAAGGCCTAGCCCAGCGCGCTACGATTACCGCGTCCGTTAATCCGGACAGTCCACTGCTCGAACAGGATATCGACGAACACCGCCAGCTTTGCGAGCGGTACGGATTGAAAGTGCTGGTTTAGGGCGTTATCGGCCACTAACTCTCAAAGCATTCCGAAGCAAGGCTGCCTTGAACAAAGACAGGAAACCGCCGAACCGTACCAAAAGGCCAGTTTTTACTCCGGCGTTTCAGACGGTCCGATCTGCGCAGAGGCGGACTGGCCGCCCAGTTCATCCATGCGGCGCGGCGTGTTTTGACCGGATGCAGACGGCTACTCCGTGAGGCCGGCTTCGAAGTTTGCTGTCAGGTCACGCAGCGCCGCATCGCCCGATGCATCGACCGCTTTGCGCAAACATTCCGAAACTGCAAACCTGCGCCTTGGTCCCCTGGCGATCTGAACATGTCCGCGTGCCCGGATATGGGCCAGCCGCAAAGCCAGGTTTGCAATTTCAGCCTGGTATCGCGGCCAGTCGAAATTGACGCTTTCGGGCTTCTTGCGCGTCGTTTCAAACACCAGCCGCTGAACTTCCGACAGGCTCGACCTCGATCTATGCGCAACTTCTGTTGTAAGCGGAATATCGGCCGGATTCAGCCGTAACAGCGCCTCAGCATCAATAATGCCCGAACCCAACCTGCTGCTGTTCCATCCGACTGGAACACGGGCCGTGTGGCGCACGGCAGCCCGGAACAACTCCTGCAAGGACGTATTTCTCGCTCTCGCCTCGGCGATCAGATTGTCCCGCCCATGGCGGCTGAGCCACAAGGCCGCAATGCCCGCCGTCAGTGCTGCCGAGTAGGACGTGCCCTCGCCTTCGGCGACAATTGGCCGTCCGCCGGTGCTCATATCATGCTTGGCGCGCCAGACCATTTCAGCCGGTGCCGATACGTCGACCGCCCGCCCGACACTCGTGCCCTGCCACCCGCCGTCATTGATATCGGTTCCCGCGACGGCGATGACTTCCGGGTATCTGGCCGGGTAAACGGTTAGCCCGATACAATTGCCCGCAGCTGCAATGACGATAAGATCGGCATCCACAGCTTTCTTGACCGCATTGTGCAGCGCGACGCTGCCCAATCCCCCAAGGCTCATGGAAACGATATGGCATCCGGACATGCGGGCATGGTTGACAGCACGCGCGACCGGCGTTGGATTGACCACGGTGACATCTTCAATACATCGGATCGGCACCAGCTTGGCACCAGGCGCAGCGCCGCTGATTTCTCCGGTGCGGCGTCCGACAACAACACTGGCGGTACCGCTGCCATGACCAGGCGCTGCGGTGTCCGGATCCAGCGGGTCGGTCGGATCATCAACGCCGCCGATGATGTCGGCGGCAAGATCGAGGCGCAGGCTGTTCGATGCAATTTCGTGATGGCGTGCGACGCCGGTATCTGGCTGCGCGATCAGAATATCCTTACCCAGATCCGGGGCGAGCCGCCAGGCTTCAAAGACGCGCGTGTTTGCAAGGGCCCACCGCTTGTCGAGGCGCAACTCCCTCTTTATCGCATCCAGATCATTGGAGTTTGACACGCCCTGCCTTCGTTCGTCAGCATTTTCGGGCTCCGGTACCGCCATAATGTGTTCGCCAATACATGGCTCACAGGAGACAAGGTCAATCTTCTCACCAAGCTCATAGGCGATGGCGAAAAGAGCATCGGATGCACGTCCGGCCGAAACACCCGGAAAGCGCAACACGGCGAAGTGCGAGAGTTCGTCGGCGCTGAGCGGAAAGAGCGGCTCGAGCATAAAGTCCAGCGTATCGAGAACCATCGCCAGCTGGCGTCTCGCAGCATCGAAATCGGGCGCTTTGGGGTATTCGAGGACAAATCCGAGTTCATCTGCCGGCAACGCATGGCAATTGGCAGAATTGATTGTTTTTCTGCCGCTGGTTTCTGACCGGCAAATGAGGCGGGTAAGCTTTCTGATTGGGGACATGGCAACTACCCAGAAAATGATCGTATGTCGTTGGGTCGTAGCTGAGCTACGGACAATTGTTTCATGGCATACCGAGCGGTGGCCAAATGTGGGATAACTCACAAATGCTGAAATCTACTCAATCCGGCAAAGACAAGCTGGGACTTTGCTTTGAAACTATTGCTGCACGTTCCGTGTAGTGACTATAATTCCGCAACTGGAAAACTGCCCAAGGTGGGTTGAATGAAATCGGGCGCGAAGAATCTTCTGCACCTCGTTGATTTGCTGTGCGATCTGGAAGTGGAGCAACTCAACGAAATCGGCGAAACTTGCGAGTGGCTGCGTATTTCCCGGGGCAAGGAAGTGATCAGCCAGAAGCAACAGACAACGGATGTCTATTTCATCGTTGAAGGTCGCGTTGCGGCTAAGGGGTACTCGATAGACGGCAAGGAAGTCACCTATGCCGAAATTCCCGCCGGACATGTGTTCGGCGAATTCTCCGCGATCGACCGACAACCGCGATCCGCCGCTATTGAAGCGGTCGATGACAGCTACCTGGCCCGAATGGATGCAAAACAGTTCCGAAGGCTGGTTGTTGACTACCCGACAATAGGCCTGAAACTTGCCGAAATGCTGGTGCGCAAGAACCGCAATCTGACCGCCCGAATGTTCGAATACAGTACGATGGCGGTGCATCAGCGGATCTGCACCGAACTGTTGCGCATGGTCGAACAGAACAATGCCGTGGACTCCGCCCTGATCGAACCAGCCCCTTCCCACTATGAAATTGCGACCCGTTTAAGTACGCACCGCGAGGCCGTCAGCAAGGAATTGGCGCGCCTGTCGCGCCTTGGCGTCGTGGATTCGGGCCGGAAAAAGATCAGGATCCTGGACTTGAAGCGCCTGCGTCAACTGGCACAGGCCGATTCTTACGCCTGAACACCCGATTGTTCCTGAACATAACCATCTGAAGTTTCGACATAAAATACGCATTTCAATTGCGCCACAGCGTCAAATTGGAATGTTTGTGGTAAATCCCACATTTCTTGATTCGCGCTTTAGGCACATTGAAGCAGTGCCGTTGAAGTGGACCTTCATGCGGCCGAAAAAGGCTATTCTTTCGTGATCGGGGAAAGTAAGGACACGGAAGAGACGGGAGCCGGTCCGGCTGTGCACAAGCTGATATCCGGTTACTCGCGCCTGACCGATTTTGGCGCGTGTACTGACGGATACCTCCCAAGCGCCTCGCCATCCGCGCGATCCTCCAGTGTTGCGCGGATGGCACTTCCGTTTTTTTAACACTGTTTTGTAAGTGCGATCTGCCGGAGCGCGTGAACCACGTGTCTGTTGACGCTGACCGAACGGCCAATCACCAAATCCGCGAGAAGCTCATGTCGCCATCGCAGCCCAATGACCGCAAGGCCTGGCCTGAAGGCTTTCGGCTTCAGTCGCCGGTCGCCACAGCATCAATAATCGCTGCGATCTCGTCCGGTGCTTCCATTGGCATAAAATGGGTCAGGTCCGGCCTGTAAATCTCTTGCGCGTGAGCAAACGCATCGACCAGACCAGGCCAGGTCGGAGACGACGTGAATGACATGTTCGCCGGATCGTCTTCCATGGCAGCGCGCAGAATGAGGACCGGGTGCTGGACAGTCTCAATACAGTCGAAGATCGCCTTGTTCGTGCGGCTTGTCGTGTAGACACTCGCTTCCATCTCGGGCGCGCAGGCAAGCATATATCCGGCGTCAGTCTCTTTCTTGGTAAGGCCGTACCGGCAGTAGTCCAAAAGCGTTTCGGGTGTAAACAACGCGTAAGGCGACCGGTTCTTGAAACGTTCGACCATGGCTTCGATGGAATCGAAATCACGCCGCCGCTTTGCGGTTGGATGCAACTCACCGCCGTTGAATGGCTTAGCGGTCTGACCGTATTCCTCCGGCGGGAAGACGACCGGATCGATGAGAATAAGTTGATTGAACCTGTCAGGAAGCGCCGCGGCCGCTGCAATTGCCGCATGACCGCCCATCGAGTGACCAATCGCTATAACATCCTGCAAATCCAGCGCGCGCACGAACTGGGTAAGTTCCTCGCACAAAACCTGCCAATGGCTGATCGGTTCGCCGTCGCTGAGACCATGTCCGTGCATGTCGATGCAGATGGTGTGACGCAACGGCAGCCGCCGCACGATCTGGTCCCATATCCTGGCGTGAAATCCGGTGGCGTGGATGAACAGGAGGGTCGGTCCCAAGCCCCGCCGACTCGGGTACCATTCAGCATATGCCAATTCCAGCCCTGCGACATTCGCAACGCCTGAAACCGGCTGATCATCATTTTCAGGGTTTCTGAGACCCACCTGCTTCTCCGCTTTAGCCGGATAACGTCCGATGTCGGTTCATTTCAGATTTTGGCGAAAATTGCCAAGGACAAGTTGTCGCGCGGCTCTGCAACACGGCCATAGTCTTCGATCTGCTACTGGAACTTGAACGTGGCAATCTCGTCCACTTCCGCGCGCTCCGTCCGCAGTGAATTGATCGGTGCCGTTTCATCCATACGGCCCAGCCCAATCCCGCAATATAGCATCCATTCTGGCGGCGGCCCGAGATGATCTGCAACGGTCCTGTTCCATTGGACCCACGCCTCCTGCGGGCATGTATGAAGGCCGTGTTCGCGCGCCGCAAGCATAATGCTTTGAATGAAAATTCCGGCATCGGCCCATTGTGGCGGTCCCATTGTCCTGTCGATGTAGACGAACATGCCGACCGGCGCACCGAAGAATGTGAAATTTTTCTGGAACTGGGCGATACGCGACGACTTGTCCGATCGCTCAATGCCGATCGTCGCATACAAATCCTCGCCACATTTGAAGCGGCGCGCCTCGTAGGGGTCCTTAAGGTCAGACGGATAAACGGCATATTCCGGCGGTTCGCCCCGCGGCGTGTCACGCATCTTCCGATGGATATCCGATATAAGAGCAGCGAGCGGGCCGCCGGAAAGGACGTACAGATGCCATGGCTGAAGATTGCCGCCCGAAGGCGCATGGCGCGCTTGGCCGATAATCGCCCGCACGGTCTCCTCGCTCACTGCGTCTGACAGGAAGGCCCTGCAGCTTATGCGGGTCGCGAGCGCTTCACTGACCTTCATCGGCGCGATAACCCTGAGAGCACGGAAACCTGGCGGGTTTGCAGCCCGATTGCGACTGCAAGGTTCATTGGCGCATTCATCATTCGGGTTTCTCTACAGAGAGCTTCTGAGCCAATTCCTGAAGCATCCGGGCGGCATCTTCCCGATCTTTTTCGTTCATGGCTGCAATGTCCAGATTAACCGACAACTTGCCTGCCAAACCGGCGACGTTTCTCTCCTCGTCAGCTACCGCTCCATGGTCTGTTTCGATCAGGTAGGTCTTTACCGGATAAGCAAGGCCTTTGACCTTTACCGTTTCATGCTCCTCACAGGGAATTTCATCATGAATAAGATTGTAAGTCTCGGCTGCAATCAGAATGCGGCCGGGTTGCGCGATATGCTCGAGCCGCGACGCAAGGTTCACGGAACCGCCGATTATGGTGTAGTCCATCCGGTCTTCGCTTCCGAAATTTCCAACAGTGCAAAACCCCGTCGCGATCCCCATGCGGCAAAGCAAAGGCTCAATCAGACCGTAATCAGACCACGATTGGGAAAGTTCGCCAAGGCGTTTTTGCATGTCGATGGCCATGCGGGCACAGTTCAGCGCATCCGGTTTGACACCATGGGAAACCGGATCGCCAAAGAAAATCATGATGGCGTCGCCCACATATTTGTCGATCGTAGCGCCGTAGCTTAACGCAATGTTGGACATCTCAGTCAGGTATTCGTTCAGCAGTCCAGAAAGGTCTTCCGATTCGAGCCGGTCGGCGACTTCGGTAAAGCCCGCGAGATCGCTGAAGAAGACGGTAAGCTTCTTGCGCTTGCTTGCCACAACGGCAGATTGTTCGCCGGAAAAGATCGACTGGTAGATCTGCGGTGACAGGTATTTGGCAAGCTGGCTTGAAAGTTGTTCGAGCGCCTTCGACTTTTCAGCCAGCTCGTTTTCGCGTTCCTTCATCTCCGTGATGTCGGAGTACACCGCAACGGTGCCGCCCTCCGCAGTCCTGCGTTCGCTCACCAGAATCCATACCCCGTCCGTGCGCCGCATGATATGAGGCGGCCCCGGATTGCGATGCTTTTCCAGCCGCTCACGCTTCCATTCCTGTTCCCGTCCTACCGCAGCCTCGATGAAGCCGTTCGCCATGGCGCGATCGAGTATCTCGCTGAAAGTCAAACCGGGCTTTATCTCATCAGCAATCTCGGGGTGTACCAGCGATCCGTATTTCCAGTTGCTGATCACCAGGCGATCCTGATCATCATACAGAGAAAAAGCCTCGGAAATGCTTTCGATGGCGTCAGAGAGTCGACGCCGGGTCGTCTCAATCTCGCGCAGATTGGATTCCTGCACCTCGATCGTCATGTCACGGAAAACCTCTAGCGCATGGGCCATTCGTCCGATTTCGTCGCGACGTTTGAGACCGGGTATCGCAATCGTGGTGTCGCCGTCAGCCAGCCGTACCATGGTCTGCGTCGTCTCTTCGATTGGCCGCAGCAAACGTGGGCCGACGAAGAAGACAATAAACGCGATTGAGCCGATCACGCTGACAATCGTTATGAGCAGCATGGCGATCTTGCTGCTTTCGATGGTCTGCTGAGCGGTCGCCGCCGTTTCGTCACTAAAGCGCTCGGCGATTATAATGAATTCAGCCACTGCCTCGCGCAGCGCCGTCGCCTGCATCCGGCTGCTTTCAAGGGCATCGCTCGCAACTTCGATTTCCCGCAACTGTGCCTGTTTTACGAAAAACAGGTTCCCCTCTCCGCGGCCAAGATCCAGTTGCGTATCGACTGCCTGGCGCAGCTCTGCCATCCGCGGCGCACCGGTCAGATTATAGAATGCCCTGTCCATCTGCCCGGCAGCGGCGTCGAACCGCTCTTCCAGCGGCGTCAGCACATCGCCATTTCTGACGGCAATTGCTTCGCTCAATAGACCGGCCGCCAGGTTGCCCTGCGCTTGCAGCGACATCAGATACAGCAATTGAAAGGATCCCGTCTTGACCAGCTCAGTCGTCCCGTCCGCCTGCTGATCAGCAATCGCTTCGATATCGGACACAGTCTTCTCCCGGGCAGCAGTTATGGCGGGATCGACCGCATTGAGAAATGTGCCATGCGCGCCGTCCAGCACCGCCAGTTGGCTGCGGACGGCATCCCTGTTCGAGCCATCCGGAAGAAACGCTGTTCTATTCGCAGCCATCGCTATGATGGCCTCGGAGGCTTCACGCAGCCCGGCACCGCCCCAATCGCCGGAAAGATCATCCAGATCCTGTTGCATCTGGGTGCGCACGCGCGCCAGCGCATCGACAATGGGGTTGCCCGGGACGCTGTTGAACCGTTCCGCGGTATCGTGAAGCAGGCTGACGATCAAATTTCCATTGGCGCGAACCGTCAGCAGTCGATTGAATTCGGTCGTGCCGCTCGAAATGGCGGATTTGAGAGCATTGGTGATCGCTTCATTGTTGGCTTCACTGTCAATAACAAGGTCGAAGACCGCATCGTCGATCTGCGGTTCCAGCGTTTCGAGAAACGCCAGATGCGCAGTTGAAAGTGCCGCTGTCTTTTCGGCAAGACTCGCCTCAAGGGCCAATCGGTTTTCAACGGCGAGATCGATAATCTCGATTCTTGCACCGATCCTGGATGCCGAATCCGACACTCGGGCAGCAATTTCAGGCGCAAATCCTCTTTCGTTCCATTGGTTTATAAGCTCTGACAGGACATTACCTGCTTCATCAAGACGCTGCTTCTGCTGGCTGCGCTCGTCCTGCGTATCGCTGGCCATAATGGCCGGTGCGCCCATGATGATATCGGCACTCACCTCTGCAACTTTCAGAGCCAGCGTAATTTCCGGAATGCTTGTTACCGTGATATCTGTCACGGTCTTGTCGATGCGATTGAAAACAATCCATGCCACCGCACATGCGATTGCGGTCAATAGCGCAAGCGAAAACAGAGTTGCCGACAATTGCGCCTTGATGCCAAACGAAGTCCCCCTGCGATCATCTGCGTCTGACGGTTGCTTGTCGGTCGCTGTCCGTTGCGGCTCGGCAGCAACGCCTTTTGTTGGATTTACGACGTTCACTCCTGCCCTTTTCTGGCAACCTCGATGACGTTACCGTCGCGGCCGATTGCCGTCAGGTAAACCTTATCCGAGCCCTGATTGTCTTCAGGTCCGTAGGTCAACCTCAGCCCGTCGATATCGAATGTCGTCTCGGCCCGAAACAGGTCAAGAAAACCCTGCCGTGTGGGCTCCGCGCCGAGTCGCTTGAGCGCTTCGATCACGAGCCTTGCGGTCAGGTAACCCTCATATGCGACAAAGCTCGGTTCTGAGTCTGGATTGGACTTTTCCAAAGCCGCCCTGAATCTGGCCGCCAGAGGCGATTGCCGATCGTCGAACATCGGCACCACTTGAGAGACAAGGACGGTTTCATCGATGCGCCCAAGCTCTTCGGCAAGGGCACCGCTGCCAACGAAGGAGAGCGCCGCGTAAACCGGCGCCATCCCCAAACTTTTTGCGGTCTTAATGAATGCCGAAGCCGGCTGATAGGCGCCGACGATGATCACCGCTTGCGGATCGGCGTTGCGGATCGTCAAAAGGGCCCGCTTCACAGCCGTGGTGTTGCGCATATATGTCCCGCTTGTAGCCAGATTGAGGCCGCGAAGAGCGAGCGCTTCCGTAGCACCCTCGAGCCCGGCGCGTCCAAAGGTGTCATCCTGATAGAGAACGGCAATCCTGTTCAATCCGAGTTCCCCGGTCAGATAATCCACCAGAGCCTCCGCCTCCTGCCTGTAGGAAGCACGGATATTGACGACCGTTGCATGCGCGGGATCGCGCAGGAACTCTGCACCGGTAAAAGCGCCGACGAACGGAACCATGTGTTTTTCTGCAAGCGGAAGCGACGATCTGGACGTCGGCGTTCCGACCTCGCCGACCAGCGCAAAAACGCCGTCGTTCTCAATCAGCCTCCGGGTGTTTTCGATGGACGTCTCAGGTTCATAGCCGTCATCGTAACTGATCAGTTTCAGCGCGCGGCCACCGACCCCACCTTCTGCGTTGGCTTCGGCAAACGCCGCCAGCACACCATCACGAAAATCGATACCCAGCGATGCAGCGGGGCCTTCAAATGCCGCCGACTGTCCGAACAGGATCCTGTCGTCTACAACGCCCTCATCGGACGTTTTCGCAGCGGCAGTAAAAAATGCAAACAATGCAAGAGCCGCAAGCACTGCAAGGGTGCAGCGCCGCGAGACGCCGCTTGCGCTCAGCAAAAAGCCTTGATCAGGAATCAGTCCTAAACCCTTCATATTAAGCAACCTAACCGGTTTTTCGACTTTATCAATCAATCGGATCCGTGCGCTACAGCACATCCGATTGATCGGCGAGGTGCGGATATACCGTTATTTCTTTTTGTACTTTCCGGCTGCTTTTGGCTTATATGGCGCTTCGACGCGCAAGAATAGCCTCCTTCACGCTAAGGTGGCCTGACTTGACAGAACTGGAACACCGTTGAAAGTACGCTTCACAGAGCGGGCGGTGTTACACCCTCAAGGGCCAGAGAGACACTTTGCAGCGAAGCCTTTTACGATACATCTGGAACCATTCGCGAAAGCAGCAGATATGGATTTTCGTTGTAGTCCTGGCAGCAATGCCAGTCTACTTCCAGATGCTGCAACTGCCGAAACTGATCGTAAATGGTCCCATACAGGGCGTCGGATACGACACGCCCGCATCCACACAGCCATTTCTCGCTTTTGATCTGCCTTTCTCGGAAGCCATTTTCGGACAAACAATAACGATATCCGACGGGATTCAGTTGGACCGGCAGGCAATGCTCATTGGGCTGTGCCTTGCGTTCCTGTTTGCTGTCGCACTGAACGGCGGTTTCAAGCTCTACATCAACACCTACAAGGGCAAACTGGGCGAGCGCCTCTTGCGCCGCCTGCGTTACGAGCTTTTCGACCGCGTTCTGCGCTACCCGATCGCCAAGGTCAGACGCGTAAAACCGTCCGAGATCACAAGCGTCATCAAGGACGAAATCGAGCCGCTCGGCAATTTTTTTGGCGATGCTTTCTCTGCACCGGTCTTTCTTGGCGCGCAGGCCCTAACTGGCCTGACATTCCTGTTCCTCCAAAGCATCCTTTTTGGATTTATTACGCTTGCCATCGTATTGTTTCAGGCATGGATCATCCCGGTTCTTCGCCGCCGCCTTTTACAACTCGGTCGAATGCGGCAGGCAAATGCACGCAAGCTTGCCGGGCTGATCGGCGAATATGTGCAGGGCATGGAAGATGTCCATTTGCACGGCACTTCGAACCGCGCGCGTGCTTACGTCTGGAACATGCTGCGCCGTATCCTCGCGATCCGGTTCGAGCTTTATCAGCGCAAGTTCCGGGTCAAGTTCCTGAACAACTTCCTTATCCAGTTCCTGGCATTTCTGTTCTACCTTGTCGGCGGCTATCTGGTCATCACCGGTCGCCTCGATATCGGTTCTCTGGTGGCCTCAATTGCAGCCTACAAGGATCTGCCGTCTCCCATTAAGGGAATTATTGACTGGGACCAGCAACGCACCTTCAACCAGATCCGTTACGAACAGGCGATTGACGACTTCGCAGGCACGAACATCGCTTCGGGCACCCTGCAGGCCGAGACAGAAGCAGCGCCTAAGCCCATTACAAAGGGCTTTTCCTTAGAGAACGTCACAGTCCTCGATTCGCAGGAACAACCCATTGTCGAGGACTTCACCAACACCATCGGGCGCAACGAGGCAGTCGCTATTGTCGGCACTGCAAATTCAGGCGCCGAACATGTCGCTGAGCTGGCGGCCCGGCTGCTTGTGACCGGCACCGGCAAGATCACCTTGGACGACAATGATCTCGGGTCATTGCCCGAATGGGTAACCGGGCAACGGATAGGCTACGCCGACAGCAGCACATTTTTTGCCGGCGGCAGCGTCAAGTCCACGCTTGCCGAAACGCTGCCGTTCCATGGCGATACGCTTCCGATCATCGATACGGCCAGCTCAACGGTCCATTTCGCAGAGTTCGAAAACGAGAACCTGAACGAGCGGGCAGAGGTAATGGTCGAGGCGGCCGAGGCCTATGATGAGTTTGCCGGCTGGCCGGACGAGGAGACGGCAGCCCGCCTCCTGTCTCTCGTGGAGACGGTCGGCATGTATGACGATATTCTCGAATATGGATTGTTGCGAAAGCTTGGTGCCGAAGGCAGCGACGACGTGAAGTCCCGAATTATGGATGCGCGAAAGCGCTTTGCCAGTGACAAAACAACCAAGAAAATTGCCGAAGCTGTCGAATTCTTCGATCCGGGAAAATACAGCCAACAGCTGACAATCGGGGAGAATCTCATTTTCGGAACGCCGGTTTCTGAAGAGTTTGAGCCGAAACTCCTTCCTGCCAACCGTCTGGTAAGAAACGTGCTTTCCGATGCGGAACTCCTGGCGCCCTTGTTTGACGTCGGATTTGGGGTCGCAAAGAACAATGTCGAATTGTTTGGGGAACTTGCCGAAGACAGCATGCTGCTGCAGCGTTCAGGAGGCCCCTCGCCCGAAATGTTGCTTAGGATGCGACAATGGGTTGAGGATCTCACAGGCAAGGACTTGAAGTCGGCGGACCGGAGCCAGGTGGAGGGAATGCTCGGCCTCGCATTCGAATACAGCGAAGCACAGACACGCTTCGGCCTCGTCAACAAAGCACTGCAGCAGAACCTGCTTGCCGCGCGCAGCGCGCTGCGCGAGCGAGTCCAGAAAGACGACGTCGATGCGATCGCTTTTCATGATCCCGACCGTTTCAACCCATCGCTGACGGTTCTCGACAATATCCTTTTCGGGCGCATCGATGCGCGGCGGATCGGCGCACGGGAACGGGTGCTGAAATCGATCAAGGAACTGATCGAATCATCCGGGATTGCAAATACAATCTTCAATATCGGCCTGTCCTTCGACATCGGCATAGGCGGGCGAAATTTATCCACCCATCAGGCGCAAAAGCTCAAGCTGCTGCGTGCATTGTTGAAACAACCGGACATTGTTATTCTGAATCGTGCGCTATCAGCGCTCGACGCCGACGAACGGATTCAGATCATTCATAATATCGTTTCCTTGGCGGGTGAGAGAGGTGATCGGCAGATGGGGATCCTCTATGTGCCGCTCGATAATAGCGGCTGGGATGACTTTGATCGGATTTTGCTGATGGAAAACGGACGATTCATCGCTGAGGGCACACCGGAACAGATGGCAGAACGGCTGGAAGCCGCGGCTCAGTGATAAGGAATATTGGCGTATAGGCGATTGAGTGGGAGATCTGAATGAGCACCCTTAATGATGATGTGGCTATGCTGCGCAAGGTTCCGCTGTTTGAGAGCGTAGAGCCGAGCAAACTCAAGCTGATTGCCTACACTTCGTCGCAATTGGTGTTCGATGATGGGGAGGAAGTCTTCTCGCAGGCGTCGAACGGCACGTCAGCCTACCTGATCGTCAATGGCGAAGCGGACATCCTATCCGATTCGGGCGGCCACCAGGTCGTGGTGGCAGTGCTCGGCGCGAATGCGCTGTTCGGCGAGATTTCGGCGTTTTGCGACGTGCCGCGAACCGCTTCGGTTCGCGCCCGCGGTCAACTTACCTTGCTGGAACTCAAGCGGGAAAACCTCCTCGAACTTATTCAGGAGTTTCCGGATGTCGCGGTTGAAGTGATCAGGGAACTGGCCAGACGCCTGGCTTTGACGACGTCGGACCTTGCAAGCGTTCTCGACAAGCAAAAAAGCGGTGCACAGTAACGCTAGGGCTGATTTGAATAAACAATGACGGCCAGGATGACGGCATACGTAAACTGGTGCACAAGCTGATCTGCGCCGTGGATGACCCAGAAACGGCGGGAATTTGCGCTTAGCTTGTGCGCAAAATCATAGCTCCCCTTGGTATAATCCGTCGCGTAGTGGACCACGAATTCAAACACCAGAAGAAGTGCAATCACCGCGACCGATAGGTTGCAGAATAAAAGTACGATTAACGTCAGAAGAATATGAATGCCGGCATGCAGATAACCGCCGGACCGGTTGAAATGACACTTGCCCGCAATCATCCACGGCCACTGGAGCGTATAATCGGCTATGTAGTGCTTGATCTGAAGGCCGACCAAAGCCCAAAGGAACAATAAGCTCATCCACCTACCCTAATACGCATGAGGATATGCCCCCTCCTCAGCCAACGGATTAGTGCGCCATTTTGTGTCCATGCGCCGCCAAACCGTCTGGGCACAATATGCCTATTTGTGTCGACGTCAAACCGCACGAAGCGATCGGTCGGATTCTCGATGTCGAGCAGCGATTGCATTGGCCGGTTGTTCTAGAGCAAATCTGGGATAGATCGGAACATTTGACCGAGGCGATTTTGGTTCCTGACCAGGCGGGTTGCGTGCCGTGGTGCCATCCCACCACAAGCGCAAGCCAACGCAGTCAGGGGGCA
>JBCCOK010000007.1:0-110124 GCA_039025395.1 Pseudomonadota bacterium
GACGACTTTCAGCTTGAAATCCCGGCTGAAACTGCGGGGCTTCTTGGTCGGAAACATCAATCCTCCTTAAAGAGAACTGTAACCTGTTTCACTGACTCATTTACGGGGTTCAGTCCAAAAACGTCACCTATGTCTCAGGTCGGTCAAAAATTTCCGTTACTTGCAAATTGCAGTTCTGTGCTCATCTCTTTGATGCGTCGGTTTTGCTTGGTTTTCTGCCTGAGCTGAAAAAATATCTGACGGTTGTCTCTTAGAGGTAACGCGATGCGTCCTAAAGGTGTATAACCGACGCGGGCGGAACACTAGGGCGACAAATGAACACTCATCCCACTGGTCGGCGCTGGTATGTAGCAGCGACACAGCCTTACAAAGAAAACCTTGCAGAACAGCAGCTTCACAAGCAGCGTTTTCAAACATACTTGCCGAAACGAATTAAGACTGTGCGGAAGGCACGTCGAAACACGGACCGCATCGTATCTTTCTTTCCAGGATATATCTTTGTTGAATTGGACCTCGACCGGGAAAGGTGGCGGTCTGTGAACGGAACTTTCGGTGTTCGATCGCTGATCATGGGCGGGCAACGTCCGCTGCCGGTTCCAAACGGACTGGTCGAACAGTTGCATCAGATGACCGACGCAGAAGGCTTCCTGCGTTTGTGTGACGATCTCAACTGTGGCGACGAGATCCGTATCTTGAATGGCCCAATGGCTGAGATGATCGGTAAGATCGACCGTCTGGATGGCAAACACCGGGTGCGTGTGCTCTTGGAAATTCTGCACTCAAGGGTCCCTACAGTGGTACCGGTTGAAAACGTGGTGAAACGAAGGCCAGCGATATCGTTGTCGCCGCGAACACCAACCCGAGGTCGCGCAACGATTATGCGCTAACGGTACTGTCCTTGGCTTTACGGCCAAGGCTTTCATGCGCGCACGCAGACTTTTACAACGGAGAAATCAAAATTGAACGGATCGTAAGACCAATGATCCGCGAAACAACACCAAGAGTATTATGGTTATCCAAATGAAACCTTGAGTTAGTCTGCTCATCGAGACCAAGACGGCACTGATTTCAAGGTCAGCACGCGGATGCAATAAAAAAAATGACGGGTTGGGCTTATAGCAAACATCAACGAATATGACGGTTCGCGATTGAAGCACCCGGTTTCAACAGGCTGCCCAGGCGGATTCGGCTGGACTACCTTCGATTTGGAAGCAAACACCGATCCACTCAAGCGTCATAGTTGTCGGAAAGGCCGACCATGAGGATTGAAACGGAAAATCCCGTGGCCGAGAAAGGCACGTCATCCTACAATGTCAGGAAGCCCGCACTAGTCAGCCGTATTCGCGTTCAACTCGGGCTAGGTCTGGTTATGGCCTGCGTTTTGCCATGGCTGGTTCGGATCGATATGGGATTTGCCTCCGGTTTGACGTCAACGTCGCAGCGAAATTCCCTAATCGCAACGATCTTTGCAGTGACCGCCGGCTACGTTTTCGTTCGACGACTGAACAAATATCCAGGTATTTCCAACATATCCTATATCCTGCCGGTATTTGCGGTAACTTACGCGATGGCGTTGAGCGTTATATTGCTGTTCCGATTGGACTACTCCCGCTTCTTCCTTCTTTTTAGCTTTGCTACCGTCCAGGTTTGGTTTCATTTCATCGTAACGTTCGCAGAGCGCTACGCGAAGATGACGTTTGAGATCGTTCCTATCGGAAATGCGAACAAGCTCGCGACGATAACGGGGGTCGAATGGAAAATGCTCATGCAACCGCACCTTGATGGCGCACCGACGCACGGGGTTGTGGCGGATCTAAGAGCGGACATGCCCGCAAAATGGGAGTCCTTTATTGCGGAGTCGGCTGTCAATGGCGTGCCGGTCTATCATTACAAGCAACTCAGCGAAGATTTAACAGGCAAGGTCGAAATCGAACACCTCTCGGAAAACAACCTCGGATCACTGCTTCCGAATTTCTTCTACCTTCGATTCAAGCAGACGCTCGATATCGCAGGCGTGATTCTTTTTCTGCCCTTAGCAGTGCCTTTGTTTGTCTTAATCGCGCTTGCGATAAAGAAAGACAGCCCCGGTCCAGTTTTTTTTCGCCAAGAGCGTATCGGTTATCGAGGGCGCGTGTTTCGTGTCTGGAAGTTCCGTACCATGGAGCACCACGCCGCCGATGCAGAGTCTGAACGCGAGACCTTCATGACGGCTGAAAAAGATAAGAGGATAACGCGGCTTGGCCATTTTTTGAGAAAATCAAGACTCGATGAACTCCCTCAAATCTTTAATATCTTCTTAGGTGAGATGAGTTGGATCGGGCCGCGTCCGGAAGCACTTGCGCTTTCACGCTGGTATGAGAGCGCAATCCCATTCTACCGTTATCGCCACATCGTTCGTCCGGGGATCACCGGCTGGGCACAAGTCAATCAGGGCCATGTAGCAGACGTCGATGACGTTCGAGCCAAACTCCATTTTGATTTCTATTACATAAAGAACTTCTCTGTCTGGTTGGACATATTGATCACCATGCGGACCATTGCGACGATGGTCACCGGTTTCGGCGCAAGGTAATCACGGTCACGCATTTGATCCGCAATCATTGCTTGCCACAAACGAAATCGGATTACGGGCATCTCAAATGGTATCAATCCAAGAACATAGTGATTCGATTTGTAGTGAAAACATATGACTCACGCATCGGAGGGTTTTCGACTTCGGCTTGCAATGGCGAATCGGACTGACCAAAAAATTTACCCTCGAAATCCGCGCCCGGGACACGAGCAACCGTTGTATTCTTGCATCACTGATGACCAAATCTGATGTCTGCTTCCAATGTATCAGAGAGCCCTAAACCATTTGAGAAAGCATCTTCCCACTCTTTGTTGGGCATTTTAAACAAAAACCAATATTATTTTTCAAGATTCAAATACTGAAGCCTCATATTGGCTATTTCTTATTTTCTTTTCTGAAGTCGTAGAACGATTACGATTTGTAATTGGCTTATGTGACGCGACTTTTTTTGATCATAAGCTTTACGCGCTGAGATAATACAATATCGGTTCAAAGTTTTTCTACATAACAGCTCGTGGCAGATTGCAATCCTGCATAGAAATCAGTTTGCCTAGAAAGTAGCAACATGGTTCAAAGGGACTTAGGGTGAATGCTTGAGGGGATGTTAACTCCAATGGAATACCTATTTGTCGTAGGCGGGTTCGTGGACGCTTGATGGTGCTCCATAAAAAAGGGCGGATTGACCAATGAATTTGATAAGGGCGGCTTTGTTCGGCATGGCGATTTCTTTGTCGTTTTCACTGCCGAAATCGGTTTCATACGCTCAAACGACTGAGGGAGATTGCCTGTGTCTCGTTGACGCAAGCAACCAAGAGCAATCTATCGGAGCCCTCCTTGAGGCTCTGGGTGACATTCGTGTTTCGCAGACCGCGGGATTTACACCGGGCACAACCGGTACACCGCTGCGACGGGGTGATCAGATTATTGTCGGCCCACAATCCAGCGCACTTGTCTCGGTGGGACCGACGTGCAGACTGCAGCTCCCTGAAAACACTGACATCGTCCTTGAGCCATTGGAGGACCGCATTTGCGTTCGACCAACCAATGGCTCTGGTCAAGCCTCATCATTCGACCGCGCTGGCGGCATCGGAACCGGCATCTTCATGCTCTACGGCGTGATAAGAGCGGTGTCCCACTAGTCCCGGCCTCAGAATAAGGCCGCATATGCGTTCTTAAAAAATGTTTCGGCGGAACAGTTGCAACACACCGCGTTGATTGATTTTGGTCGGATCAGAGGTGGATTGAAGAAAAATCGCTTCAAACCAGCGGGATTGGCGCAACCAGGACGCGGAAATCAGTCGGCCAACAAGGTGGATGAAATCGCGAATAGCTGCAATTAGTGCTGTTTTTGCAGGCGAACAAAGTGTAAGAATGGAGCGTAGAACCTGTTTGGATTTTTGGTCGAGCGGGTCGTGCAGCGTGCGAACGACTGAATACCAGGAGATGGGTTTTGAGGGGCCTACTAAAGTTGAAAGAAATCCCGGGCCGCATCGCCTTGCTTGTATTGCTGAGTAGCGGCCTAAGTGCCTGCGTCTCGGGCTCTGAAAGCTACACGGCGGGTCAGTCGGAAGCAACCAGCAGCATGCGTGCCGCAGCCGTACCGGGCGCAACCGCCGGAAATCTGCGCGTTGTCGAAGAGCTCCCAGAGCCGGCGCCTGGAAGTGCGGGCGGCGGTCAGAAAATTGCCAAGAATGACCTGCTCGAAATTGATGTGTTTCAGGTGAACGAACTTGACCGTACGGTACAGGTAAACGACGAAGGCAATGTATCTCTGCCCCTTATTGGAGAGGTCGAAGCGGCCGGCAAGAACGCGGCTAACCTGGAACTTGAGATCGAACAGGCCTACGGTGAAAGGTACCTTCAATCGCCACAGGTCAGCGTATTTGTGAAGGAATCTGTCGGACAACGCGTTGTGGTCAATGGACAGGTCGGCAAGGCCGGCATCTTTCCGGTCACATCGGGATCAACACTGCTCAGCATCATTTCGCAAGCAGGCGGATTGCAAAAAATAGCCGATCCCTCGAAGATATTCGTCTATCGCGACTACGCTGATGAGCAGTTGGTTGCAAGGTACAGCATTAAGAATATCCGCACGGGTAGAGATCCTGATCCGGCGATTTACGGCGGTGACGTTGTGGTGGTGTTTTCGTCATCGTCGAGAGTCGCAATGGAGAATCTGACACAAATACTGGGCGTTGCCGGACGGGCGGCAACATTTATACCGTAGATCCTGCATATAGCAGCTTGATTGCTTAACGAGTGAACGACTGGGTGCAGTGAGAATATGCTGAATATCAACAACCAAGGCGGGCACTCTGTACCCAGTCACGGACCGCACCCAGGCGCGTCCGGCGATATGACACCGTATGCGCCTTGGTACGGATCCCGCGAGGGTTATGGTCGGCTCAACGAAGAGGACGACAGTGGTATCGATCCGCTGGCGTTACTTCTGTATGTAGTCAAGCACCGTTGGCTGATCGCTTTGTTGATCGGTGTCGGAATCGTCGCAGGTGTGGTTTTCACTTGGATGCAGACGCCGCAGTACAAAGCTACGACCAAATTGGAAATCTCCGCGCCATCCGCAAAGGTATTTCAGGACCTCGAAATCATTTCAGATTACGACGACTTCAGGATGTACTACACCGCTTTGCAAAGGCTGAAGAGTCGTTCACTTGCCCAGAGAGTCGTGTTTGAGATGGGACTTGCTGACAATCGGAAGTTCCTGTTTCCGGCGCCCCAGTTTGCAGTATCCAATTTGTTTGCCCGTGCATTCGGATACGAGCAGACCCGCTCCGTTGACGACTTCACGCCTGAGCAGCGCGAGAAAATGGCGATTGGGCGATTGCGGGCAAATCTGTCGGCTGAGCTGATCACGAATACGACGCTGATTGCCATCTCCTACTCGGATCAGGATCCGCAATTGGCGAGTGAAATCGCCAACGAGGTGGCAGCAAGCTTCATAGATCAACGCGTTGATCAGACCAGTGAAACGTCGGATCTGGCAAGAGAGTTCGTACAGGAGCAGGTCGTCCAGGTGAAGGACAAGCTCCAGGCATCCGAACAAGCGCTGGTTGACTATGCGAAGTCTGAGGGAATCACGATCACCGGTAACGAAATGTCATTGGTCGCGGCGAACATACAGGAAATCAACAGCGCGCTCTCGGCGGCCATTCAGGAACGCTTGGATTACAGCCGACTGGTCCAGCAGATAGAGGCCGGACGCGGAGCAAGTCTGCCAGAGGTTCTGGATAGTTCAGGCATTCAGAATTTGAAACAGCGTATTGCGGGTCTGCGTGCCACCTATCAGCAGAAACGGGCAATCCTGAAACCGGAGTTTCCGGAGATGGTTGCATTGTCACGCGAGATTGCGGGGCTTGAGACTGAGGTAGACCAAGCGGTTGAAGTAGTTACCAATTCGATCAGGCTGAAGCGCGATGAGGCAATCGCTAAGGAAAGTGATCTGCAAGCTAAACTGAGAGAGTTGGAATCCGAACAGGCCGCATTTCAGGACAAGAATATTCAGTACACAATATTGAAGCGTGAAGTGGACTCAAACCGGGCCCAATACGATAGCCTGATCGGCACGCTCAACGAAATTGGAGTAGGTTCCGAGATAAAGCGCGAAAATGCCGTCGTCATCGACGCTGCCGTAAGGCCGGGTGCACCGTTCGCCCCGAACATGAACAAGAACCTCGCGATTGCCCTTGCACTTGCAATGGCTTTGGCCGCTGCGCTCATCTATCTGCTCGAATTGCTGAACAACACATTTTCAGATCCTGACCAGATCGAAAATGACCTCAAACTGCCGGTTTTGGGCATTTTGCCGCTGATTGAAGAAGGGCAGATACCGGAACAGCTTTCAAACCAGAAATCAGCGCTCTCGGAAGCCTATCGATCTCTGCGAACCTCGCTTCAATTCACCGGTACGGACGGCCATCCAAGATCGCTGCTGGTAACAAGTTCCGAACCCTCTGAAGGAAAGTCCACGACGACCTACAAGTTGGCGCAGGATTTTGGATCGCTCGGTCTGCGCGTGCTCATCATAGATGCAGACATGCGAAAGCCGAATCTGCATGTCCAGTTCGGCACAGACAACGCAATCGGCCTTTCCAACCTGTTAACCAACACGGCCCGCCGCGAAGATCTGCAGAAAATATTTCGTCCAACCCGTTTTGCCAACGTGACATTCTTGAGTGCAGGAACAATCCCTCCCAACCCACCGGATTTGCTGTCGTCGCCAAAAATGGCGATGATGCTGCAGGCCTGTACGGATCAGTTTGACATTGTCGTTCTGGACAGTCCTCCGGTGATGGGTCTTTCCGACTCGCCTATCCTCGCGCGGATGGTCGAAGGCACCCTCCTCGTGGTTTCAGCTGACGGCGTAACGCGTAAATCTGCCCAGGCCGCGGTAAAAAGGCTCAAGACAGTCGGCGGGCATTTGTTCGGCGCGGCACTGTCGAGGTTTTCAGCAAACAAGTTTGAATACGCTTACTCATACCGATACATGTCGGAAGGATATTATACACTGAGCGATGAAAGCGCGGCTTCCGCTGGTGGAGTGCGGGTAAACAGCAATGTCGAAGGCGGTAATCCAATCAAAAAGGCTCGCGCTGGTTTGCGTCGCGCTGGTGACGTTTTGCGTAGTCGCCTTAACGGGGCTTAGCAACCACTACAGACAGACCGATCCGAATCGCGCTCTCGCTATAAATCCGCTGAACACTAACGCAATTGCGGATCTACTTCTTCTCAACATTACGGGCGACGAACCAAGCGAAAACTCTGCCGGGGATCTTCACGGCGTCGCCAGAGATGCAATCCGATATGCGCCGATTGATGCGCGTGCCCGCGGCCTTTATGGTGAAGTGCTGGTGCGGCAAGGCGAGACGGAATATGCAAACAGCGTGTTCGAGACGGCACTTTCCCTTTCGAATACCGAGGCGATGGCGTTGCAGCGCACACTCAGGAGAGCCGTCGAGGAAGGCAACAGCGAAGCGGCCATTGAAAAATTGGATATCCTTTTCCGGCGATGGCCATCACAGTTTTCAAGTTTTGCTCCGGTCTTGCCTTTCCTGCTGACCATGCCGCAAGGCTATCAGAATGCCCTGGCGGCATTAGGGGAAACGCCACCCTGGCGCGGTTCGTTTCTCGGATACCTTAATCGTGATCCCGCCACGGTCGATTTCGCGTATCGGCTGCAGCTCGACCTGAACAGCAACGCGGCCGAGACCAACCCACGGGAGATTGGCGGCACCGTTTCCGCACTGTTGCGGTACAAGCGCTATGACTTGGCATACCGGCTGTTTCTTCTGACGCTCAACGAAGATGAGCGATTGCACTACGGATATGTTTTCAATGGGGGTTTCGAACTCGAGCCGTCGGCCAGACCATTTGATTGGAACCTGCGCGACCGACCTGGCGTTTCGGTTTCGCGCCGATCAGGAGACCCCGAGACTGCCGACAGTTCTGCGCTGGACATTCGGTTTCTGGGAAAGCCTGTGCGGCAGGTGGGTGTTCAGCAGAGTCTTTTCCTGCCGCGTGGCAGATATGAACTAAGCGTCGAACTGGACGCGAGTAACCTGAAGATCCCAAGAGGTCTTTACATTGAGGTTCTTTGCATGGAGCCAAGGGCAATAATCACCCGTTTAGACATACCAGAAGGAAGTTACAGGTCCAGAATATTGAAATCCGAATTCAGTATGCCAGACACCGATTGCTTTTTGTCGAAGTTTGAGATGGGCACGGACCTCATTGCCGAGAGTTTCCGCTACCGATATGTCGGCGGACTGACCATACGCAACGTTGCCATCCGGAAAATCGGCTCCTGATGCACGAGGACAGTTCGCAGATCGATAAATACCTGCTGGGCGTAACGATATTGGCCGCACTGGTGTTTGGAGGAGGAACCGAGGCTGGCCTGACGACGGATATGGGAATCCAACTTTTGGCGGTCGCAACGTCGACTGCCGTCTGCATCCGCCGCATGAACAAGCCTATTGACCGGCGCGTCTTTTGGTTTCTCGTTGTGGCTTTCGTATCGTTGCTTTTGCAGGTGCTACCAATCTCGACAGAGCAAATCCGCGCGACGCAGGGCATATTGCCCAGGGAGGAAATTGCAACAATACCGGCGCCTATGACGATCAGCCTCGGTCTGGGGCGGACAATTGAAGTCGCAGGATTTTTCGCAACCCTGTCGTTGTTTTTGGTGGCTGTTCTCAAACTACGTTTCGATCAACTCTATGGATTGATACCGTTTTTTTTGGCCGGTGTTGTCCTGAACCTGACAGCGGGTCTCATTCAGTATTCTTACACTGACCGCGCGGTCGTGACCGATATTTTCCAGTATGATCTGAACGCCGGATTTTTTGTTAACGTCAATCATTACTCAAGCCTGATTTTTGCCTCGATCCCGATCGCCTTCGTCTACTTCATCGAGTCCAACCGGCTGGTCATGCTGCTTCTGTACATAACGGTCGCGCTTTTGATACTGCTTGCCGCTGGCTCTGCGGCAGGTGTCTTTATCGGCTTTGCGATTACCGTCCTGAGCATTGTGATTTTGTTTCAGCGTCAGCGTACAGGCATTCTAGTGGCGCTTGCCGGAACCGTGATGCTTGGGATCTACACGATTGGCCTTTGGGCGCGTGTTCAAGCGGAGACATTCGATCGGGAATTCGGACGTAGCGAGTTCGCGCAGACAACAATCCGAGGCATTCTCGACAACCTCCCCTTTGGTATCGGTTACGGCAACTTCCTCATCGCCTACCCGAGCTACGAGCGCAGCGAAATGATCTTCAGCGTCTATGTCAATCACGCGCACAACGATTATCTCGAACTGATATTCGAGGGCGGGATCTTTGCCGCCGCACTGATTGGTCTATTCCTCGTGCTGCTCGTCTGGCGCTTTCTCGAGACGATCCATCTGCCGCTTCACAAGGCGGCTACCCTTTCAATCCTTTTCATTCTGGTTCATTCGATCGTCGACTACCCTTTGCGGACATTGGCCTTGGCCTTCACATTCACGATGTTTGTCGGTTTTCTATTCCATCGCGGCCCCGAGGCGATCGAAAAGCCCAAATCAAAACAATCCGCATCCCCTCGCGAGATGGCGGTGGAAGACCTAGGCTAGCAACGAGTCTTCATCGACCTCCGGCTAAAAGGGGTCGGCAGCATCGGATAAAGTTGCGCGGCTTTAGAACAAAGGGAAAGGTTGATGGGATCGCCCCGGACAACCGAACCAATACTCTCGTGAGCTTGGTCACGAGCTCCAACCGCCTTACATAAGTCAATGTGCAGGTGTTTAGTCCCTGATTGGACACCAAGTAATGTGGAGTGTCTACAAAGCCTGTTTTCGAAGGAGGCACCGATGAGAACGACAAAAGTCGTTGAACATGCGCGTAAGCTGCTCGATGCATACGGCGAAAAGGCCGAGGCGACAGCTGCTCAGAAAGCAAGCAAACTTGAAGCAGCGGGCAAGGCGGAAGATGCGGCAACCTGGCGTCGCGTACGTTCCGCGATTCATGAGATGCGGCCACCGCACGTGAGCTAAAGGCATATTGGGTTCGGATTGGTCGCGACCCTTACCGGTCAGCTATCTCTGGTTTAAGCCGTGCGCCGATGGCGCATTTCCGGCTATGGCGCCACTTGCGTCTGTCTTCCGGATCAGTAACTGTGCGCCTGACGACCTTGAGTGAGCATCTAATTAGTCGTCGACGGGCAGCGTTGCATTCGGAGGCACGGCGATGGATCAGTCAGATAATAACGCGTCAAATCGCGAACAGTTCGAACTGGTTACGGCAAACAACGTCGCTAAATTCACGCGGGGACTGCCGCTGAAAGCGAGGATTGCGCTACGTTCCGTCGCCCATCTCAAACACGGCACCTTGAACCTTATTCTGCCCGATGGCCGGCATGTGCGTATGGAAGGTAGTGAAGCAGGGCCCCGAGCGGAACTTTTTATGA
The DNA here is from genome assembly GCA_039025395.1 of Pseudomonadota bacterium. Classification (GTDB taxonomy): domain Bacteria; phylum Pseudomonadota; class Alphaproteobacteria; order Rhizobiales; family Rhizobiaceae; genus Hoeflea_A. The sequence goes on from JBCCOK010000007.1 coordinate 10,529, forward strand.
AAAACTGGAATTTGCCCTATGCTGCGCTGCGCCGCGGTACCATTGGTGTTGCGGAATCCTACATGGACGGCGATTGGGAAAGCCCGGACATACCCGCCTTTCTGGAACTCTTTATCGTCAATACGGATATCGGCAACCATGTCGCCAAGGGCACACGCGGAATAGCCAGCCTTGTCGAGCGCCTGCGTCACTTTCTCAGATCAAACAGCAAAGTGCAGGCGAGGAAAAACATCTCAGCGCATTATGATCTCGGGAACGAGTTCTATCAGAAGTGGCTAGATCCCAGCATGACGTATTCATCGGCCCTTTTCCAGACGGGTGCCAATGACCTTCAAAGCGGCCAAAAGGCAAAATATAAGGCGTTGGCCGACGCAATCGGAATCACACCTGACAGCCATGTTCTCGAGATCGGGTGCGGTTGGGGCGGTTTTGCACAATTCGCGGCTGGTGAGATCGGAGCAAGAGTGACTGGTCTCACGATCAGCCGCGAACAACTGGATTATGCCAACCGGCGCATCCAGGCTGCCGGCCTTGCTGACCGTGTGGAGCTGAAGTTTCAGGACTACCGCGAAGAACGTGGCGTTTACGATCACATTGTTTCAATCGAGATGTTTGAGGCTGTTGGCGAAAAGTATTGGGATGGCTATTTCGATCGCCTGAGCGCCTGCCTGAAACCCGGCGGTCGCGCCGGGCTTCAGATCATTACTATCAACGAGCCTGCTTTCGAGAGCTATCGCCGCAACCCTGATTTCATTCAACGATACATTTTTCCGGGCGGCATGCTGCCGACCTACGAAATTCTTCAGGACCTCGGCCGAAAGGCAAATCTAAGTCTGGCCAGCCACCGGGAATTTGCGCAGGACTACGCGCGCACGCTTTCGGAGTGGTGCAACCGTTTCTGGGACGCCTGGCCAGCGATAAAGCCGATGGGGTTTGACGATCGCTTCAAGAGGTTGTGGGAGTTTTACCTGCATTACTGCGAAGCGGGTTTTCGTTCGGAGTATATCAGCGTTCGACAGATCATTTACCAGCGTTAGCGCGGTTTGGGCGCTGATACCAGAATCCGGAATTCTTTTGTTTCTGAACGCCCTTGAGGCAAACAGATTTTCTTGCTTCAAGGCATGTTGATAATCCACAACGGTCAAAATAGTGTTGCACAATCACTTCGAGGCCCACCAATGAGCGCATTTACTTCAGTTCTGGATGTTATCGGCAATACGCCGTTAATCAAACTCAAACACGTTTCCGAACTGACCGGTTGCACCATTCTTGGCAAGGCAGAGTTTCTCAATCCTGGTCAATCAGTCAAAGACCGCGCAGCGCTTTTCATCGTTCGCGACGCAGAAAAAAACGACCGTTTGCGGCCCGGCGGCGTTATTGTCGAAGGGACTGCAGGCAATACGGGAATCGGTCTCGGGATGGTGGCTAAAGCGCTCGGCTACCGAACGGTTATTGTCATCCCTGAAACCCAGAGCGAAGAAAAGAAGGATGCCCTGCGTCTGCTGGGTGCCGAGTTGATACAGGTGCCGGCCGCCCCGTACCGCAATCCAAACAATTATGTCCGATTGTCCGGTCGGCTGGCCGCACAACTGGCTGAAAGCGATCCCAACGGGGCCATCTGGGCGAACCAGTTTGACAATGTTGCCAACCGCCAGGCTCACATAGAAACCACAGCCCCTGAGATCTGGAGAGATACTGATGGAAAGGTTGATGGGTTTATCTGTGCCGTTGGATCCGGCGGCACGGTCGCAGGCGTTTCAGCCGGGCTGAAAGAGAAAAACCCCGACGTCAAGATCGGTCTTGCAGATCCAATGGGAGCGTCACTGTACAACTACTACCAACACGGTGAGCTCAAGGCGGAAGGCAGCTCGATCACCGAGGGAATTGGACAGGGCCGCATTACTGCCAACCTTGAAGGATTCACGCCGGATTTTTCCTATCAGATCCCCGATACGGAAGCATTCCCTTACGTGTACCAGCTGATAGAACAGGAAGGCATCTGCCTCGGCGGATCGTCGGGCATCAATATCGCCGGCGCTGTACGTATGGCAAAGGAAATGGGTCCAGGCCATACCATCGTAACGATCCTATGCGACTACGGAAACCGCTATCAATCCAAACTCTTCAACCCGCCATTCCTTCGCTCCAAAGACCTGCCCGTCCCGGAGTGGCTTGAACGCTCATCCGACATACCGATACCGTTCGAAGAGGCCTGAGCCTTGCAGGACACCAAACAGCTTTTTCTCGACGACCCCTATCTTTCCGCCGCTGAAGGCACGGTAAGCGCCGTCAATGACCGCGGTGGCATACTGCTGGACAGGACCTGCTTCTATGCCACGTCAGGCGGCCAACCCGGCGACACAGGATTTTTCGAGCGCAGCGACGGATCAAAGATCGAAATTGCTGCGACCGTAAACGGCCAGTCCAAACGCGAGATTGTCCACGTGCCCGCAAACGATCAACCGACACCACAGGTGGGCGAAACCTTGGCCCTTCATATCGATTGGGCACGACGCTACAAGCTGATGCGAATGCATACAGCCTGTCATCTACTCACGGTGGTCTGTCCCTACCCGATCACCGGTGCATCCGTTGGCGAGGATGAAAGCCGTGTTGATTTCGATATGAGCGATGCGATTGACAAGACGACGGTGACGCAGAGCCTCATGGAACTGGTATCGGCAAATCACGCGGTTTTTGCACGATGGATCGATGAGGCGGAACTGGAAGCCAATCCGGATCTCGTAAAGTCCAAAAACGTGCGCCCTCCCCGTGGCGCCGGCCGTGTCAGGCTCATTTGTATCGGTGAAGACGGCGGCGTAGATAGCCAGCCATGCGGCGGAACGCATGTTTCCGAAACTGCCGAGGTCGGCGAAATACACATTGGGAAGATTGAAAAGAAGGGGCGCGAAAACAGACGTTTCCGGATTCGTTTCGGCGCATTGCCCGGCTGAAGATCGCGTGGTCAGTATGGCAGAAAAAAGCCCTTTTGTTGTTTCGGCCGATTGGCTGGAGCGCCGTCTCGGTCAGGATAGTTTAAGGATCCTGGACGCGTCGACTTATCTGCCACAACATAACCGGAACGCCAGGAAGGAATATGACGACGGTCACATTCCGGGCGCGGTCTTTTTCGACCAAGAGCAGATCGTGGAACCTGGCATCGATCTTCCCCATGCATTGCCGAGTCCGAACGTGTTTGCAAAACACGCGTCTGACCTCGGACTGTCCAACGCGGACACGATCGTTGTTTGCGACGGTTTCGGCATGTTCGCTGCACCTAGAGTGTGGTGGATGCTGCGGATCATGGGTGCGGAAAGCGTATTTCTTCTCGACGGCGGAATTGATAATTGGAAACATTCTGGCCGGCCGCTAACGCGCGAAGTCCCCGATCACCTTCCGGGTAGTTTTGTCGCCCGGTTTGACCCGTCGTCGGTCGTTGGTTTTGCCGAGATGCGCGACATTGTGGACGGTGGCCTTTTACAGATTGCCGACGCCCGCGCGGCCGGACGTTTTGCCGGCCGGGATCCGGAACCGCGAGAAGGCATGCGATCCGGACACATGCCCGGCGCCCGCAATGTCCCGGTCCTGTCGCTTTCCGAAAATGGATTCTTGAAACCAATTGAGGAGCTAAGGCGTACGATCGAGGCATCGGGCATCGACACGAACGCGCCCGTGGTGACCACATGTGGGTCGGGCGTAACAGCCGCGGTCATTACACTTGCACTGCAGTCGATCGGCAACAATCAGACCAGGCTCTATGACGGTTCGTGGTCGGAATGGGGTGCCAAGGACGACACGCCTGTCGTAGCTGGAGAGGCATAGTGGCGAAAGCGCGGGCGCCGCTTCGGGCAATGGTTACCTATCTGGAGCAGCTCAAACGGCCGCCATTCCTCGCACCGATGCCTGTAAACCTGCATGTCGCTCTAATGAAGCAGACAGACATGCCGCTGCATTTTTATCGCTATCTGCAGTATCACACAGGTCGTGAGTGGCATTGGGTGGCACGACTGCGGCTCACCGACGCTGCGCTTTCGAAGATGATACATGACCCTGCAACATCCATCCATGTCCTGTACGTGAACGGTGCACCCTCAGGCTTTTTCGAACTCAACAAGACAGGCTCCGGGAACGTGAACATTGAATATTTCGGTCTGATGCGACACGCGCAAAAAATGGGTCTGGGACGGTGGTTTCTGTCACAGGCGCTGGAAGCCGCCTGGGAAATGAGCCCCGCCAAAGTTACCGTGAACACCTGCACTCTGGATCATCCGGCAGCCCTTCCTCTTTATCAGAAGCTCGGTTTTACGCCCATCGGGCAGAGCGAGACGTTCATCCATCCGCTCACGGAAAAGGACCTGTTGCGCATCGTTCAGTCCCGGTAAGCGGACGGCGGGTCTTTATCCGCGATCCCATTCGTCGGACCCAGTCAATTCGATCTCAAAGGTCTTCGTGTTCACCGCCCATGAGTGAAGAGCCTGTCAGAATTAGAGCAAATCTGGGATAGATCGGAACATTTGACCGAGGCGATTTTGGTTCCTGACCAGGCGGGTTGCGTGCCGTGGTGCCATCCCACCACAAGCGCAAGCCAACGCAGTCAGGGGGCAAAATCGCCTGGCCCAATAAGCTCCGCATTTCAATACGATGGTCCTTTCAGGGGTGGCGGCAAATCGGCCCATCGGCGTCGTTGCGCCGCTTGCCCGATGCACCACATCGCGCTGCACGACGCGCCTAGCCGAGTGAGCCGATTTTCCGCCATCAAATGGTTCAATCTAACCCAGATTTGCTCTAAATGGTGACCTTATGGTTCGGCACGATTGCGCGTCCGAACCAATTGATCGCCACTCAAGACCGTCCTGAAGGCCCTAAGACCGGGTGCGATCAGCGCTTTCGAGCGCGCTCTGCGATGAGTAGTAGTAGACGATTGCCTGTGCCCGGTTTTTGACGGAAAGCTTTTCATAGATATTGGAAAGGTGAAACTTGACCGTGTTGGCGGAGATTTGAAGCGTCTTTGCCAATTCCCGGTTTGACTGGCCGCTGGCCAGAGCTTCCAAAATCGCGCGTTCCCTCTTGGAAAGACCGTGAATTGGATCCTGCTGCATCTGGCGGACATCAACAAACGGAAAAACCATCTTGCCGGCCGCGACCTTGGCGCAGGTGTCGAGCAGATCCTCTACTTGGCCTGAACGAGACGCAAAGCCTGCTGCGCCAGCCTGCATTGCCAAGCGCGGCTGATCTCCAGCCGCTTCGCCATAGACCACAAATCGGGGCGCGTTTTCCTGATCGCGCAAAACCTCCATCAGCTTCGCCGCACCCAGGGCCGGCAAGTTCCAATCGATTACGCAAATCTGAACCGGAACGCGCACCGCAAGTCCAAGACAGCCTTCAGCGGTTGCTGATGTGGCTACCAGTGAGAACCGCGGATCGCGCTCGAAAATCTCCGACATTGCCGAAAGCACCAGCGGATTGCTATCCGCCAGCAACGTGTCGATTGTCGAAGCGTTTCGGTCAACCATGTGTATTTTGGCCCGGGGGCTCGTACTACCCAATCTGACAGTAAATTCTGGCTGTTGCGGCCAAAACTATAGTTTTAGGTAGGCAATATACCACCCAATTGAATATACATAAGCAGTAGTATCGCAGGTTGCGCAGAGACACAAGTCAGCGTTTTTTGCCATCCTCGCCACGCGCCTGCACGTCCCGCAATGGAGGATTGCGACTCATGACATCCGAGATTTATCCAAAGCTTGAAATCCCCGAAACGCTTGCCGCCGGTCCCGGGCCAGGCAATACGGATCCGCGCGTACTCGAAGCCTTTGCAGGCGCAGGTGTAGCCGATCACATGCAAGCTGATGTTCTGCGGGGAATGATCGAGTGTAAGCACATGCTGCGCGCCATCTGGGGCACGAGGAACATCCATACATTTGCGGTTGCAGGCACCGGCTGGAGCGGTCTTGACGCCATGTTTGCGGCCGTCATGCCCGGGGACAAGGTGGTCGCATTTTCAAACGGCACCTTCTCCGGGATCGATACCTTGACCCTAAAGATCAAGGCGGCTACTCCGGCCGAGTTGGCAGCAGATCCGATGAACCCGCGGGCGGCGAGCGTTACCGTTGTCGAGGTGCCGCACGGCCAGTCCGTGTCGGGCGAAGCAGTCGAGGCGGCCTTGGCCGAGCACAAACCGAAATGGGCATTTATGGCACATTCGGAAACCGGGTCCGGCCGCGTAAATGACATTCGGGGATTTTCCGATGCCTGCGAACGTCATGGCGCCATGGGTCTCGTCGACGCAGTCTCCTCACTGGGGGTCGAGGCATTTTCCATCGATGACTTTCCCGGTGTCGTCGGCTGGGCCTCTTGCCCGCAAAAAGGGTTGAGCTGCCTGCCGCTGACATATGCTCCGGTCAGCTTTCGCGATGACTACATCGACTCGTTAAAGGCAACCGGAACCTATACTTATGTGCACAACCCGATCTTCGAGGCGCGTCACTGGGGGATCCTGGACGGCGCTGATGTCGACAAGGGCACCTATCACCGGACCCATTCGGGTTATGCGGTCGCCGCCCTCCATGAGGCCCTGCGCCTTGCGCTTGAGGAAAGTTTAGCCAAGCGGGCCGAAGCGTATCGAAGCCATGAAGCAGCGCTTCGCGAGGCGGTCTGCGCCATGGGTTGCAAGGTAACGTCGAACATGACCAGCCTTGTTGTCCTGAACTTGCCGGGCGAATTCGCCGGACGCGAGTTGGAACTTGTTCAGAACTGCCGCGCTCAAGGTTTTGCCATTTGGCCCACACTGTCTGAACCGGTCCAGATTCGCATCGGAATCCTCAATCAGCTGAACCCCGTCGCGATTTCAGAAATTGTCCACCGATTTGCCGATGCCATGCGAGAGCTGGGTGCTGGAGTTGATCAAGCCTCCGTCGACGCCGTCCTCAATCGGCATTACCCGCTCGCCGCGGCTGCTGAATAGGAGGCGGCTGTGGACATTCACGAATATCAGGCCAAGGAAATCCTATCCAGTTTCGGCGTTGAAGTCCCGCCCGGCGCACTTGCCTACAGCCCCGAGCAAGCAGCCTACCGCGCGCGCGAACTCGGCGGCGAAAAATGGGTCGTCAAGGCACAAGTGCATGCCGGAGGCCGCGGCAAGGCGGGGGGCGTGAAACTCTGCGATTCGCAAGAGGAAGTGCACGATGTTTGCGACGATATGTTCGGCCGTAAGCTGGTTACCCATCAAACAGGCCCTGAAGGCAAGGGCATCTACCGTGTCTATGTCGAAACGACGGTGCAGATCGACCGGGAGATTTATCTCGGCCTGGTTCTCGACCGCTCCAGCCAACGCGTCATGATCGTTGCGTCCTCTGAAGGCGGCATGGAAATTGAAGAGATCTCTGCCAAGCGTCCGGAGAGCATTGTTCGATCAACCGTCGAGCCCGCCGTTGGGCTCCGGGAATTCCAGGCCCGGGAGATCGCCTTCAGCCTTGGCGTTGAGGCGGGGTTGGTCCAGTCCATGGTGCGCACGCTCCAAGGCTGTTACAGCGCGTTTAGCGAATTCGACGCCACTATGGTCGAAGTCAATCCTCTGGTTATCACCAGTGACAGTCGTGTGCTGGCGCTCGACGCCAAGATGAGTTTTGACGACAATGCCTTGTTCCGTCATCCGCAGATCAGCGAACTGCGTGACAAGTCGCAGGAAGACCCGCGTGAGAGCCGTGCCGCCGACCGCGGCCTGTCCTATGTCGGGCTTGATGGAAACATTGGCTGTATCGTCAACGGCGCCGGCCTAGCGATGGCGACAATGGACACGATCAAGCTGGCCGGCGGCGAGCCCGCAAACTTTCTCGATATTGGCGGAGGCGCCTCGCCGGAACGGGTGAGCAAGGCCTTCCGCCTGGTTCTTTCGGACAAGAACGTGCAGGCGATCCTTGTCAACATCTTCGCGGGAATCAATCGCTGCGACTGGGTCGCAGATGGGGTCGTTCAGGCGTTGAATGGACTGCAGGTCGACATTCCGGTTGTCGTACGCCTCGCTGGAACCAATGTCGAAGAGGGACAGCAAATACTCGCGAAATCCGGTCTGCCAATCATACGCGCGTCGACCCTGATGGAAGCTGCCGAGCGTGTGGTTGGCGCATGGAAAAACGACCTGTCCCAAGGCACGAAAATGAGGGCTTTGAAGTGAGCATACTTCTCGACAGCAACTCGCGCGTGATCGTGCAGGGCATCACCGGACGCATGGCCCGCTTTCACACCAAAGATATGCTGCAATATGGCACGAATATCGTCGCCGGCGTTGTGCCGGGTAAAGGTGGCGAAACGGTCGAAGATGTACCGGTTTTCGATACTGTGAAACAGGCCGTTGAAGCCACTGATGCTGATACGAGCCTGGTTTTCGTACCGCCGCCCTTTGCCGCCGACTCCATCATGGAGGCAGCGGATGGCGGCGTTCGTTATTGCGTCTGCATCACCGACGGCATTCCTGCGCAGGATATGATCCGCGTCAAACGCTACATGTATCGCTATTCCCGGGACAAACGCATGGTCCTGACCGGACCGAACTGCGCCGGAACGATCAGTCCAGGCAAGGCGCTTTTGGGTATCATGCCCGGTCACATCTATCTGCCCGGCCATGTCGGTATCGTCGGGCGCTCCGGTACGCTTGGCTACGAAGCTGCTGCGCAGCTCAAGGCGCTAGGCATCGGCGTATCGACAAGCGTCGGTATCGGCGGGGATCCAATTAACGGCTCGTCCTTCAAAGATATTCTTGAACGTTTCGAGCAGGACGACGAGACAAATGTGATCGTCATGATAGGCGAGATCGGCGGTCCGCAGGAAGCTGAAGCGGCTGAGTACATCCGCGACCACGTCACCAAGCCAGTCGTGGCCTACGTTGCCGGCTTGACCGCGCCGAAGGGCCGCACCATGGGCCATGCTGGCGCAATCATTTCGGCTTTCGGTGAGAGTGCGTCTGAAAAGGTCGAAATACTTTCTGCGGTTGGTGTGACCGTCGCTGAACATCCGGCTGATATCGGCGACACGATCGCCCGGGTCATGAAAGAGGCGGCGTGATGGCCAAACCCTCGGTGCTTGTTACCCGCCGCTGGCCTGCGGCTGTCGAAGCTCGGCTTGCTGAAGATTATGATGCGGTTCTCAATGCCAATGACATGCCGCTGTCGCCGACAGAGATGCGGGAGGCGCTCAAATCCTACGATGCGGTACTACCGACCGTGACCGACCGCATGGATGCGGAGGTTATGGATGTACCTGCTTCCAGGACGAGAATTCTTGCCAATTACGGGGTCGGTTACAGCCATATCTGCCAAAACACGGCGCGCGATCTGGGACTGACCGTAACCAACACACCAGACGTCCTGTCCGAATGCACTGCCGATTTGGCCATGACGCTGCTGCTGATGGCTGCCCGGCGCGTGGGTGAAGGCGAACGCGAGTTGCGCGCCGGTCACTGGACGGGCTGGCGTCCGACGCACATGATCGGAACCAAAGTCAGCGGCAATACGCTCGGGATCATTGGTTTCGGACGAATTGGCCAGGAGATGGCCAAACGCGCGAACCATGGATTTGGCATGCGGATCGTTGTGCAGAACCGAAGCGACGTCCCACCCGACAGATTGGCTCAATGCAACGCGACACAGGTCGAGAGCATCGATGCGCTATTGCCGGAGTGCGATTTCGTCTCCCTACACTGTCCGGGCGGCGACGCAAATCGCCATCTCATCAATGCGCAGCGCCTGGAACGGATGAAGCCGGGCGCGTTTCTGATCAATACAGCGCGCGGAGAGGTGGTCAACGAGCTCGCTCTGATAAGGGCGCTGACGTCCGGGACGATCGCCGGTGCAGCCCTGGATGTCTTTGACGGCGAGCCGAACATCCGCAGGGGGCTGTTGCAGTGCGACAATGTCGTGCTATCGCCACATCTGGGTAGTGCGACACGCGAAGCGCGTGAAGCGATGGGGTTTCGGGTCCTCGAAAATCTCTCCGATTTTTTCGCAGGACGCGACCCGCGCGATCGCGTGATATGAAATGCTGATTTCCGAGGAGCTTGAAGCATGAGTTTCTTTCCCGTCGAACAGGCACCCGCGCGCCTCAACCGCAGCGAACTGGCGGTGCCCGGAAGTCAGCCGCAATTGTTCGAAAAGGCCGCGCGATCCGATGCGGATGTCATCTTTCTCGATCTTGAAGACGCGGTTGCGCCGGATGAGAAAGAGCGCGCCCGCAAGAACATCATAGAAGCCTTGAACGATTTGGACTGGGGCAGCAAGACCATGTCAATCCGCATCAACGGCCTCGATACGCACTACATGTACAGGGATGTGGTGGATGTGGTCGAACAGGCGGGCCAGCGTCTCGATCTGATCATGATTCCCAAGGTCGGCACGGCCGCGGATGTCTACGCCGTCGACATGCTGGTTACTCAAATCGAAGACGCTAGGGGTTACGGCAAAAGAATCGGCTTCGAGCACATTATCGAAACCGCACTGGGAATGCAGAACGTGCATGAGATCGCGGCAGCTTCAAAACGCAATGAAAGCCTGCATTTCGGTGTTGCCGACTACGCCGCCAGCACCCGCGCGCGCACCACGATTATCGGCGGTGTTAACCCCGATTATTCGATTCTGACCGACACTGGTGCAGACGGCGGCCGCGACGTTCACTGGGGCGACATGTGGCACTATGCGCTTGCCCGCGTTGTCGTCGCGGCGCGGGCAAATGGCCTGCGGCCCATCGACGGGCCGTTCGGTGACTTTCAGGACGCTGACGGATTTCGTGCGGCGGCCCGGCGTGCAGCCGTACTGGGATGCGAAGGAAAATGGGCCATTCATCCCAGCCAGATTGCTCTCGCCAATGAGGTCATGAGTCCTTCCGAGGCCGAGGTCACCAAAGCCGAGCGCATCCTCGAAGCAATGGCAGAAGCCGAGGCAGCTGGAAAAGGCGCGGTTTCGCTGGACGGGCGCCTGATCGATTATGCGTCGATCCGCCAAGCCGAGGTGCTTGTCGAGAAGGCCCGCCAGATCGCCGGCGGATAAGGCAAGACATCAGGACCGCATCGAGGCCGCTAAACGGGCTATGCAACCTGTAGAAGCGTATCCGGCTCAAACATGTCATAGCCAAGCGCTTCGGCAACGGCCCTGTTGGTAATCCGTCCGGCGTGGACGTTGAGACCCGCACGCAAATGTGGATCCTCGGCAACCGCCTTCAGCCCCTTATCTGCAAGTTGAAGACCATAATGCAACGTCGCATTATTGAGCGCGTGGGCTGAGGTGACGGGAACTGCGCCGGGCATGTTTGCCACGCAATAGTGAACGATTCCGTCGACTTCGAAAGTCGGATCCGAGTGGGTTGTCGGACGCGACGTTTCGAAACAACCGCCCTGATCGATGGCGACATCGACAATGACCGCGCCTTTCTTCATCCACGACAACATATCGCGCGTCACAAGCTTCGGTGCCGCGGCACCGGGGACAAGCACCGCGCCGATGACGAGATCGGCTGAGAAGACTTCCTGTTCAAGGGCTTCTGTAGTCGAGTAACGCGTGTGGACCCGGCCGTTAAAGATGTCGTCGATCTGTCGCAGGCGCGCCAGCGAACGGTCAATGATCGTCACGTCGGCACCGAGGCCGACAGCGATCCTGGCCGCATTGGTCCCGACAACACCGCCACCGATGATAGCCACCTTGCCGGGTAGGACACCCGGAACGCCGCCGAGCAAAACGCCGCGTCCGCCATTGGCTTTCTGCAATGCGGTGGCACCAGCCTGTACCGCAAGTCGTCCGGCGACTTCTGACATCGGAGCGAGCAGAGGCAGCCCTCCCTTGTCGTCGGCTACAGTCTCATAGGCAATGGCCGTACAGCCCGATCCGACAAGTCCTCGGGTTTGTTCGGGATCAGGTGCGAGATGAAGATAGGTATAGAGCAACTGGCCCTTTCGCAGCATCGCCCACTCGGCAGGTTGTGGCTCCTTGACCTTCACGATCATATCCGACTGATCGAAAACCTGCCTTGCGCTTTCGGCAATTTTGGCGCCGGCCGCCTCGTAGGCATGATCGTCTGCATCGATGCCGATACCGGCTTTGGTCTCGACGATCACATCGTGTCCACGCATGACGTATTCACGTACGGACCCCGGCGTCAGACCGACGCGATATTCATGATCCTTGATCTCTTTTGGGCATCCGACCCGCATATCGAAGTCTCCAGTCCATTCCCGTTAAAAACCTCAGCGCTCAACGCGAATTCCAACATAAACGGAATGAAATGTCCTTGCGTTGCGAAGCTTGAATCGCCATTTTATCGAATTTTCTTGCGCTTTTTGATCAATAATAGAATAATCTTCAAATGCAGAAGCTGGATGAAATCGATTTTGCGATTCTGCGAACGATTCAGGACGATGGCCGAATCTCCAACGCGAACCTGGCGGAACGTGTCGGTCTGTCGCCGTCGGCCTGTTCACGCAGGCTGGATATTCTGGAAAGGTCGGGTGTCGTCCGCGGCTACCATGCGCGGATTTCCAATAAATCCCTCGACCACACCATTACCGCGATCGTCCATATTTCACTGTCCGGACAATTCGAAAAAACGCTGAGTGAGTTCGAAGCCGCCGTCAAGCGCTGTCCGAATGTCCTTGTGTGTTACCTTATGTCCGGAGAATACGACTATGTGTTGCGGGTTGCCGCAAGAGACCTCCAGGACTACGAACGGATTCACAAGGAGTGGCTTTCCGCCCTCCCCCATGTAGTGCGCATCAACTCATCTTTTGCGCTGCGAGAAATCATAGACCGGCCCAATATTGACATTGATATGCGTTGAAACATGCCCCTAATGTCGCGCAAACAGCGGAACTGATAATCAATCATGGCCAAGACGTCCCGTTCGAAATGGTTTTTATTGGCCCTTGTCGCATTGATCATCGTCGGCGCATTGGCATTTTTCATGGGACCCAGAACACCAGTCAGCACTGAAATCACCTTTGACCGTTCGGCAATCGGCGACGATGTCGACTCCTATCTGGACAAAGGCGAAGGCGGATTTGACGATATACGTGAAGGTCTGGGCAAACGGGTGGTCTGGGCATATCCACTATCCCGTGCCAGAACGCCGCTTTCCATCGTCTACCTGCACGGTTTCTCCGCATCATCGGCCGAGATTCAACCGGTCATGGACATCGTTGCAGACGCTGTCGGTGCAAACCTCTTTTACACACGATTGACCGGTCACGGGCGAACCGGACCGGCCATGGCAGAGGCATCGGTCAAGAGCTGGATCAATGATGTGGCAGAAGCGGTGGCCATCGGCGACACGATTGGCGAGCGCACAATACTCGTTGGCACATCGACCGGCGGTTCGCTTGTAACATGGGCCGCCGCGCAGCCCGAACTGACGGCAAATCTAGCGGGCATCATCAACATCTCCCCAAACTATGGAATTCAGGCCTTCGGATCGCAAATCCTGACCGCGCCTTGGGCAAAACAACTGGTTCGGCTGATACAGGGAGAAATCCGTTCATTTGAGCCGGCAAACGAACTTCACGCGCAATACTGGACAACAGAATATCCAAGCGAGGCGCTATTGCCGATGGCCGAGCTCGTTAGACTGACAAACCAGTCCGCATTCGAGAACATGACGGTGCCTGCGCTCTTTATCTATTCGGAAGCAGACACGGTTGTACGCCCTGAGATAACTGCGCGTGTTGCTGCGCGCTGGGGCGCTGATTCTGAAGTGGTTCTTATCGAAAACAGTGACGACAAGGATAATCATGTCATCGCCGGCGACGCACTTTCGCCATCGACGACTGAGGACACGGCACAGATCATCATCGACTGGATCAGTCGGTTGCCCGCCAGCAACTGATGAAACGCTATTTGTGCACTTCGCCCGGCTTGCGATCGGAGGAAAAGAAATAGATGGCGATTGTTGCAGCCATCGACACGGCATAGGTCCCGAAAAGCACAGAATATGTCTCCTGCGGCTGCGACGGATCAAACCGGCTTTCAGCGACCCGGCCCATCATGAACTGAATGAGACCGACACCGCCAATGGTGAAAAAATTCATCAAGGTCACGCCGCGCCCCATCAGCCGGATCGGGAAAAACGATCGCGCGTGAGCAATCAGAACCCCGTAGCTGGCTCCGAAAATTCCAACCGCGAACATCAGTGCCGCCACCTGCCACAATGGTTGGATAGGATAGAGCGCCAGAACCGTCAGAGCCAGGGCACCGCCGACATTGCCCCACAAACAGACCCATTTTCGGGTCCCGAAAAGCGTATCGAGCGGACCGTACAACAAACTGCCGATGATCATGGAAACCGCCATGAAAAGGGAAATCTCGCCAATCAGCAGTGTCGAGGCCCCATATACATCGGCAAGATAGGGGCCTATCCAAAGACCACGAATTCCGGCGGCCGGCGCATAATTGATCGCGATCAACGGTATGATAAGCCAAAGTGCAGGTGTGCGCAGCAGCTCCATATAACCACGCAGACCCGATCCCGCACCCGTCTCACGATCAATCGCCGGGTCCTTGATCAGCCGGTAGACCGCAATCGCAATGATGAGCGAAATAATCCCAAGACCCATCATGGTTTCGCGCCAGCCGACCGTATCGACAGCAATGGCGAGCGGTTTGGCGCCAATCACATTTCCTGCCGTACCGACCGCAACAAACCATGACGACAACACCGCAAAGCGCGCTGGTGAGAATTCATAGCCGAAGATGAAGAAAGCGGCCATCAGCACCGGTGAACAACCGATGCCGATCATCGCCATGGCAATGATGATCTCGGCGGGCTCGGTTGCAATTGCGAACAAGAAAGCGCCGCCACCGGCGCCGCCCGCAAAAAGGACCGACGCGGTCCGTTTCGGCCCGTACCGGTCGAGCGAGATGCCGACGATGAATTGCATCAGGGCAAAGGTCAAAAACCAGATGCCGGACGCCTGCGACAACGCCGTTTTGCTCGCCCCCAGCTCATCGATCAGGACCGGTGTCAGGACTGCTAGAAATGAACGGTAGAACTGCGAGAAGATATAGGCCGCAGCAAGCGCGGCGATCCCGGCCATTCAGCCGGTATCCCCGAAATTGCCTGTAAACGGTACCAGTGCAGCCAATGTCCATGGCCGGTCTGCAGCCACAGTGCGCAACGCACCCAAGGTGCTGCCCATGCACTCCCCCAAGAATGAAACAGCGTATTCAGATAATCAGGCTGGCGAGGACCTCATTATCTGTAATGTCCTCATATCGCAAACCCGCCTTGTCGAATTCGGAAACGAGCGTGTCGAAGTTTTCGGGCCTTGAGGTTTCGATGCCAATCAGAATCGAACCGAAATTGCGCGCCGATTTTTTCAGATACTCGAAGCGCGCGATATCGTCGTCAGGCCCAAGCATGTTCAAAAAGTCACGCAATGCGCCGGGCCGCTGTGCAAGGCGCAGAACGAAATATTTCTTGACGCCGGAATAGCGCATCGCCCTC
Source organism: Pseudomonadota bacterium (assembly GCA_039025395.1). Taxonomy (GTDB): domain Bacteria; phylum Pseudomonadota; class Alphaproteobacteria; order Rhizobiales; family Rhizobiaceae; genus Hoeflea_A. The sequence goes on from JBCCOK010000007.1 coordinate 26,003, forward strand.
TCTTTGACATCCGGCAAGCGCTCGAAATCGAAATTGCCCCCCGATACGATGACCACAAGGGTCTTTCCCGAAAGATGCGCCGGGTCCATGGCCTCTAGAGCGCTGATTGCTAGAGCACCAGCCGGTTCGAGAACGAAACCTTCGCTGTTGAGGAGCTCGGAAATCGTGACACAAACCGCATTCTCGGGGATGAGCAGAACCTGATCGGCCGAAAACTTGCTCAGCGACTCGAAATTCTGCTTTCCGATTTCCGCGACAGCCGCTCCATCGACAAAATTGTCGACCTGATTAAGTTTGATCCGCTCGCCGGCAGAAAGACTTGACTTCAGGCTCGGCGCACCTTCGGGTTCACAAAAAACGAAAGCTTCCTTTTCATAGCGGTCGGCGAGATAGCCACTCATCCCGGCCGACAGTCCGCCGCCACCCACGGGAATGACAAACAAGTCGGTATGCGCCTCACCGGGCAGTTGCTGCATGATCTCCGCCGCCACAGTCGCCTGCCCTTCGATGATGTCGGGATGATCAAACGGCGGCACCATGCGCGCACCGGTCTCCTCGGCATGGGCAAATGCGGCAGCATAGCATTCGTCAAATATATCACCGTGCAGCCTTACTTCGATGAATGCACCTCCGAATGCCTTGGTCTTGTCGATCTTTTGCGGCGGCGTCGTGACCGGCATAAAGACAACGCCGGGCTTCTTGAAATGGCGGCATACATAGGCAAAGCCTTGGGCATGATTGCCGGCAGACGCACAGACAAACCGTTCGAGCGTGTGCTCAGCGGCCAGCGCCTTGCGGAAAAAGTTGAACGCGCCACGGATCTTGTAAGACCGCACCGGTGAAAGATCTTCGCGCTTGAGATAAATCTGCGCTTTGTACCTGTCGCTCAAATAGAGATTATGTTGCAGCGGCGTCGGCGGAAACAGCGTCCGCATGACCTCCATTGCTTCATCAACGGGTTGTTTCATTCAGCTTTGTCCGGTTTGGTCTGGCGGCCATATACGTTGATCCGGGCACCGACTGCAAGAAGGCACTGGCTAAATTGCACTTGCAATCCGTCACCGGACGATTACCAGTTAGCGAAGGCGGGTGTGGTGAAATTGGTAAACACTGGGGACTTAAAATCCCCCGGCTACGGCCTTGCCGGTTCGAGTCCGGTCACCCGCACCAGGCCCGCTTCGCAACAGGTAACCCGTTCGATCTCGTTATGCATGAAGGCAAGTGATCAGGTATCGCCTGCCCCACCCCCGTGCTTGCCGGCCGTCCATCCCTTGTGTCCGAGAATCCGGTCCGCCCGCTCGTTTGCGAGCGTTTCAAGTGTCGTCGCCATCGTGTCGTTCCAGCGATTCAGATAACCGAAAAGCGCAATTGCAGCGACGATTTCGACGATCTGTCCGTCATCGAAGTGCTCCTTCAGCGCATCGAATTCAGCCTCGGTCGCCATGTTCGGCACCTGGCCTGCCTTGAAGGCAAGATCAATCGCGGCGCGCTCCCCATCGCTGAAGAGATCGGAATTCTCATAGTCCATGATCGCCGCGATCTTGTCGTCCGACGCATTATAGAGGTGGGAAAGGTTGGCCATGTGGGACTGACAGTAAAGACAGCCCGACGCATAGGAAGACGCCAGACTGATCAGCATCTTCAGCTCTTCAGGGACCGTCCCCTCATAAAGCACCGCCTGATTGAGCGCCATGAAGCTTTTGACGATGTTGGGACGCCGCGCCATCGTGCGGATCGAATTCGGCGTAAAGCCGCGCGTGTCGTGATAGTGCTGAAACCGCTCCCGGATCGCCGAATCTTCGATTTCGGATATCTCAAGTGGACGCAGATGGGCCATCGTTGCTCCCTTTCGCAAACTGCCGCCATAACCAGTGGCTGAACGCAGGCTTTATATTCCGCGCAGCCGCAGGAGTGCAATTCGACGCAGATTGTGAAGACGCGCGGCCAACATCAGCCGTGGGGGAACGGGTAACGCGGTTCCGGCAGTTTGCGCGGCCGGGTGCTGCGGGTCACTGACAGGAACGATGCGATCTTCGCAGCGCCGGATACTGCTTTTGCGTATACTTTTTTCATTGTTGCGCTCCTCTTTCAAAAGGCATGGACGTCAGCGCCGCCACGCGGATTGATGCCGTATTCAATCGCCCACCTGACGTTCAGGTGCGGCGCGAATTGTGGCAATTCAAGCCATCCGGGCTTAGCCAATGGTATGAGATCGGTTCATCGAAAGTCTCCGCAGCAACCGGTAATAGCGAGGAAACTTGCAGCACCTGTTGAAGCGCGCTACCTGACTGGAAAGACAACGTTCAGGATCAGTAGATGACGGCCAAGATCGTGACCGCGGCAATGATCGCCATCGGCGACGAGTTGCTCTCGGGCAAAACCAAAGACAAGAACATCGCCCACATTGCCGACATGCTGAACACGGCCGGCATTGAACTCAAGGAAGTGCGCATCGTCGGCGACGACGAGGAGGCCATTGTCGAAGCAGTCAATGCACTGCGGCCGCAGCACCATCACGTCTTTACATCCGGCGGTATCGGGCCGACCCACGACGACATTACCGCCGAGGCGGTTTCCAAGGCGTTCGGATTGCCCTGCGAGCATGACGCGGACGCGCTTGCTCTGCTCGCGCCCATTTATAAGGCTCGCGGCATGGAGTTCACGGAAGCGCGCAAACGCATGGCGCGCATGCCGCGCGGTGCAAGGCACATCAAAAACCGTGTCTCGGCGGCGCCCGGATTTTCCATCGGCAATGTCCATGTCATGGCCGGTGTCCCCTCGATCTTCCAGGCCATGCTCGACTGGCTCTTGCCAACGCTTGAAACCGGCGCGGTGATTCACGCGAAAACCATCGATTGCCCCTATGGCGAAGGAACCATCGGCGAAGGCCTCGAAACGATTCAGGACGAACACACCGACACGGTCATCGGTTCCTATCCGCGCTTTGACGGCGAGCGCTTCTCGACGCAGATCGTGGTGCGCTCGCGCGATGAAGCGGCAATCGAGCGGGCGGTAAACGCCGTCGAGATGCTGCTTGCAGAAATCGCCGATCAGCCCGGATCTGCGGCCCATCGCTAGCAAAACCGATTGACTGACCGCCTCATTTTGACTGAAATCAAAACCAACGCTGCCAAGAATGTGCATCGTGACGCGACAGCCGCGCAGCCGATCATCCGGATTGATGCACAAAACAGATGGAGAAAGCCATGTCCTACAAAACGATCCTGGTGATTCTGCGCGACCTTGAAGACACCAAGCACGTGCTGGATACGGCACTCGAACTGACGAACAAGTTCGACAGCCACCTGATCGGCTTGCATGCCGAACCGGCTGTGCGTGCCACCTTTGCAGCACCCATCGAAATTCCCGATTCAAGCGTGCTCGAATTCGACCAGGGAGAAATCGAACAGCGCATGGAGGCGCTCGGAAGCGCCTTCAAGGAAAAATGCGAACGTGAGGGCGTGCCCTGGGAGTGGCGCCCGATCCGCTCGCTGTCAGGAGACAATGCCCTGTCTGCCCTGTCGAGCGCCCGCTGCGCCGATATCGTCGTCGTGCGCCAGCAGGAAGACGAGAGAGAGGAAGATTACATCGACCTCGAAGCGCTTGTCCTCGATGGCGGGAGGCCGGTGCTCTTTGTGCCCTATGTTGGCCGTCAGTCCGTGGCAGTCGAACATGCGCTGATCGCCTGGAACGGGTCGCGCGAGGCCGCCCGCGCGGTCTTCGATGCGCTGCCACTGTTGCAGACGGCAAAGGATGTGGAAGTCCTGACCGTCGATCCGGAAGACAATGCCGAACAAAGCAAATTGATGGCCGGCGCCGAAATCGCGGCAGCGCTCACCCGCCACGGCGTCAGCGTCACCACAAAGACCGAGGTTTCCGACGGCCTGCCCGCCGCATCCGTTATCCAGAACCGGCTCTCCGACACCGGATCGGACCTTCTGGTGATGGGCGGCTACAGCAAGTCGCGGCTGCGCGAATACCTGTTCGGCGGCGTGACGCGGACGATGCTCAAATCCATGCCGAACCTCACATTGATGTCGCGTTAGCGTCTCATCCAACACAAATTGCGGAGATAGAAAGTCCGTATGCGCAACCGGCGGCCCGCCATCCCGTCAGGGTCGTGTCAGGAGATATGCGCCGGCGCGTGCAAAATCCGGCGCGAGACGTTGACGAGGGAAGCCAGTTGCGCTGTTGTTGGCGCCCTGATCAGAAAGCGCGGGCGCGGCGCTTTGCCAAGCAAGACAGAAAAGTGCCGCTTGAGCGGTCGCCTTGAGGATACTTCCCATGCCCCTTCCCGATAAAGCCTTCCCGGTTTCCTGGGATCAGTTTCACCGCGATGCCCGGGCCCTTGCCTGGCGCATTGCCGGATCCGAGAAACACTGGCGCGGCATCGTCTGCATCACCCGCGGCGGGCTTGTTCCGGCGGCAATCGTCGCCCGCGAACTCAGCATCCGCCTGATTGAAACGGTCTGCGTTGCCTCCTATCACGACTATCAAAACCAAGGCGACATGAACATCTTGAAGGAGGTCAACGCGGAACTGCTCGAATCGGGCGGCGAAGATGTGCTGATCGTCGACGACCTGACCGATACGGGCAAGACTGCGGAAATCGTCCGCTCCATGCTGCCGCGCGCCCATTTCGCCACTGTCTATGCCAAGCCGAAAGGCCGGCCGATGGTCGACACCTATATAACCGAGGTCAGCCAAGACACGTGGATCTACTTTCCCTGGGACATGGGCTTTACCTACCAGGAACCGATCGCCAAGGACGACGAAGACTAGCGCCGCGCGCAGTTGCGCTGTCTGTCGCAGTTGAAACCAATGGGAGGATTGCATGAGCACGACGCAGGTCTTGCGTACACCGGACGAGCGATTCGCCGGTCTTGTCGACTATCCCTTTACCCCGAACTACGTCGATATCGACGGCGGCGCGCTCGGTTCCTTGCGCATGCATTATGTGGATGAGGGGCCGAAAGACGGCGCGGTCGTCCTCATGCTGCATGGCGAGCCGACATGGTCCTATCTCTACCGCAAGATGATTCCGCCGGTCGCAAGCGCCGGCTTCCGCGTTCTGGCGCCCGATTTCATCGGCTTCGGCAAATCCGACAAGCCGGCCGACCGCGCCGCCTATTCCTACCAGTCCCATGTCGACTGGATGAAGGACTGGCTGGGCCAGCTGGCCCTCAAAAACATCACCTTCTTCGGCCAGGACTGGGGCGGCCTCATCGGCCTGCGGCTGGTTGCCGAAATGCCGGATCTCTTTGCCCGCGTGATGATCGGCAACACCGCCCTTCCCACCGGCGAGCATGATCTGGGCGAAGCCTTCAAGCAATGGCGCGAATACAGCCAGTCAACGCCCGCGTTCAATATCGGCGGTATCGTATCGCGCGGCACCGCGCGCGGCATGTCGGGCGAAGCCATCGCCGCCTATGATGCCCCCTTTCCCGACGAAAGCTACAAGGCCGGCGCGCGCGCCTTCCCGATGCTCGTACCGGCAAGTCCGGACGATCCCGCGGCACCCGCGCAAAAATCCGCATGGGAAAGCCTGCGCAGATTCGACAAGCCGTTTCTGACCTGTTTTTCCGACAAGGACATGATCATGCGCGGCGGCGAAGCGATCTTTAAAAAGCTGATTCCCGGTGCTGCCGGACAGGACCATTTCATCACCACAAATGCGTCACATTTTTTGCAGGAAGACGCCGGTCCCGAGCTCGCCGAACAGCTCGTTGAATTTGCCCGGAAAAGCGCCTGATCGCAGCGCTGACCGCAACCGTGGGGCGCAAGGTCTTGCGCCATCTGATTCGCTTTTTCGAAGCCCCGGACTGTCAACCGTATCCGTCAGGCAGCGCCATCACATATTTTTTTGTTGCAACACAATGCCGCCCCGCGACCGCTGCGCAACGGTCAAGGCCGCAGTTTTCAAGGTCTTGCGGTTTCCCCCATTTCCACATTGTGACACCACAAGATCTAGTGTTCACAAATCTGACGCAAACAATCTCTTGACGCTTCAAACCGAGTCGCGTTCTAGTGTGCGGGTGCCTTTTTAACGGCACGTCTGCACGCGTTTAAAGCAGATCAAATTCAGTTGTAGTGTGTAAGAGTTAAGCGTTCCTGGTATCCAAGTTCCAGACCAGGACGGCGGGGGATTTTGGCTGTCTTGGCATTCGGTTTCTTGGGCTATTGTGATTGGTATAAAAAGGTTGTTAATACTATGTTTAGTATTTGCAGCAACTATCGACACAAGATATAGCGTCTACTAGCGAGGGGGGCTTCGCGAAAAACGCTTCTGTAGTATTGTGCCTGCTGTAAAATCTTGCACGCAGGAGGGGTTGAATTTTGTCTTGCCGTTCAGGGCGGTGGCAAGGCGTTCAGAAACGAGGGAAAATGCATGCGCATAGAGCGTGAATTCACCAAAGCGGGTCAGTCGCCATACGCGGACATCGAGTTCCGCAAGGCCACGAGCGAAATCAAGAACCCGGATGGCTCAATCGTCTTCCGGCTGGAAGACATTGATGTGCCGACCCAGTTTTCACAGGTCGCCAGTGACATTCTTGCACAGAAATACTTCCGCAAGGCGGGCGTGCCCGCGCGCCTGAAGAAAGTTGAGGAAAACACCGTCCCGGCATGGTTGTGGCGCTCCGCGGCCGACCTCGAGGCGCTTGAAGAGCTGCCCGAGGACGAACGCTACGTCTCGGAGACCGATGCGCGCCAGGTTTTCTCGCGCCTTGCCGGCACCTGGACCTACTGGGGCTGGAAGGGCGGCTATTTCGACACCGAAGACGACGCCCGCGCCTTTTTCGACGAGCTGGCCTACATGCTCGCCACCCAGCGCGTCGCACCCAACAGCCCGCAATGGTTCAACACCGGCCTGCACTGGGCCTATGGCATCGACGGCCCCGGCCAGGGCCATTTCTATGTCGACCCGTTCAGCGGCAAGCTGCAGAAATCCAAATCCGCCTATGAGCATCCGCAGCCGCATGCCTGCTTCATCCAGTCTGTCGAGGACGACCTCGTCAATGAAAGCGGCATCATGGATCTGTGGGTGCGCGAGGCGCGCCTGTTCAAATACGGCTCCGGCACCGGCTCCAACTTCTCGCATCTGCGCGGCGAAGGCGAGCGGCTTTCGGGCGGCGGCAAGTCGTCCGGCCTGATGTCCTTCCTCAAGATCGGCGACCGCGCCGCCGGCGCCATCAAGTCTGGCGGCACGACGCGCCGCGCCGCCAAGCTGGTGGTCGTCGACATCGATCACCCCGATATCGAGAACTATATTGACTGGAAGGTGAAGGAAGAGCAGAAGGTGGCGGCGCTGGTCACCGGCTCCAAAATCGTCGCCCAGCATCTCAAAGCCATCATGAAGGCCTGCGTCAATTGCGACGGCCCGGACGGCGACTGCTTCGATCCGAAGAAGAACCCGGCCCTGAAACGCGAAATCCGCGCCGCCAAGAAGGCGCTCGTGCCGGAAAACTACGTCAAGCGGGTGATCCAGTTTGCCCGCCAGGGCCACAAGGAAATCGAGTTCACCACCTATGACACCGACTGGGATTCGGAAGCCTATCTCACCGTGTCGGGCCAGAACTCGAACAACTCGGTCTCGCTGCGCGACGATTTCCTGCATGCCGTCGAGGAAGGCAAGAGCTGGGATCTGGTCGGCCGCATCTCCGGCGAAGTGACGAAGACCGTCGATGCCGGCGAATTGTGGGAAAAGATCGGCCATGCCGCCTGGGCATCCGCCGATCCGGGCCTCCACTTCAACACCACCATGAACGACTGGCACACCTGTCCCGAGGGCGGCCGCATCCGCGCCTCCAACCCGTGCTCGGAATACATGTTCCTGGACGATACGGCCTGTAACCTCGCCTCGCTCAACCTGCTCCAGTTCATGGAGAAGAAGACCAACAAGTTCCGCGTCGGCGAATTCGAACACGGCGTGCGCCTGTGGACGATCGTGCTCGAAATCTCGGTGATGATGGCGCAGTTCCCGTCTCGCCAGATTGCCGAACTCTCCTACAAGTACCGCACGCTTGGTCTCGGCTACGCCAATATCGGCGGCATGCTGATGACCTCCGGCATTCCCTATGATTCGGAATCAGGCCGCGCCATCTGCGGTGCGATCACTGCCATCATGACCGGCATTTCCTATGCCACCTCTGCCGAGATCGCCGGTGAGTTGGGCCCCTTCCCGGGCTTCGCACCCAACCGCGACAACATGCTGCGCGTCATGCGCAACCACCGCCGCGCAGCCTATGGCGAGACCTCCGGCTATGAGGACCTGTCGACCAACCCGGTGGCTCTTGCCCATGACGACTGCCCGGACAGCGAACTGACCGACCATGCCAAAGCCGCCTGGGACAAGGCGGTGGAACTCGGTGAAAAGCACGGCTACCGCAACGCCCAGGCAACGGTCATTGCGCCCACCGGCACGATCGGCCTCGTCATGGATTGCGATACCACCGGCATCGAACCCGATTTCGCGCTGGTCAAGTTCAAGAAGCTCGCCGGCGGCGGTTACTTCAAGATCATCAACCGCGCCGTGCCCGAAGCCCTGCGCACGCTCGGCTATTCGGAAAGCCAGATCGCCGAGATCGAGGCCTATGCCGTCGGCCACGGCAATCTCAACCAGGCGCCGGCGATCAACCCGTCGGCGCTGAAGTCGAAAGGCTTCAGCGACGAGAAGATCGAAGCGCTCAACGGCGCGCTGGCCTCGGCCTTCGACATCAAGTTCGCCTTCAACCAGTGGACGCTGGGCGAGGAATTCTGCCGCGACACGCTTGGCATTTCCGAAGAGCAGTTGAACGATTTCGAGTTCAACATGCTGGAATTCCTCGGCTTTTCGAAGAAGGACATCGAGGCGGCAAACATCCACATCTGCGGAGCGATGACGCTGGAAGGCGCGCCGGACCTGAAAGACGAGCACCTGCCCGTCTTCGACTGCGCCAACCCATGCGGCAAGATCGGCAAGCGGTATCTTTCGACCGAAAGCCACATCCGTATGATGGCCGCCGCCCAGCCTTTCATCTCGGGCGCCATTTCGAAGACCATCAACATGCCCAACGAAGCGACCATCGAGGACTGCAAGTCGGCCTACATGCTGTCGTGGAAACTTGCGCTGAAGGCCAACGCGCTCTACCGCGATGGCTCGAAGCTGTCGCAGCCGCTAAACGCCTCGCTCATCGAGGATGACGAGGACGACGAGGCGCTCGAAGAGCTGCTCGAAGCACCGGCCGCCGCCAAGGCCGTGTCGGTGACGGAAAAGATCGTCGAGCGGGTGATCGAAAAGCTGGTGCGCGAGCGCGAAAAGCTGCCCAACCGCCGCAAGGGCTACACCCAGAAGGCGGTCGTCGGCGGCCACAAGGTCTATCTGCGCACCGGCGAGTTCGATGACGGCCGCCTCGGCGAGATCTTCATCGACATGCACAAGGAAGGTGCCGCCTTCCGCGCCATGATGAACAACTTCGCCATCGCCATTTCGCTGGGCCTGCAATATGGCGTGCCGCTCGATGAATATGTCGAGGCCTTCACCTTCACCAAGTTCGAGCCGGCCGGCATGGTTCAGGGCAACGACGCCATCAAGAACGCAACCTCCATTCTGGACTATGTGTTCCGCGAACTGGCCGTCTCCTACCTGGAGCGCCACGACCTCGCCCATGTCGACACGTCGGACTTTTCCAACACCGCGCTTGGCAAGGGCATCAAGGAAGGAAAGACCGCGCCGGTCTCGGCCGGCCTTACCCGCGGCCACAAGCTCGAAATCGTCGCCCCCGGCGGCCAGCCGATGGGCTCGGGCAGCGCGGGCACGTCCGGCAGCGGCCCGACGGCCTATAACGTGACCGCCATAACGGGCGGTGCGGCGGTCGTCTCCGAAGCCGTCGCCCAGGCCAATGCGGAAGAAGTCACCGCCTTCAAGCGCGACTACGAGGAACGCGCCCGGCAGTTGTCGGAAGAGATCGCCATGGAAGACGAAGAACTCTTCGACGGCGATGCAGCCGAGGCGGCAAAGGCCGAGAGGCAACCGGATGCGCGTCAGGTAGAGGCAGACCGGCGCGCCCGGGCCATCATGCAGGGCTATACGGGCGATGCCTGTACGGAATGCTCCAACTTCACCATGGTGCGAAACGGCACGTGCCTGAAATGCGACACCTGCGGCGCGACCAGCGGCTGTAGCTGATCAGCGCGTTTAGTGCCTGTGGGCGCGGAAAAATCGGCGGACCAATCAGACCCCTCGCGGCAACGCGGGGGGTTTGGCCGAAGGATTAGGTGATCAAATGCGCCACGAACGGTTAGAAAAAAATTCCCAAGAAAGTGCTAAGCTTGGCAAGGCGATTGTTGGATTGGTCGAAACCTTGAGTAATCTCATAGATGAATCCGGCCAGTCCTTCAAAACCGACGAAACCATTCCCGGCACCGATAGCACAACTGCCGAAGTCGTTAGCCGAATTCAAACATCAGTTGGTTTGATATCCAAATTTAGTGAGACACATCACGCTACGTTAGTGCCGATGCAAGTCTTGAATGGAATGGAAAGCTCAATATCGTCGACGGAATCAGCTGTCGTTGGATTAGTCGAACAATTGGAGACCATTGAAAAGCTAGGTAGACTTAAAAATTTTGATTATTCGAATTTTAGAGCACAGACAAATAACAATCAAAACCACGATTTTATTTCCGCATTTAAAAACCTTTATGACCACTCAGAGTCTCTTATGATCCACTTGTTTGAATGCCTTCGCATATTCGAACCAAGCGGCTCCATCGAATTCCAAAGTGCGGCTTCGATGCTTTCAAAATTGATTGCCGATGCGAGTGATTCACTCGGGGAGATTAAAAAGCAGCAAAGTCATTTAGCTACGACAGAGACAGAATTTGCGTCCATGAGTGAACGGGCCCAATCCAATGCAGCAGAATTTGAACGTATAAAAACTGAAGGTGCATCTGACAGGAAAACAATCAGTGACTATCTCGCTGAAGTCACACAGCAAAAGGCAAACGTCAATTCGATTAATGAAGAAGCAAACTCACTACAAAACAGCATAAAGACGTACCAAAAACAGTTTGATCATTTTCAAAAACAGCTAGATGATCGCGAAGTGAATTTCTCAACTGGAGCGAGCAGACTTGAAAATTTAATCGATGAGTTTCAAAAACAGAGCAAAGCAGTTGAAAATTTGATCAGCAGATCGGAGCAAATGCTGTCGTCTGCCACAGTATCCGGTCTTGCATCCAACTATGCGAAAATACAAGAACAGCTAACGGTCGAACTATGGTGGGCTAGAATAACCTTCTACGTCGGAATTGCATTTTTAACTATATCTGCAATCCCGCTACTGACGTTTGTTTTGATACCCCTTTACAGCGCAATTTATGGAGACCCAGCCATCAATCCAGAGGGCGCTTCGCGCGCAGAAAGACTGGGCTTTAGTGAGACAGAAAATAGTTGGCAATACTTTGGACAGGTAGTGGCGCGTATAGCAATACTGCTACCTGCAGCTTGGTTCGTTTCATTTGCGGCTATTCGCCACTCATCCCTTTTTAGATTGCGAGAACACTACGCCTACAAATACTCAATGGCAGTCTCAGTTGAAGGCTTCAAGCAACAGGCTCCTGAATATGAACAAGAAATTGCAGCGATGGTCCTAGCAGAGCTTGCATTCAACCCAGCTGATAAATTGACGCCGTCCAAAGATGTTACTGAAGCAAAAGCGCCCGGGGTTGCGGGTCACTTTTTTGACAAGCTCCGAGCCAGATTGTCTAAACAGTGATGGTATTAGAATTGCGGTGACAGTCTACTGCTTCCACATTTCCAAACTATTATCCTGCATTCTAGAACGGGCACAAAAAGACACTAAGTAAAATGTTACTCTAAATTGAAAATCGAGAGCTGGACAAAGCTATTGACGATGAAACCCTAAACCATTCGCTAAAATTACGGTAATGGGATGGATATCTGCTGTCTGAGATGCTCGACGCTCGGTGACATTGGTGGCATCTTCTAAAAGTGCACTGCAGATCAGCAATTCAGCTTTTTGTTGGTCATTTCCACTTACGGGCGCATTTCAATCCTCTGCTATGGCTCAGTCTTCATTTCCTGAAGGCGGTTTGTTGGTAAATGGGTAGGGATTGAACTCATCGACCAGCTTAAATGCTTCAATAATGGCTGCTTCTTCGATTTTGTCATGGTGGATCATGCCAGAGACTGTCCTCTGCATCCATTCCATACGGCCTCCATCGTCCGTCTGCTTCCAGCCATGCACGCATGCACCATCACTGTACAGGTAATTTGCGGTTTCCGCTGGTTCTGGAATTGACACGACTGCCACATTCCCACGCGTTGGATCGAGCCTGTTTGTCGATGTGTTTGGAGTCCAAACGACCATTGCATCTATAGCTTTCATTCCCAATCACCTCTTTCCATTTGCGTGCAAATACACTTTCTTCGGCGAATTTGACATCAATTAGTGAAATCCCAATCGTATGGCAGAATCAACCCAAACAACCACCGATGTTGCCACCAACTACGAATTACCAACTACGAATTATACGAATTACGGTGACAGTTTACTGAATCCCCATTTCGCACCCGTTTCTGTACAATCGAAAACCGGCACAAAAAGGTAAGGCGTAAACCCTCACCGCAAATGTTTCGGAGACTCTCCGGCATCGATCTCGCCTCCCGCGCCACCCGAGACCCCCAAACGCACGTATTGATTGCTTGATCGCGTCGCGGGCATCGGCAAGATGCGCGCGAAGCTGCAAATGGGGAATGCAAGCTCAATCAACGGAGCCGCGTGCCGATGACACCAAATCGCATCACTGTTTTCGCGATCGCCGCCTTTGTGCTGCCATGCACGACGGCGTTCGCGGATTTGCCGATCCTTCATGACGGCGAGGCACCGCAGATCGGCGAAGCCCGGGTCTATTCCCAGCCCGGGATTCCGGTGTACCGATACGAAATTCTCAAAACCTATCCCCATGATACCGCCGATTACACCGAGGCGCTGTTCATGCATGAAGGCTATCTGTTCGAGGGCACGGGCCAGTATGGCAAATCGCGGTTGAAAAAATGGGATCTGGAAACCGGTGAGGTGCTCAGGCGGTTTGACCTGGATCCGCGCTTTTTTGGCGAGGGCGCCGTCGCGCTCGACGACCGCCTTTACCATCTCACTTATATCTCCAACACCGGCTTCGTCTATCGCCCGGACGATCTGACACCGGTTTCACAATTCAACTATACCCAGCAAGGCTGGGGCCTAACGACCGATGGAGAGCGGCTGATCATGAGCAACGGATCGGCTTCCGTGCTCTTTATCGATCCCGACGATTTCACCGTCGAACGCACCATTATCGTGCGCGATGCCTACAGTACGGTCGGCTTCCTGAACGAGCTGGAATATGTCGACGGCGATATCTACGCCAATATATGGCAGACCGACTTCATCGTCCGCTTTTCCGCCGAAACCGGGAGGGTCAATGGCTGGATCGACCTGCGCGGCCTCAACCCGGAACCGGACACGCTGGTATACCCGCACGTGCTCAACGGTATCGCCTATAATGGCGAGCCGGACACGCTTCTGGTCACCGGCAAGAACTGGCCTTACCTCTGGCACATTAGGCTGGTTCCGGTTGCCGAAAGGTGACTGGCGCTTCAAAGCGATTACCGTAATTGCGGTGACAGTTTACTTAGTTTCATGCTTCGCACTCTCATTCGGACGACACGCAACAAGAATTAAGTAAACTGTCACCGTAAATCTGGATTGTCCGATATACGGCGTCACCGGAAGCCGCATGGCCGTTGATCTCGCTTTCGTGTGATCCGGTGTCGTCTCAGATATCCGCCTGTTCTGCAATGGTTACAAGCCGAGCTGTTTCTTAATCAGCGCAGTCAGGATTGGAAGACCCAACTCCGATGCCTTTTTCAAGGTTTGCATCGAGACACGCTGGAGGACGTCAATCCATGATTCATCGCCAGCTTCAGCCTTTTCTTTCGCCTCCTTGAGCAACTCCGCATCGTTAGGTGCGTCGCCGGCCGTTGCATTGATCAGAGACGAAATTTCCTTGGAGATATCTTCCGAACTTGCGGACGAAAGCGTCTGCTCGATGTTAATGTCATCCGCGCTGAATTCTACGTTTTTCCCAGATATTTTAATGCCGGTTTGCTTATTGGTCACTTTGATGTCTCCCATTGCAATTATTGGCGACTCCAGATCTTCCACGAATTCAACTGGAAGCTGTCCGAGCCGCTCGATCGAACGGATAAGATTACTGCGCCCGCCGAGCTTGGCGGCTTGATCGACGATGTTCTCCAGAATGCCCGGATGAAAAGCTTCAAAAAAAGACGCCAGAACAAACTGGTAAAAATCATGATCTGTATCTCTTATGGGCCTTTCACGTCCAGTGAGTCTGCGCATCGCCCGGTTGATGAAATCAAGCAATAACTTCCTGCCTTCTTCATCGGCCTCGGGTTTAAGTTTTCCGCGTAGCATCTTTGTGGCAATGAAGAAGGCGAACACCTCGGTGTAGACGCGGCTGAATGCTATCCGGCATTCCCGAAGATGGATTTCCTGTTTGTCTGAGTCACCAGGAAAGAAAAAGAACGTGGGTATGGATTTAAGGCTTTTCGTGTAGCCAACCTGACCGCCACGATAGGTCGACCATCTCAGATCCTTGGCCTTTCTTGACAAGAGCCGCCTGAGATACTCCTTACCGGTGCTGCCGTTTAGATCGGCGCCCCGAACGACCACGAGTCGAACCGGTTTTCCGACATTTACCAGAGCTGCCGCTATCGAAGACTGCTCATCGTCAATATTTGGTCCGGAGTACAGATCGGATAGCAAATCGGGCAGTTGCTCAAACCTTCGATTGCCAGCGTCATCGTGCTTACACGACACGGACGCGTTTTCGATCTTGTCAAAGACACTCTCTATGGGATGGTCTCTACCAATCACCTTCGAAGCTTCAACAATAAATCCGAAATCGAACTTCCCAACGCTTTGGCCATCCTGAAAGAATCGACTGAATACGTTTCGAACCGGAAACCGCGAGACACGCGAAATCTCAAAGTCATCGTCCCGATCAATCCAAAAAGCAACCGACGTGACTTTGCATTGGCATGTTTCCCCAATCCATCCGGGCAGCCCGCCTCGTTTTCGAATTTGCACCGGGCCAAAACATCGTTGAAACGGAGCCCCATCAAATGCTTCCGACGGTTCGAACACGTCGTCCACGATGTTAATCGGAGTAGGCCAATCGGGCCCGCTTCTTTGATCGGCTCGGTAACGCGTGAAAGTGCGGGCATCGAACAGGGGGAAATGATAGGAAACAAGCATTTCTGGTCCCCGGAAAACGGGTGGCGGGTGAAACCGCCACCCAAAACCCACTTTAGCTATCGAGGTCGGGTTTAAACCGACGACCTCCGAGGTGGTAAACCTCAGCGCTCTTGACTGAGCTACTCAATTGCCACGCGGTTGCCATTTGGCGACTGGCCTATTGGCCGAGAGTGGGTGTGGTCTTGTGCCACTCCCAACGGCTAGAAGATAACATAAAGTTGCAGAAATTGTACATGTCGCGAATTAAGGTGACAGCCTCCCCTCACCTTCGGCTTAACACCACTGTCAGATAGAAATTCTCCCCCGCATATTCGCCCGGGTGGTCGCGGTAGAGCGCGTCCAGCCGCCGGTAGAATTCTTGCGCCACCGCCTCGCCGCTCCTGCCGCCTGCAGCGCCCGGCCCGAAAAGCTGGGTGGCCAGCGTCGAATGGGCAAAGCCCCGGATATAGCCAACATAGGCCCGCGCATAGGCGTCCACATCACCCAGAAGATGGGCGTAGACATCCTTCGGATTTTGCGGCGCGGGAACGACCGAAATCTGCTCGATGGCAAAGGCTTCGGCCAGTGCTGCGTCCGCCTCCAGCGGCTGGCGCGCCTCGTCCGCTGTCAAAAACCAGAGGCCGAAGACAAAGCGGTCGAGCACCGCAGGATCGATCCAACCGGCATCAGCCATGTCCTGCGCGATCTTCTGGATTGCCCGGTAGACGGCCCGGCCGGAAGCCGCATGGCCGTTGATCTCGCTTTCGTCCGGCACGGTGCCGAGGCAGGAGACGAGAAGCACGCCGCCGCTGCGCAGTTCGCGCGCCCGGCAGTCGAGAAACCGGGCCCAGTCCTCAAGCGCGCGTGCTGCCATCTGCATCCGCGCTTCGCCTTGCATGTCGGCAAACCAGACCGTGCCCGGCGCTTCGACGCTGACACTATGGCGCAACCAGTGGCTTGCCATGAAGCAGGTAGCGAAATCCGCCGCGCCGTCATCCACCATGCGCTCATAGAAGCTGCCGATGGAAGCGCTCGTGCGCATACCGGGCGCAGCATAACCGTCAGGGCCGGTGACGCGCGCGAACAGACCGTTCCAGTCATTGCCCGGCTGGTCCGCATGGCAGACGCTGACCGGCGCATCGGCAAAGCGCGCGCGCCAGGTTTCGATCGCAGGCATAACGGCCTGCAGGGCGCTGTCGCCCGGGCCACAGCCATAGTCGACGAGCCGAAGATCTTCGCCCGCCGGTGCCAGACGCCCCACCAACGCGCGGATCAGCGGATCATGGTGGAGGACAAGCTGCTGCTGCATGAGCGAGTGCTTGCCATAATCGACCATGCCTTCGGTGGTTCGCTGGCGCTCAGGCGTGGACATGGAATACCTCCCTCGTTCGGACTTATAGTGGCCGTTTGTTCAAACCCTTTTCCTTCAGGTTTTCGGCGGCTGCGTATCGCCTGTGTATCCTATAACCGGATATCGGGTTTTTGACAGTCTGCCACCGTCATTCCACAATAGCCCTCAAAAATGGCGGCTCGGGTTCGCATATCGATCCCGAGACCTGACTTACTTGATCGATTTTAAAACATGCGTTCCGGCGTGAACGATCCGGCATCAAGGCGCCGCGAATTGCGCGAGCCGCCCGATAGCTTCGTCAGCGACACCGGGGATCACGTTCGGGCAAAGCGTCGAGGGATTTATTTATGGCATTTCTTCACAACCGCAGCCGTTGGCTGATCGTCAGCCTCCTGTTCGCAATCACCGTCATAAGCTATGTCGACCGTGCCGCGATATCCTTCGCGGTGCCGACGCTCGAAAAGGAATTCGGCTTCAGTTCGTCGTCGATCGGCCTCATTCTCGGCGCTTTCGGCATCGGCTATGCGATTACCGCGATCATCGGGGGTGCGGCCATCGACCGCCTTGGCGCGCGCAGGACTCTGGGTGTTTCGGTCTTCGTCTGGAGCTGTTCCATGGCAACGATGGGCGCGGCGTCCGGCTTTCTCTCCCTCCTCTTCAGCCGCGCGGCGCTCGGGGTGGCAGAGGGTCCCAACCTGCCCGCTCTCAACGGCACTATCGGGCGTTGGCTGCCCGTGCGCGAGCGCGCCGTGGCGCTTTCCGCAGCCCTCGTCGCGGTGCCGCTGGCACTTGCGGTGGGCGCAGTGGCGCTCTCCAATCTCATCTCGATCTTTGGCTGGCGCATCTCGTTCTACATGCTCTCGTGCCTCGGCTTCCTCTGGTTGCCGGTCTGGATCCTTTTTGCGCGCACGCGGCCCGAGGATTCGCCCTGGACAAGCCAGGCCGAACGCGACTATATCGCCGCCGGTCAGCCGGTCGACAAGCTTGCGGAAGCAAAGGGTACGGGCGCCGAGCTGAAGCTGCTTCTGCGCTCGCCCACCTTCTGGACCAATTGCTGGGCCTATCTGGTTTTCGCCTATTTTCTATTCTTTTTCATGAGCTGGCTGCCGGGATATCTTCACAAATCCCACGGCCTTGAGCTCCAGCAGATTGGCCTCGTCAGCGTGCTTCCCTGGCTCGCCGGCGCCATCGCAATGGTTTTTGTCGGACGCCTGTCGGACGCCACACTGGCGCGCACGGGCAGCCTTCGGCGTTCCCGCAGCCTGCCGATTGCGATCACCCAATTCATCGCGGTCGTCGCGATCATCCCGGTTGCCCTCACGAGCAGTCTGATCGTCGCCATCTGCGGGATTACAGTGGCTGTCGCCGCCAGTATCGGCGGCAACCCGGCCTACTATGCCGTTGTCACGGATATCGCGCCGCGGCTTTCGGGAACAAGCCTTGGCATCATGACGATGTTCTTCGCCGTTGCCGGGATCGCCGCCCCGACACTGACAGGCTTTCTCGTCGATGCGACGGGGTCTTTCTCGCCCGCCTTCATGCTCATGGCGGGCCTTGCCCTTTCATCCGTCATCGCCGTTCTCATCTTCCACCAGCCCGACCGGGATGTCGCAGCGGCACAGGAAGCGGCCTAGCGATCCGCCAAATGCAGGGCGGCAGCGGTGTTAAGGCCGTTCAACGCAGGATTGTTCACGCCATGGGCGGGTTGTTCAATATCTACCAATCATCAGAGGTGGAAGCACCGGTTGGCTCATAGGTCCACGTGATCGTTTCGTAGAAAAGATTGATCTCTTCGATCCCAGCGGAAAACAGCGTGTTGCTCTCCGTCTGACGCATGTCCGAAATCGTTGCGTCCTCCAGTTTGATCGTAAAATAATGCTGGCGGGAGCCATCGGCCGAGTCCTGGTAGATCCTAAGTTCGACCACATCCAGATTTTCCTTGTTGATGAAGGCCTGCAGGAGTGGCACGCTCGACACGTCGACAGCCTTGGTGACGGCAAAGGGCGTATGGTCCTGTCGCCTCACCGGAAAGCCGTTAATGTTCCGGACCGCGTTAAACTCCATGCTCCAGCCGTCAACGTCGATCGTATCCACCTGCCCCGAATAGGTGACATCGCCTTTGATGTGGCCCTGGTCTGCGCCCTCCACGTAGAGATACACGCCATCGGTTGCAAATGCCTGGAACGAAGTAAACACCATGAACGTTGAAAGAACGAGGATTTTTCTGGTCGACTGCATGACATATAACTCTACTAAAAATTGTTAATGAAAATATAACACTTCATGGTAGCAAAATTGGAAAAACTGTCTACCCGGCTCAGCTCGAGACCAGTCACCGGCTAAGGTCGAGGATGAAGCATGAGGCTGGAGGTTGCCGAGTTTCGCGCAAGCCGAAGTCCCCCACCTTCACGCCCCTCTCCATGGCCTCCCAATCCCCAAGCTTGCCCGCTCCTCCACCGCCCGATAGATTTGCGAGCCGGACAGAAAACAAGAATGAGTAACGGCATGAAAGCCCCTATCGCAGTAACAGTTTTACTTGCCCTCCCCCTGATATTCGCCGCGGCGACACCGGCGCGCGCCACCGCCGACGGACCGGACTTCTTCATGGTGCGCGGCGTCGCATCGGACGACGTGCTCAACATCCGCGCAGACCCCAGCGCAAGTGCCGCGAAGATCGGCGAGATCCCGCCCGACGGCAGCGGTCTGCAAAACCTTGGCTGCGAGGGCGGGCTGAGCTTTGCCGAATGGCAGGAGGCGACCGAGGCTGAGCGCGAGGCCGCGCAGCGCCGCACCTGGTGCAGGATTTCCTATGAGGGCACGCAGGGATGGGTTGCCGCGCAGTTTTTGACAGAAGCATCCCAGCCAGCCGCCGCCATCGCGGACGAACCGACGCAGTGGGGCGTGGTATCGATCAACGGCGAGCCGCCCGTGGCCCAGGCCTTCCTTGCCTTTGCGCCCGACGGGTCACTATCCGGCTCGACCGGCTGCAACCGTTTCCGCATGCAGGGCATTTTCGATGCCGGGGCGGTGCGCATCGACGGCCCAGCGATGATGACCAAGGTGGCCTGCCCGGATGGCGCCATCGACAGGCAGGACAAGACAATCCTCGCTGGCCTTCAAGGCCGGATCGCGCTCGAATTCGATCCGTTCACGCAGGAAATCACGCTCGACAATGCGGAGGCGGGCGTCACCATGCGTCTCGCGCCGATGCTGCAATAGCGTGAACAACGGCGATTTCAGCACCGCCCGTCTGCCGGGACCTGTCGGCGGACGCCAGCGCAGCGCCCCGGCTTGCACCCGGTTCGCCCTGCCGGTATTGCTCACAAACCATGCGACTATCGGGGCCTAGACAAATCATGACGGCGGGATGCGCAACCGCGAAGCAGCCGGGGCCTCTCTCAGCGGCCGTCGCCTTTGCGCTGGCATTCCTTGTCGCTGCCGCAGCGCCCGTTCGCGCGGCCGAGGTGCGCGCCAACGAAGTTGAAAAGCACTATTCGATTTCCGGCACGACCGGCTTCGAACTCTATGAATCGATTGGCGCGCGCGGCCCGCTGATACGCGACGGCGCATCGCGTGCCGTTGCCATCACCGAGTTCGATCTCAAATGGGGCCGCGATTACGTGCGCGACGGCAATGACTGCGTGCTGGCGGCCGCGCGTTCGTTCCTGACGATCACCTACACCTATCCGAAACCGGCGCAGACCCTGCCACCCGACGTCGCCGCCCGCTGGCGCGTCTTCATCGAAGGCATCCGCGTCCACGAAGCCGTCCACGGCCGGTATGTCCTTGAAATGGCACAGCAGATTTACGATACGACCGTTGGCTTCCGGCAAAAAAACGATCCCGGCTGCAAAACGATCCGCAGCGCCATTCAAACGCCGCTGAAGGCCGCGTTCGACCGCTACAAGGCCCGCAACCGCGCCTTCGAGGAAGCGGAAATGCGCGATGGCGGCAATGTCCACCGCCTGATCCTGCAACTCGTCAACGGGCCGTAGCTGAAGGCGCGCCGCACTTTTCGAACAACCGGAGCCGTCGTCGTCAGTCCGGTGTCCCTTCTGTCCTACAGGCAGCTTTGCCTGGCCGAAGGCAAATCGAGCGTTTCAACCGCACTTCCATCATAGCCGTTCATCAGAATGCCGAGCACGTAAGGGTTCCATCGATAGCCGCAATGGGCGGTCAGCGGATTTTCCAGAAAGCCGAAATAGGTCGGCCCGTTTGAAACCACCACATTGGTAAGCCCAATGCCCTCGTCGACATCGCGGCTGAGGAGGCGATAGCTCAACACATCGTTCGGATCGGTGAATTCTACATAGTGCAAAGTCGTATCGGGAAATGCTCTTGTCTTTCGGGCGCGCTCGCGGGCTTCGACGAAGACATCGACACCCGGCAGATCGCCTGTGCCTGTCCTATCGCCGGCGGCTCTTGCTTCGTCGGGCGTGTATTCAGCCACATTGAACATCGGGATCTGATTGGAAATGACATAATACATCTGAACCCGGGCGACATTGGCCGCCAGGACATCTTCCGTGTTCCGGTTGGCGCTCTCCCAGACCGCTTGCAGAGCATCTGACAACATCTTGCTTCCGAGGCTTTCGCTGACGAAAACGACAGAGCGGTCAAGAGGCTTCACGGAACCGCATCTGTTGTCCCTGCCAAGACTGCCATTCATGGCATCGCAAACCTGCGCCTTCAGCCATTGCTTGATCGTATCGCCGGGATTGCCGAGATATGCGACAGCGTCGGAAAGGCAGTCATTCATCAGGCCGGTCTTCAGGTCCCGGTTGAGTGTCGCCATGGTGAATTCGCTGTCGCTGTCTTGTTTGAGCCTTTCCTTTGCGTCTTTTGTTGCAGGCGACCAGATCAGGTATCGGGTCTCGATATCAGCACCTTGGAAACCTGTATTGTCTCTCACGACGTAAGGCTCCGCCTCCATGTCGCGCGGATCGGCCTGACCCTCGACAAATCGCGGTGCGGATGCTTCCAGCGCGGATTCAAGCAGCGCCTGGCGCCCGTCCGCCCAATCCCTGTTGTGGCTGCACATGCCGTGAATCCAGACGATGCGCAGATCGCCACGCTCTGCAAACTGCTTGATGCCTGGAAAGGCTGAAACCGTCTGATTGGCCGGTGCCGTTACAATGGGTGGGCTATACGGGGTCGAACATGCAAAAAGAACCGGCGCAACCGAGGCAATGGCAATCGCGGAAAAGGCGTTTCTGAAAATGGCGAACAATGCGCTGACCCCCAACTGCGACAAGTGGAATTTGCTAACGATGAACGCAAAAACGCCCGGCCGATAAACGCCGAGACCTTTCAACCTAATCGCGATTGGATTTTCCGATCAACCCGCATACATCCGGACCGCCGGCTTAACATCCCGCTGTCAACAGATTACCGATCGCAGGCCTTGCGGCGGGTCCGAATTCCGCCGCAATCGAATGAAAGACGACGCCCAAATGAACTGAAACAGTTTGAGGCGGCAACAAGGGCGAGAGATGGGCAAATCAGACAAGAAGAAAGACCCTGTGAAATGTTACACCACGATGGGGATCGTTTTCGGCGTCTGCCTCGGCGCGGTGCTGGGCGTCGTGTTCGACGACATTGCCATTGGCATGGCCGTCGGCGTTGCCGCAGGTGTTGCCGGTGGCTCATACTACGGCAGGCGCCGGAAGGAAGAATAGGCGCCGGGACGTTCAGAACACCCTGGCCTGCTCCCCTATCCACCGCCCTCCCCGCTCAGCCGCGCGTAAAGCGCCGGATGGTTGTCCTTCACCCATTGCGTCGCGCCATGTTCGAAAGCGACCTCGACCGCGCTGGTCAGTTCGCCGTCAAGCTTTTCGATCGTGTCAGCGGCCGCACGCGCCATGGTGATGTGGTGCTGCCAGTCGAGACCGGTGACCTCTTCGATGTCGCGCAGATGTTTGACAATGTCTTGCATTGTAATGGCTCCTCCTGTCTGACCGGCGTACAAGCGGCGGGACGATTGCGGCTTTCCGCGAAAACACTAAGCCGCGCGACCGTTGAGCGCCATGTGCTTCAAGGCGCGTGTGCGACTCAGTCACCCTGAACGTCGTTCCTGAACGGAATTTAACGATGCAGTAAAGCAGAGACAAATAATGATCACCATATCCAGCTAGAGACAGTCTTGACGGCTTGCGAAAAAAAGCAGCCATTCAGGAGGGACTGAATGCGGATAAAAAAGCGCTTTCTGGGAGGCGGCCTCATTGCCGGCCTTGTTGTGGCCGGTGCTGTGTTTGTCTACAACGCGCACGAGCGAAACGACCCGTGGGCAAACCGGCCGCCGGTCACCGAGCTTGAGCGCAAGGTGGGCCAACTGATCCTCGTCGGGTTCGATGGGACACAGAGGAGCGACGAGGGTGTGAGGGCAGTGTCGGCCCAACTGAGGGACGGAAAGATAGGCGGCGTCACCGTCATGTCCCGCAACATCGAAGATGCCGCGCAGTTCATCGATCTGACGACCCATCTCAAGGCACAGAGATCGTACAATGCCGCACTCATCGCCGTCGATCAGGAAGGTGGAAGGGTGCAGCGGGTGGGCGGGCTCGACGGCGCGCCCGCCTGGATCGCACCCGCCGACATGACGTTGAACAGCGAAGACTGCGACATGGAAATTGCCACCCGATACTACACGCAGATGGCGGCACATCTGCCTCAGTTCAACATCAACCTGAATTTCGGGCCCGTCGTCGACGTCAATATCAACCCGGAAAACCCCGTCATCGGCGCGCTCAACCGCAGTTATTCGGCCGATCCCGGGACCGTTGCCCGATGCGCCGAGGCTTTCGTTCGCGGCCACCAGGCGGCCGGGGTCCTGACCAGCCTGAAACACTTCCCCGGTCACGGCAGCGCCAATGAGGACAGCCATTTCGCCCTGCCCTTCGTCGAAAATGTGTGGGACGAAACCGAGTTGGAACCCTATCAGACAATGGCCGACGGCAATTTGATCGACATGATCATGATGGCTCACGTGGTCCATTCACGGTTTTCCGATGCGGACGATCTTCCAGCCTCGCTTTCGAGAAAGGGCGTTTCAGCGGCACGCGCCATTGCCGGCGACGATGCGGTGATCCTCACAGACTGTCTCGAAATGGACGCCATATCGCAGCGCTTTACCTACGAGGAAGCAGCAGTCCGGGCTCTGGAAGCCGGCAACGACATGGTCATCCTGACGAGCTATGGGCGCACCGATCCCGGTCTTGGCGACCGGATCAACGCGGCCATCGTCGACGCCGTGAAGGACGGCCGCCTGTCGCTTGCAAAGCTTGAGCAATCCATCGAGCGCATCGAGAATCTCAAATCACGACTTTGAAGAAACCAGCGCTCGGATGCACGCCGCGGCTCGACTTTAGACGCAACCGAATGGCTGCATCCAGACGTTGAATCCGCATTTGAAAACTGACATTATCCGGCAAACGGCGTGAGCGACATGCAGAAAATTCCGCGCATTTCAGGTTCGGGGTCCAAGATACGGAACGGGTTTCAATGACGGTCAAAATAGCAGATCTGATGGCAAAACGGGTGATTACCGCGCAGCCGCATCAAAGCGTAGAGCATGTTCGCGGCATGATGGAACGCAACAGGATCAATTCCGTCCCCGTCGTCGGACCGGACAACGCGCCGCTGGGCATCATCACCTCGACCGACCTTGCTAAACGGCTCAAGGAAACAACGCCGATCAGCCGCGTCATGACCAAGGATGTAACCGTCGTGCCCGCCTACAATGATGTAACCGTCGCGGCGCGGATCATGCGCAAGAACAACATCCACCATGTGGTTGTAACCCATGAGAAAGCCGTTGTGGGCCTTATAAGCTCGTTCGATCTTCTGAAATTGATCGAGGGGCGCCGGTTTGTCGAGAAGAACGCGCCGACCTCATCGAAGAAACGGAAGAAATAGGCGAAGCGGCCAGCGCCTGCGGCTCTGAATGTTCCAATATCGACGTGACGACAACGTTTGCCGGATCTGTTCACGGCAATTCAATATGTTTTGCTGACATCAAATCGCCCAATGTGTTCGGAACAGTCCGGGAGGAGGACAAATACATTGGGAGGAAACCATGCTCGACACCACTCTGGCGGGGCGTACACAGACATTTCTGAACAGCTTTGGCGAAGCACTCGAGGCGGGAGACATCGAGGCCGTCAAGAATATGTTCGTCGAGGATTGCTACTGGCGCGATCTGGTGAGCTTTACATGGAATATCAAGACGATGGAAGGCCGCGATGCCGTTGGCGAAATGCTTGAACATCAGCTTTCAGCCACCCGGCCTTCCGCATGGCAGCTGGCAACCGGCGAAGAGGTAGCCGAGGAAGACGGCGTCGTTACAGCCTGGATCACCTTCGAAACGAACACCGCCCGCGGCTATGGGCAGGTTCGCCTGAAGGACGGCAAGATCTGGACACTGCTGACGACAATGGTCGAGCTCAAGGGGCATGAGGAACCAAAGGGGTTTGCCCGTCCCTTGGGTGCCAAGCATGGCGCCGGGAAACACCGCCCGACCTGGAAGGAAGAACGCGAGAAAGAAGCCGCCGAGCTCGGTCACACGACACAGCCTTATTGTGTCATCATCGGCGGCGGACAGGGCGGCATAGGCCTCGGTGCGCGTCTTCGCCAGCTTGGCGTTCCGACCATTATTGTTGAGAAAAACGAACGCCCCGGAGACAGCTGGCGAAACCGTTACAAATCCCTCTGCCTGCATGATCCGGTTTGGTACGACCATCTTCCCTACATCAAGTTTCCGGAAAACTGGCCCGTCTTCAGCCCGAAAGACAAGATCGGCGACTGGCTGGAAATGTACACCCGTGTGATGGAACTCAACTACTGGACACGCACGACCGCCAAGTCCGCCAGTTATGACGACGCGGCAAAAGAGTGGACGGTAACAGTCGAGCGCGATGGCAAAGAAATCATCCTCAAACCCAAGCAACTGATCATGGCGACCGGCATGTCCGGAAAAGCCAACCTGCCCTCCTTCCCCGGCATGGATACATTCAAGGGCGACCAGCATCATTCATCGAAACATCCGGGCCCCGACAGCTACCGCGGAAAGAGGGCCGTCATCGTGGGTTCGAACAACTCGGCACATGATATCGCCGCCGCTTTGTGGGAAAACGATGTCGATGTGACGATGGTGCAGCGTTCGTCGACCCATATCATCAAATCCGAAACGCTCATGGATGTGGCGCTTGGTGCACTTTATTCCGAGCAGGCTGTAGCGGACGGAATGACCACCGAAAAGGCCGATCTGATCTTCGCCTCCCTGCCCTATCGAATCATGCACGAGTTCCAGATTCCGGCCTATGCGGAAATGAAGGAACGCGACAAGGCGTTTTATGACGGGCTTGAGAAGGCCGGTTTCTGGCTCGACTGGGGGGACGATGAATCAGGACTGTTTATGAAGTATCTGCGCCGTGGGTCGGGCTATTACATCGATGTCGGCGCCAGCCAGCTCATTATCGATGGCGAGGTCAAGCTGAAACGCGGCCAGGTGACCGCCGTCGACGAAACCGGCGTTGCACTTGACGACGGAACGCATCTTGATGCGGATTTGATTGTCTATGCGACCGGATACGGCTCTATGAATGGCTGGATAGCGGACCTGATGGGCCAGGATATGGCGGATAAGGTTGGCAAGGTCTGGGGCCTCGGTTCAAACACCACCAAAGACCCCGGTCCCTGGGAGGGCGAAGAGCGCAATATGTGGAAACCGACCCAGCAAGAGGCACTGTGGATGCATGGCGGCAATCTCCACCAGTCGCGCCATTATTCGCAGTTCCTGTCGTTGCAGGTCAAGGCACGCATGGAAGGTATTGCGACGCCTGTCTACGGATTGCAGGAGGTCCATCATCTAAGCTAGAGAATCCAGCAAGGTGCCGGGCGCTGCGCCGTTCGGCACCCCTGATTTCAGATCGCTTGGTCGGAGGTCCAGAGCACCAGGCGCTCCTGTTTCCCGGCCGCATCGTAGTCGGGCAACCTGCGCAGCGTGTTTCGGGAACTCTCAGGCAGGAGGCGGACCAGTTGCTCTGAAAGCGCTATCCGAGCGCCAAAATGCTTTGCCGCGGCCTCAATGCGCGCAGTCGTGTTCATCGTGTCGCCGAGGAGCGCCACCTCCTTTTTCCAGTCACCCACTTCACCCGCCGCCACTGCGCCGCAGTGGATCGCCACGCGCAGCTTGGCCTCGGCTCCGTATCGTTGCAGATAGGCTTCCGAGCGCTCCCGGAGCGCCCTGTGCATGCGGTCAGCGCACTGAAGACACGCCGCCTTCCGCACACCCCGCGCCAACGGCCATGTAACAATGACTGCATCGCCCACATATTTGTAGACATCGCCGCGCGCCAGCTCGACAGGCTCCGCCAGATCCTGGGAAACATCGCGCAGGAAATCGTGAAAACGCAGGACGCCGATCCGCTCGGCAAGCGCGGTTGAGCCGACGACATCGGCGAACAGCACGACACGCTCTTCAAGCCGTGCGCGGTTGTAGCGCCCGGTAACAAGGGCAAGCGTCGCCTCGCTGCCCAGAAGCCGGGTAACCTCCACGCCCGTTGAAATGATAAACGCCACCACTGCGGAAATCACAAAGACTTCAGCAAACTCGGGGTCGCGCCACAGCGGCGGCGCTGCGGTCAGCAGGCCTGGAAGCGCCAGCCCGACGATGATAACGACACTGTAGGAAACTGCCCGCAACACCATCAGCAGCACAGGTGGCAGGCGACGTGTAAACCGCAAACGGGCATTGGACAGAAACTGAAATTCCAGAAATGAGCAGCCAACGCCAATGACCAGGCCAACCAGCCCGCCCATCAGGACCTCGATGAGGAAGAAATCGCCGGAACCTCTGACGACCCCAATCAAGATGCCAATCAGGGCGGACGAAATGCCAACCTGGACGGTTGTTACAATGGACCTTGAAGACAAGGCACTGCCGCTAAGCCCGGTATTCATGCAAAAACGGTCCGAAGAACATGGCACAGCTTGTCAGTGTAGCCAGTGCTGCCTGCATCACTGACACCTGTCTGCAGTCTGCGATCATACTATTGAAAGAACACGTTCCGCCCACAATGCACCCCGCAGGCGGTCTCATTTGGACTGCATTTTATCGACCATGTTGAGCACCAGTCTCCGCGGGAAAAGCGGTGTGAGCCAGTTGAGCATGAAACTCAGCCTTCGCTCGTTGATGCTGACAAGCGCACCGCGCATCATCTCGTCATACCCGAACTGTGCAACATCTTTTGCGTTCGCCCCGCCATTCTTGATGAACCCCGCCCCTTCGAGGTTGGCAGCTTGTGCGAATTCCGTCTCAACATAACCCGGCGCCAGCACCGAACAGGTTACACCCTTGTCTCGCAATTCCTGATCGATCGCCTGGCTGTAGGAATTCACAAACGCTTTGGTGGCGAAATAGACGGCCTGCTGCGGGCCCGGCATGAAACCGGCCGTCGATCCGACATTGAGGATTTTGCCGTTGCCGCGTGCCGCCATGTCCTTCGCGAAATGATGCGTTAGCGCAACGAGCGCCTTGATGTTGAGATCGATCATCGCCTGCTCGGCGGACAGATCCCGGTCAATATGGACACCGTGACCTCCAAAACCGGCATTGTTGATCAGAATGTCGACCTGGTGCCCGTCTGCCTTTACTGTCTCAAAGAGTGCTTCCGGCGCGCCGTCGGTACCAAGATCAAGCGCGTGGACATGCGCGGTGATTTTGTGTGCAGCTTCAAGTTCAGCCTTCAGAGCATTGAGCGCATCTTCACGACGGGCAACAAGGATAAGGTCGCCACCCTTTGCGGCATGGTAGCGGGCAAATTCCTTGCCGATTCCCGAGGAAGCACCGGTAATCAGTGCAGTGTTGGACATGAGACAGGCTCCTTTTCGAACGATGCAAGCACCGGCGCTAAACTGGTGCAATATCCTCCATCGCAAGCGATAACCCTATGTAGGAACTGCGATGGTCGGCACAATGCCCGTGCATGGCAACAAAGGGGCCGGCGAATACGCGACCTCAAACGATAAACTGCTTGGAAATTGAACTCTTGCGTAGACGAGGCGCGCTCGCCAATCGGCCACCTACTGCGCCAGCGCGCGCGCTCCGATATTCGAGAAGATCACGTCAAGCTCGGCAGCCAGTGCCTCCAGCTTTTCACCACCCTCCAAGACATAAGGCGCAAAAACGAAACTCGGCGTCTTCCAGGCAAGCGTCGAGCCTCCATCTTCATTTTCAGTAATGTAAAACCTGATCGGCGCTTCTATCCCGGCAGCAATGCTCGCCTCAAGCATACGCCGTGCAAAATCGTTTCGGAACACACCCATCACGCGATTGCCGGGAATGTCTATTCCTTGCGCTTTCGCGCCGGCTGATGCGCTGGCCTGGGCAACCAGACCCATATTCTCAGCCGCAATCGCGCTTTCCATGCGGCTGACAAGATCTTCGAAAGCCAAGTCCGTATCGAAAATCTGCCATCCGGAGCGCGGCGCGATCGATTGCGCGCTGGCGAGTGTCGAGGTTGCGATCAGAACGATCAGACAGGAAAGGAAGATACGCATGGATTTTTTCTCCTGGTAAGCCAGACAACAACATCCGCATCCCAGAGCGTATCCTGTCAAGCAACCAATTCGAGAGCATTTTGCGCCTGGTTGCATAAAGGCGCGGCAATGCCGGTCAGCGTTTAGTCAAAAAGGCAGCCAAGCACCAACGACGACCCCGTCCGCGTTTGCTGCAGACGCTATCTCTTCCCAAGGCGTGTACTCATAAACGAGCGAGCCTCGATGACCGCTTTCTGCCGAACCTGCTAAGACGATCAATCAACCGCGTAGGTCGGCAGTGCGGATAGGCTTGCCGTTCGAATATCGACGTACAAAGTCTGCTTTTAATTTGAGTGCTATGATTCTCTTCTCGCTTTTCGTGGGGAAAGACAATAGTTTTAGCATTGGTAATGCAGGCTTTTTAACACGCCTCATGATGGGTTAGATTTTTTTCCCATTGGGAATGTCTAAGCTTGCCGACAGCTCGAATAGCGCAGTTTCTATTGAGGCCCTGGGCGATCTTGGCAATTGTGTCGAGCCTCCTCTTTTGTTTGAGTGCTGAATATTCTCATGCCGAGACATTTCAAAAAAACGAAATAATATTTGCGCTCATGTCGATTAAGCCATTTCCCACCCGTCGTGCAGGTGAAGAGGCAATCACGCACTTCAAAGGATGAGGACGCTAAATTTCAAGGTACTTTTGCAAAGAGCGTTCAGGACTTAGCAAAATAAAATCGAACACCAAGGAAATACATCATGCGCTATACGTTTTTGCTCTACTCCAACCCTGCTGACTTTGCCGACCTGACACCCGAAGATTGGGCAAGAGAAAAAGAGGTCTACGGCGCCTATATCGGCCAGTTGCAGGAAGCAGGCGTTTTCGTAGACACAGACTGGCTGCATCCTGCCGATACTGCAACGACGATCACGTTGAAAGACGGCGAGAAGCGCGTTCAGGATGGTCCCTTTGCTGAAACGAAAGAAACACTGGGCGGGTTCTTCGCCATCAATGTGCCCGATCTTGATGCCGCTCTTGCCTGGGCAGAGAAATGCCCGGCTGCGAAGCAGGGCAAGATTGAAATCCGCGCATCAGCGATGGACAGCGTTTAATGGGTCACCATTGACTGAGGCAAACGTTCACGCGCGGGCGGAGGATGTCGCCCGCGCAGCCTACGGAAAACTCCTCGCCATGCTTGCCAGTCGGCCTGGCGACATCATGGCAGCGGAAGATGCTCTCTCGGACGCCTTTGTAGCTGCGCTGAAGACGTGGCCGGAACGCGGCATTCCTGACAAACCCGAAGCATGGCTGCTGACGGTGGCAAAAAACAGACGCACCGATCAGGCGCGCAAGGATGCTCGTCTGATCATCACAGACAAGGTACCCGAAATGACGACTGCCACGGCCCTCCAACCCGAAAACACACTGACCGAAGATACGCTGGATGAAAGGCTGAAACTGCTGTTTGTCTGCGCCCACCCGGCCATTGATCCTATAATTCGCACGCCGCTCATGCTGCAAACGGTGCTGGGGTTGGAAGCTGAGCAAATCGCCCGAGCATTCTTAGTCTCACCGACGGCCATGGCTCAAAGGCTGGTACGGGCGAAGAAGAAAATTAAGTCAGCCGGCATTCCGTTCGTGTTTCCGGATGCAGACGCATATCCTGAACGTATGAGCGCGGTGTTAGAAGCCGTATACGGTGCCTACGCTGTGGATTGGCTGAAAGGTTCCGGCGATCTTTCCCATGAAGCTTTATTTCTAGCGACCATACTTGCTGACTTGGCACCGCAAAACGCTGAAGCCCTTGGGCTGACCGCTTTGATCGGCTTCATCGAAGCCAGGCGTGATGCTCGTGTGCGAAGCGGTGTTCTGGTGCCTGTACCGGAACAGGATACTGAACTCTGGGACAACGCTCTCAATGAGCGATCTGCCGCCTTGTTAACGCAAGCCTCGGAACTCGGACAGATGGGACGCTATCAATTGGAGGCGGCTATTCAATCCGTCCATGCGGCAAGGTCGATTACAGGCAAGACGGACTGGCGAGCGCTGTCGCAGCTCTATACTGGCCTGCTCAAACTCCATCCCACCGTCGGCGCGGCGGTAAGCAGAGCTGCCGTTGTAGCGGAAGATGCAGGGCCGGTCGAAGGACTGCGCCTGCTCGATCTTATCAACCCTTCGGACATCGAAAGCTATCAGCCAGCCTACGCAGTTCGCGCCCATTGCCTAGCGCAACTTGATCGCACTGCTGAAGCAGCGGAGGCTTACGTAAAAGCAATTTCCCTGTGCGCAGATCTGCCATCCCGGCGTTGGCTGGAAATAAAAAAGACTGAACTTACAAAAAAAATGTCGTGAGATGTCGATTGGCGGCTAGTTCACCCGTCGTGTGGGCAGAAGGGACAGAAAGTCCCCATTCAAAACAGTCACCCAACACGAAGGAAAATCCAATGACTATTCTTTACACCGCAATCGCCATCATTGCCGCCATCGCAATCATCGCCCTGCTTTTGCCTCGTAAGGTCGCCGTCACCCGCAGTGCAGATATTTCCCTTAAACCAGCTGAAGTAATAGCGCGAGTAGCTTCCACCGAAGGCTTCCAGACCTTCAATCCCTACTGCACCACCGACCTGAGTCTGAAAATCACGCCCTTTGGCCCAGATGCAGGCATTGGCGCAGGCTTCCGCTTCGAGGGCAAAGAAGGAAAAGGAACGCAGACGGTCACCGCGCTAACAAAAGACAGCGTCACACACCTGATCGATCTCGGCGCCATGGGCAAACCAGTTCAAACCATCAAGGCAGAGCCAAACGGAAACGGTTCCAAAGTCACATGGACCGTGACTTCAGACATGGGCTTCAACCCCGCCTTCCGCATCTTCGGTCTGTTCATGGACCGCATGCTCGGTAAAGTCTATGAACTCGGCCTTAAAAACATGAGCGCTCTGGCCTGAGGCACAAGCAATCATATGAAACCAGAAAGGCGAGCAAGTGGCTCGCCTTTTCGCCATGCCAACACCGAATTGGACATACGATGGACAATGAACTTTGGCGATTTGGACTCTAAGCGGCCAGTCGACCTAACGGACCAAGCCGCACTGTCTGGAGGCAAAGCAGACATTGAAGTTTTTCATGCCAGCGTGATTCAAGCTCCGAAAAGGAGCCTTGAACATGAGACACGCCCTCTCCGACGCCACCGAGATAAGAGTTCGTGAGTTCACGTGGAGGCTGGGCGAACATCTCACCCGTTGGAACCGGGGGCGATCCAAGATGCTTCAGTCTGTATTTATACCGTCATCGGAATCACGTTGAACGGGTCTTCAACCGGATGAAGCACTGCCGCGGCATCGCTACCGCTACCCGATATGAAAAACACGCGGCCAACTTCGTTGCCTTGGTCAAGCTCTCAGCCATCCGGCTTTAGCTGTGCGTTAGTGAGTCCACAGCCTAGTACTTGTTTTCTATAGAGTAGGGGATATGGCCGCGCCGGTTCAGCGGACCAAATTCATATATGCGGCGCGAAAGCTCGCGGCGAGTTGCGCCGTTTCGTCCGCTGTAAGTTCCCGCTTTAAACCCATCAGCCGCTCAACATGGTTCTTGGCCGAACGCCTCCGCCGTTCCAAAGCTGGCGTTGTCATTGTTCTGTTCCTTTCGGTTTGCTTTCCACTCATGTGAGAAGCGCGCGGGAGAATTACAAGTCAAATTCGATTAATGAGTGCGCCAACCCTTTGGTGCAGCCTTTCACCGATTGCAGGGGTTTGTTTTGATACACTGATTGTTGGCACACGCGATGCGATGGCGGATGCGACCGTGCCACCGGCACAGGTCATCGCGCGCATGCTACCCTTGCGGCTTTACCGCGACCAGTACGACACCGAGTTGCGACTCGAGATCCTGTAACTTCTTGAGTTTCTCATCGGGCAGTGTAGCTGTCTCGGCGTCAACGCCTTCAAGCGCGACCACCGGTCCGCCGATGTCCTTCTCCAGTTTCTGGATAGCCTCGAGTTTTTCGGATTCAAGATGGGCAAACGAATAAAGCATGTCAGCCTCCGATTGGTTGACTTCAGTTCCGAACATTACGGAGACCGAAGCCGGTCAGTTCACCCTTAGACATAGGTATAACCTGCGATATTGCCACTTCGAGGTGGGAAAATAAGCCGAAAGCGCGAGATAAAAAGGAGTGCAGAGATTACTTGTCAGACCAGTCGGGCGCTTGGCTTCCATCACCCGTTACCGATGACAGCATGCGTGCCGGAATGAAGATCAGCAGCGAAGCCGCATCGCCTGCACCGTTGACCACCGTCGCCGTGTCCTGATTTTCCGAGACACTTTCGAAGGTTTGCTCCAGCGCTTCGCTGCGCACGATTTCAATCAGCGCCTGTGATCCGGCAAAGGTCGCGTGCCCGCCGCCATCCAGTTTTGAGACATCGAGAACAACGATACCGCGATCCTGCAGGAGCTCTGCATTTTCACTCTGACCAACACGTGGATGACCTCCGCGCAGGCTACTGGACACACCCAGCGCCCGATCTCTGTTCGAAACAAGAATGGTGAACTCGCGCGGCCGGTGCGGACCAATGTCAGTAATGAGCGAATCGAAAACATCGATATCCACATCCGGCGCAGCAAGCACAACTGTGTCGATTTTGCCAAGCGTGTCATGGTCTTCAGCAATGACCAGAGAACGCAAGGCCTGCACCGTCACAAGCGAGCCCATGGAGTGAGCAAAGACGGTGATATGCTCGGCGTCAGTCGAAATCGCGAGGCGCAGGACATCGACCAAACCATCCTGCGCAAATATGGCGCTGTCGCGGTCGTAAATGTACCCTTCAGCGCGGCTTGCCGAGGGCCAGGAGTAGTTCAGCGCGACAGCGTCAACACCGAAATCGGTCAGCATTTGTGTCTGTCTGAAAATGCTGCTCGCAAAGCTGTTGTTATAGCCGTGAACGAAGATCAGGATCTCGCGCTTGCTGTTGCCGGGCCGATCGATGCTCCGGTTGATTTCTTCGCGCAATGCATCTTCATTAGCGATGGTTCGGCGGTTAACCAGCGTGAAGTGTTTGGCTGGGTTCGGCTCGTTCCTTGCGGCCTCGACGCGGCCGGGCCTATGTTCCTCAGGGATACCGACTTCCAGACCGACATAATGCAGTTCCTTCGACCGGCCTTCATCGAACATATGTGCTGGATCACTGGTCGGCGTCCGGCTCGTCACGGCAAAGACTTCCCTGACCGCAGCCACCTCGGAGACGTTTACGTCTTTCGTGTTGAACACGACCGGATCGCTAACGCAGCCCGCTGAAATGGCCGCAACGATCAAGACGATCGGCAAGAAACGTGGAGACAATCCGGACATCAACGTGAACTTCACCCCGCAGCGTGTCGCAATTTAATTGACATTATCAAGTGTGCACAGCAGCATTTCTAAATCAATCGGCCCGTCATCACATTATTGATACGGGCAGCCCGCTACAGCCGAAGTTGCAGTCAACAAATCGTACCAAACACAGTTCAGGCCGTGCAGGCGCCGCGCGCGTTTCAGAAAGACAAGCTGGTAGCGTTCTTCTGTAGTTAGCAGTAATGCTTGCGTTTGGACATCTTCCCGAGGCCCGGATTCAGGCTGTTGGTCGGGTCGCACTGTTTGAAGAACGCTGCGTGATCAGGCTTGGCCTTATAGAGGTGCCCGACATTATGCTCGGCCGGATACTCGGCACCGCGTGTCTCGAGAATTTCAAGCATACGCGCCTTGAGCGCTACCGGATCGCATCCCTTTTTGAGTATGTAGTCCTGATGGAAAACGTGGCAGAAGAAATGCCCGTAATAGAGCTTGTGGATGATTTTGTCCTCAATGTCAGGCGGCAGTGTCTCAAACCAGTCGCGGTCGTCGCGCCTGAGCGCAATATCGAGCGCAAGAATATCCTCAACCTGTCCCGTATGCACCGCCTCGTATCGCACCGCGGCACCAGCAGCTGCAAAGCGGTGCAAACCGGCAATCTTGCCCTCGCGCGCGGTACAGGCAAACCAGTCGCCTGTTTTCCCGTCGAAACGGTTTTTCAGATAGTTTCCGGCTTCGTCGATCCCTCCATCGCGCATCTTGAGGATAAGATGATGATCGAAACGGCCGCGGAATTCTTCGATCCGTTTCGGTAGCACGTTCGGCCAAATGCGGCTCAGGCCCTGCATGAAACGGTCGATCAGGTTTTTGGGCAAAAACGGCAAGCGGTTCAATCGCGCGTCGAGCCATCCCTTGAGGGCGAAGATACCGGGAAGCCGGTCAGTACCAAGCGTATCGATCATGACAAGAGTGTCCTTGCCGTAGCGCTTGGAGATGTCATAGACCTCGGAATGCATGTATTCGCCCGAAACCGGAAGATTTTCGAAGCCGGACAGGATATCGCGCCGTAGATCGGTCAGCACAGCTGTATCGTTTGTGCCAATATAGAAAACAGCTTCCCGAACGGCATTGGGATAGGTATCGAGCCGAACCGCAAATACGGCGAGCTTGCCGGCACAACCAGACGCTTCGTAGAGCCTTCTCTTGTCGGCGTTGAAACGTGCCGGGCTGGGCGCATCGACGGCGCGCACGCGCTCCGAGTATTCCGTATCCGAAGCCTTGCGGTTGCTGTCCAGGATGTCTGTCTCTGTGTAGTCGCGCGCTTCGAGCCGCCGCAGCATCGTCTCCGGATCGGAGCCAAGTTCGATGCCAAGATTGTTGACAAGCGCCAGCCGGCCATCCGCCGTGATCTGAGCGTAAAGCGCCAGTTCCGTATAGGACGGGCCGCGTTCAACCAGAGAGCCGCCGGAATTGTTGCAAACGCCTCCGATAATCGATGCGCCGATGCAGGATGAACCGATTACCGAATGGGGCTGGCGTTCCAACGGCGCCAGCATCTTCTCAAGTGTAAACAACGTCGCGCCTGGCAGGCTGACGATCTGCGCGCCGCCATTGAGCAGTTGAATCGCGTCCATCCGCCGCGTGCTGACGACGACAGCGTCGCGGTCGTATGTACCGCTCGGTGTCGAGCCTTCGGTCAGGCCGGTATTCGAAGCCTGCATGATCACGACTCTGTCGGCTTCAACGCAGGCCTCAAGCACGCGCCAAAGTTCAAGCAGCGTTCCGGGCCGCACCACCGCAAGAGCCTCTCCCTCACCGGATCGATAACCCTTGCAGAAACGCTCCATTGACCTGGGATTGGTGATCACATGCCGACCGCCGACAATCGACCGAAACGCTTCGATCAATGCGGATTTCCCGTGATTGTCTGTCTGCGCTGTCAAACCGTCGACGGCATTCATGGCACTCTCCAACAACAACAAGGCATTTCAGGCAACGGCCCGGCCTGCCAGACCGCAGAAATCTGCTGACCCTCAGGCCGCATTGCGAAAGCGTAGATTGGCACGGCTCAACTGGTCGAGACGGGTTACGCCCATCAGCTTCATGTCGCGTTCGATTTCCGTCTTGATATTGCCCAGCGCCCTCTCAACGCCTGCTTGGCCGGCAGCAGCCAGTGCATAAAGGTAAAGACGCCCGCCGGAACACGCCTTGGCTCCCAGCGACAGCGCTTTGAGTACATGCGTGCCTCGTTGAACTCCGCCTTCGCAGATTACATCGATCTTGTCTCCCACGGCATCGCAGATCTCGGCGATCTGGTCGAACGGGCTCCGCGACCCGTCGAGTTGGCGCCCGCCGTGATTGGAGACCATGATCCCGGTGCAGCCGATGTCGACGGCGCGTCTTGCATCTTCGACGCTCATTACGCCTTTCAGAGCGAATTGCCCGTCCCATTTCGCGCAAAGCGCCTCTGCATCCTTCCAGTTCATCGATTGATCGAGCATGGAGGAAAAGTAGTCGCCCACCGATACGGCGAGGTTGGTGCCCTGGCTGATATGGCCAGACAGGTGCGGCATATCGAACTTTTCTTTGGTGAGAAAGTTCCAGGCCCACATCGGGTGAGTAGCAAAACTGATCAGCGAGGCAGGTGTCAATTTCGGCGGCGATGTGAATCCGGTGCGCAGGTCGCGCTCGCGGTTGCCTCCGGTAATCGTGTCAACCGTGAGTGCCATTACTTCGAACTTTGCTGCTTTCGCCCTTTCCAACAACGCGTCGTTCAGGCCTCGATCCTTATGGAAATAGAACTGGAACATTTTCGGCGTTGGCGCCAATTCAGCGATCTCCTCGACCGTAACAGTCGCGAGCGAAGAAACGCCGAACATCGTCCCGTACTTTGTCGCCGCCCGCGCCACGGCGCGTTCGCCGTCGTGATGGAACAGCCGCTGCAAGGCGGTCGGCGCACAATAGATGGGCATGGCGAGCTTCTGACCCATCACTTCAACGCTCATGTCGACCGTATCGACACCGGCCAGCACATTCGGCACCAGGTCGCAGTCCTCATAGGCTTGCGTATTGCGACGGTAGGTGCGCTCATCGTCCGCGGCCCCGTCAATGTAGTGGAAAATTGGACCGGGTAGCCGGCGCTTGGCAAGTCGCCGAAAGTCTTGAAAATTATGGCAGTTCTGCAATCCCATATGCGAAACACTCCCCCAGAAGCAAGCCTCTGTTCCCTATCAGTATGAAGCGCTGCAGTCACCCCTTTTGTGCCCGGTTCAAGGTCTGTGTCTCGGCGATATCGCGAGATCGCCAAAGACTGCAGATCGACAGGCGACGAAATTGATATGCGTCAATGGCGGGTACAACGCAGGCAACTATATGAAGAGTAGAACGCAATTTTCCGGTGGTTGGCGAGACGCGTATTTCATTCATACGGCCGGGCACCGGATCGGTTTGCGAATGTGATAAGCGATTGGAAAGCGGATGCTCGAAATCAGGAATCTTAGCGTCGAAATTGCTCAAACTCGTATTCTGAACGACATCGATCTGACCGTCAGAGCGGGTGAGTTGCATGTCCTTCTGGGTCCAAATGGATCCGGCAAGTCCAGCCTGCTCGCAGCCGTGATGGGGATGCCACCCTATGAGGTCGCCGATGGCGACATCATTTTCGACGGCGTAACCTTGAACGACCTCGATATTCAGGCCCGAGCCGAGCTTGGCCTCGGGATGGCGTTTCAGCGCCCGCCAAGTCTCAGCGGTGTCACCATCTCCAGCTTTGCCAATGCGCTCGGTGCAAGCGCCGTCCTGGAACGTGAGGCTGCTGCGCTGGATCTGGCAGACTTTGTGACCCGCGACATGAACGTCGGATTTTCAGGCGGCGAGATCAAGCGGTGGGAAGTCCTGAAGCTGATTTTGCAGGATCCCAGACTTCTGCTTTTCGATGAACCGGAAAGCGGCGTCGACCTTGAGCACGTTATTGCCATCGGCGAAGCAATACGGCGCATCGTTCGAGCACCAGATAGCAAGGGAAGACAGAGGGCCGGCCTTGTCATTACCCATACGGGCCTGATCCTGAACCACGTCGATGCCGATATGGCACATGTGATGAAAGATGGCCGGATCATCCACTCCGGAGATCCGATTGAGATTTTCAACCACATCCAGGCAAACGGCTACACGGTGCCGCAAAAAGCTGCCTGATACCGCCGGCTGGAAAGCGAGAGTGTAGAAATGGACAATCCCAAGACACAGGAAGATGCGACGGAAGTCAGGGGCACACTGACGAACCAGGAACGCGACCTGCTCAATGAGGTGGGTTTTGATAGTGAAAGCAGCCGCGCTGCCACCAGCGTTCTGACCGACCATGAGGTTCGCCTTGCCGTTTCCAACGACCCTGGCGTCGAAATCATGCCGCTGGCAGTGGCGCTCAGAACCTATGATTTCGTTCAGGATCTTATGTTCGGTCTGGTTGACCCGAATGAAAACGAACATATCGCCATGGTGGCCGAACATATGCACGACCCGCTCGGCCATTTTACCTGGGTGAAGCCGGGCGCAAAGGTTAAACTGCCTATCCAGACCTTCACGATGCTTGAAACACCGCAGGCCCGGCAGTTCACGCACGACATCACACTTATCGAAGAAGGTGCCGAAATCGAGATGATAGCGGGCAGCGCAGTGCCCTCCAGTGTCCATAAAGGCCGCCACATTTCCGTTTCCGAGACATACCAGCGTCCGGGCTCGGCATGTAAGTCGGTGTCGATAGAACACTGGGGAGAAGCGATGGAAGTCTACTCCTACGGCCACTCCAGAATGGAGAAGGGTTCCAGTTGCACGGCGGTCTCCATAAAGCTGTCTCCGATCCGCACCCATAAAAGCCGCTCCGTGTCGATCCTTGAGGCCGATGCCAATTCGGTCGACCAATCAATTCTCTTTGCACCTGTCGGAACTGAAAGAGTGATGGATACCGAGACGCGCCTCATCGGATCGGGAGCCAGGTCGGAAGATATGGCCCGGATGGTCTCTGCGGGAGGCAGTATCGTTAACAATGCGCTGCTGATCGGAGAGGCAGCCGATACCAACGGCTTCCTGGGCTGCGACGGGTTGAAGCTCAGCGACACGGGTGAAGTGTTGGCTGTGCCCTCGCTGCTCGCACGCGCAGAAGGCGCACAACTCAGCCATGAGGCCTCCATCGGAATGATCGATTCCGACAAGCTCAACTATCTGATGGCTACCGGCATGGACGAGGATGCCGCAAGGGACCTGATCGTTCAGGGATTTCTGGCGCTTGAGAACGACAACGTTCCCGCAGCGCTGCGCAGAAGGGTCAGCGATTTGATCGCCAAGGCCAAGTCGGGCGGTATGTGAGAACGCCAGCCGGCGGCGCCGTTATGGATCGGCCGGCTCGTGTATCGATATCAACAGAATGAATGGAAGGTGCGATTGGTCGTTGAGGATCAGCGAACCCATCGCCGTAACCGCGTCGCCCTCTTTGCTCTTGAAGGAGGCATTGATCTCATAGTCCACATGGTGGTGAAAGATATCGCGGTCGACGTGCAAAAAAAACGCGCGTACCACCTGATCCGATGTCTTGTTGAACAGGTCGTCCGGCCCCTCAAAAGGATACTCGCCCGCCTCACCTCCGCGGGTCGCATTCAGCATTTTGGCATGATAAATTGCCATGAACTCCTCCTGTGACTTGAGCTTCAGGCGATCAACCGTAGCGGCCCGTCACATAGTCGTGACAAAGCTCGGTCTTGGGATTGAGAAATATATCGCGCGTATCGCCGTACTCGATCAACTTGCCCAGATGAAAAAAGGCTGCGCGTTGGGAAATACGTGCCGCCTCTTGCATGTTGTGGGTGATGATAACGATACAATAATGAGCGCGCAGTTCCTCGATCAACGCCTCGAGATTGGCCGTTGCAATCGGATCGAGTGCTGAGCCCGGTTCGTCCATCAGAAGGACTTCGGGGTCGGTGGCGATTGCGCGTGCGACACAAAGCCTCTGCTGCTGGCCGCCTGAAAGGTCGGTACCCGGTTCGTAAAGCCTGTCTTTGACCTCATCCCACAATCCCACACGTTCCAGACATTTCTGCACAAGCGCATCGGTTTCGTCGCGGCGGCGAACCAAACCGTGCAAACGTGCGCCATAGGCGATGTTATAGTGAATAGACCGGGGAAACGGATTCGGCTTTTGCGCCACCCAGCCAAATCGGCGCCTGAGAAACGGCGGGTCAACCATCAGATTGCTGATGTCTTGACCATCAAGCACGATCCGGCCGGACATGCGGGCGTCGAGAATTTCGTCATTCATTCGATTGAGGCAGCGCAGCAACGTCGACTTGCCGCACCCGGACGGGCCGATGAACGCTGTCACCTCCTGATTGTAAAGATCCAGCGAAATGCTATCCAGCGCCTGTTTTTCACCATACCAGAAACTCAAATCTTCGATGCGCAATTTGAGCTTGTGCGATACGTCATGTCCGGAGTGTTTGCCGACATGAAGTTTTCCATCGGCCAGCGTTGATGGCGCAGTGACGGTTTGCATTTCTGTCCCTCCGATCGACATGCTGGCATGATCGTCTATCGGATGGAGTCGTATCAGGATTGTGCGACGGTTATGTTGCAGTGGATCAGCCCGACCGGGAGGACAGCACGGTCGATCTGCACAGCATGCTTCAGGCGCATGTAAACCTTTGTGCGCAGTATCAATGCAGAACGCATCAAGGGTGCAAACGCTCAAAAACCAGGTTGGAAAGGCTCTACCTGTCGCTGATCGTCAGCGTACCGCCGTCTGCAAGGGTATGGCGGCTGCGGTTTACGAGTTCGCCGTCATTATAGTCGAGCACCTCGACTGACACTTCGGAACGCCCGGTTTCCGCAAACGAAAGCTGCAGTGGCCGCGATGTGTCATCA
This sequence comes from Pseudomonadota bacterium, assembly GCA_039025395.1. Lineage (GTDB taxonomy): Bacteria > Pseudomonadota > Alphaproteobacteria > Rhizobiales > Rhizobiaceae > Hoeflea_A. The sequence continues at coordinate 67,423 of JBCCOK010000007.1, forward strand.
GCATAGGCAATGAAGCCCGAATAGGAATGCAGGTCACCGAGCCGAGGCGGCTTTGCCGGTGCATCGACACTGCAGACGCTCACGGCAAGGACGCCGTCAATCGGATCTGAAAACGGCAAAACGTCCTCGGATGGATGAACCATCATCGACATGGCTTCGAATTGGACGAGCTCGTCGCCGAGATGCGAATTCACGGACGCGAATGCTGCGTCGCCGATGTCCCATGTCCCTTCGCGCAGAGACGCAAAATCAACGGTGCCGTCCGCTTCTGTCAAATTCGTCGGCGACATCGCAAGAACGTCAACAAGATCTTGCGCAGGCATTCCAAGGAACAGTTCAACCGATCCACTCTTCCGGTCAACGATCACTGAAATCTCTGGATCGGACTGGACAGACGCCACCGTCGTCCCCACGGCTGTGAGGCATATCCCAACTGCGGCGGCTGCAATGATCGAACGAAATGGCCTTGTCATCGGTTTAGTCTGCCGGACGGCATCGGATTGTTCCGATCCGTCCGGGTTATCCATTTTTTGCTAGGTCAGCAGGTTCTCTGCGTCGACCTGCGCCCAGATTTCTTCAAAAACCGCTTTTGCTTTGCCGCGTTGTCTAACGGCTTTGGCTGCTTCAAGGTTGTCAGTCATGCCGTCACCGCGAACGATGATCAGACCGACCATACCGAGTGCTGCATGCGGTGCGCAGCGATACCCGTAGATCCCAGGCTGCGTGAACGTGACAGCCTCTTCTTTGTTTATCCGGCTTTTCCAGGGTTCCGCACCTTCCGGGATCATGCCCTTGATGGATTCGGAATTGTGGCCTTTGTCAGTGGGCAGGAACACAACCGTGTCGCCCGGTTCAATCGAAAGAACCAGCGGCAGGAAGACATTCCGAACCTTCGAATCGTCTGGATGACGGTTAAGCATATCAACGTTATGCGTTGTACCTTCAGCAACAGCCGGACCGGCAATTGCGACCGCAGACATTCCGAGCAATACGGTGCGGCGATTGAGCAGCAGTGGCATGGTGTTTCCTTTTTTCATTTTACTTCAAGCGACCGCGCCGTAGGTCGCATTTTCATAACACTCACGATACGCGGCGGAATATATAAGCTGTTCACCTCAAATCAAGCCGTATGAGATGCAACCCATATTTCAATTTGAAACCGAGCCGAAATGTCGCATACGCAAGTGACGTGGACGCTTATTTCCGAAGCTCTCAAAGCAAAATGAAAAACACCGGGTATCATGTTTTTCCGTGCTTTTGATCTCCAAATTCCACCCTCATATGTTTACCTTGTAGCTAAGTGTTTATTGGCAATTTTCAAGACGTTGGCATACCATCAAATGCATGACTTACATTCCCAAAACCATTGCAATTCTGCTTGTCGCAATCTCACTCCAAATCGGCCCTGCCTGGGCGGAAACCGAGACCGACCTGGAACTTGTTCTTCTCGCAGATGCCTCCGGATCTATCGACGATGCGGAGATTCGGTTCCAGCGTCGCGGCTACGCTGAAGCCATCACCAGCCCGCAGGTGCTCAACGCCATCGGAAGCGGTCTACTCGGAAGCATTGCCGTAACCTATGTCGAGTGGGGCGACTTCACCTCGCAGGATGTGGTTGTCGAGTGGAGCGTCATAGACAGTCCTCAAGCGGCAGCCGACTTTGCCGCGCGCTTGATGGAAGCGCCCCGGCGCGCCAGCGGTCAAAACGCCATCGGTGCGGCACTTTTATTTGGTAAGCGATTGATCGAGACAAATCAGTTTATCGGGATCCGTAGGGTGATTGACCTGTCCGGAGACAGTGCCAACAATTGGAACGGTCCTGATATAGCCAGTGCCCGCGCCGAGGTGCTGGGCGCCGATATTGTCATCAACGGGCTGGCAATCCTTTGCCGGCAATGCAGCGGAAGGCCGGTCAGCTACGATTTGGAAGCGGCATTCGCCGACCGGATTATCGGTGGCCCCGGCTCCTTTGTCATTACCGCCGAAAATGCGGAGAATTTCGCGCTCGCGGTACGGCGAAAGCTGGTTCTCGAAATCAGCGGGTCCGGATCTGAGACACGCCAATTGGCGCGTTCGGCAACTTCGACTTTGAACGCCGAGCATTGAACGCCGCTCGGCGCGACGGCAACGCTCTTGATCGTTCTGTACTGCGTTGGCTCTTTTTGGCTTCCCCTAAGCACACCGGCCTAGTGCCATCCTGCCGGAGTTGAGGATCGTCAGCGCTGCCGCTTCACGGCTGGGTGGCCTGATCTAGTTCAACATCGCCGAAAGAGATGCTCACACATCGAAGATAAGTATAGACAACGGGTTGAACTTCACCCGCATCTGGGAATACGGTGAGAGCAGGGAAAAGAACGGAGGCAGGATCATGTTGCGAAGCTTTGTTCCGGTATTACTTGCCTCACTCCTTTCCTATTCAACCAGTGCAGCCGTCGCCCAAGATAACGAAGCCGAAATCGAGCAGTCAGCGGCCGACCTTGCGATGGAAACCGCAAACTTCCTCGCTTCGCAGGACGACATGGCCTTCAACTGGTTCGTCAGTTTTGACGAAGTGGTCGATGAAAACGAGAAGGTGACCTTTTTTCGCAGTGGAACCATCGTGCTTGACCGCGGCACCGGTTTCGTGGCGCAGACAGAACGCGGCGACACCTATCGGGATTTCTATTTCGACGGCTCCGTCTTCAGTATCGTATCGCCCAACGAAAACTTCTACGCGAGCACCGAGATCGAAGGTACCTTTGATACGCTCGCTAAGTCCGTCCAGGACCGTTCCGACACGATATTGCCCCTCTGGTCGATGCTGAGCGCAGACCTGCCGGATACGCTGCTCGAAAACGTCCATAGCGGCGCCTATCTCGGCACCACACTGATCTCGGGCCAGCATGTACATCATTTGGCCTTTGCCCAGGACGACTTTGATTGGCAGATATGGATTTCCGTTGAAGAGGACACGCCTCTTCCTCTGATGCTTATCGGCACCGACCGTCAAAAACCGGGCTGGCCGCAGTACCGGGTCTATTTCTCGGAATGGAACCTCGATCCTGAAATCGCGGATGGCCAGTTTACCTACCAGCCGGAGGACGATGACGTAAAAATGTCCTTTCCCACCATGCCCGCATCCACGGCACCGGCAACTGCCGGTTCGGATTGAAGGAGGTGAAGATGATCAGGCGCATTCCCTTAATCGTCGCCATCACCGCCTTTGCGATGATTGTTCCCCCGACCCATTGGGTTGGCATATCCGGCTCGGTCGACCAGGCGCAAGCCAAGCGAAACGGCAAGGCCGGCGGTTTTCGCTCTCAGACGCGCAGCAGGCCGAGGGGCGCCAAATCCCGATCCCGGCAAGCTCGCCCAAACCGACCTAACCGCTCGAGACCCAATCGTGCCCGCCCAAGTCGGCCCGTGGCCCGACCGCGGCCGTCAAGACCGGTTGCCAGTCGGCCAAACCGGCCACAGCGGCCAAGCACACGTCCCGCGCGCCCGAACCGGCCCGTCGCAAACCGTCCGAACCGGCCCCGTCCGCCCGGGGCGCGACCGCCTCGCCCGACGCAGCCAATCGCAAGGCCGAACCGGCCTCGGCCACCCGGTACCCGACCGCCCCGTCCGGTTCCACCTATCGCCGGCAATCCCGGTCGCCCGCCCGGTTGGCGTCCGCCGGGATGGAGACCGCCCGGTTGGCGGCCGCCCGCCTATCGTCCGCCCTATGTGCGTCCGCCGCACTGGCGCTGGGGCCGCTACTACTGGTATCCGCGGTGGGGCTGGTATCACACCGCAGTCGTTGCCGGTGCGACGCTCGTCTATGTCACGACATTGCCGAACCGCTCGACCTGTCAGACCGTTCAGGATCCGGACGGCACACTCTACACCTGCGATGGCGTAGTCTACCGCCCGACCTATTACCAGGACGAACAGGTTTATGAGGTTGTATCGGCGGCACAACAGCCAAGTACGGCGGCGTCTACAGCAGCGGACACTGACCAGGATGTAGAGCTACAGCTTTCCTCACCCTTTTTGCGCGGCGAACGTGTCCGCGCGCTGCAGAATGCGCTGTTTGCCATCGGCTTCGATGTCGGCCGCATAGACGGAATCTTTGGCCGTGACACAGATAGAGGCGTCCGCGAATTCCAGGAATGGTATGGCCTCGAGGAGACGGGTATCGTCAACGATGAAACAGCGGCTGCAATCGGCCAGGCCTATGCATCGACGATCGCGCCAGATCTCGCCACCTACACCGAGACCGGTGACGATGCGACGCAAGATGAGCCGACCCTAGAACCCGCCATTCCGGCGCCGGAAAGCCAGCAGGACGGTGACGGCGTATCGGCAACGGAAGAGGATGACAGCGGCAGCGATAGCACCGCACAGACGGAACAGGACGGCAGCGCCGGCGAAGAGGCGTCCGAGCCCGCAGCAACGACCGAGCCTCCCGAAAGCGATAGTGAAGCCCCGGCACAAGCCGAGCAGCCCGAGGGCAATGGTGACGCCGCAACCGAAACCGAACAACCGGCGGAAACCTCTCAGTAGGTCAGTTCAGCCAGGGTCGCCGCAAATGTTTGACACAGCGATCACACGCGACGGCCGCTCTATTGCTGGTCTTGCCCCGCTTCGCCATGATGCACCTGCAGGAATACCGGCTTCTCGATCAGTTGCGTCCAGGGCCGGTCAACCACCACCGCCGTGAGTGCCCCATCGTAAACGGCCCCTGTGTCTATGTTGATGCGGTTCGCACGAACATCCGGGCGCTTTACCGGGGTGTGACCGTGAACGACGCCGAAACCGAAATTCTTATCGGAATTCAGAAACGTCCGCCTGATCCAAAGCAGATCCTCGTCGCGTTGTTTTTCGAGTGCTGTACCGGGCCGGACCCCGGCGTGGACAAAAAGGACGTCGCCCTCCTTGTGGTAGCGTTTCAAGCTGCGGAGCCATTCCAATGTGGCCTCGCCAATGCACGCGCGCAGGCTTTCCGGACTGCGGCCCCGCATCGTATCGTAGCCGTAGGAGTGTAGCGTAGTGTCGCCGCCATTGGCGATCCATGACAGCCAGTGGTCGCGTTTGTCCGACACAAGACAGTTGATCATCATGGCTTCGTGGTTGCCCTTTAGGCAAATCGTCTCGAATCCATCGAGCCCCGCACGGATACGGTTGATGACACCGGCACAGTCAGGCCCGCGATCGACGTAATCGCCAACAAACAGAAGCACTGCCTTCCGGTCAGCGTGATACTCAGTTCTTTGCGCTGCGATTATGTCGAGGAGCTGATTGAGCAAATCGAGCCGGCCGTGGATATCGCCAACAGCATAGTAGACCGCCCGTGACGTCATAGCGTCCGTCCGTTCCTACTGGCTCTGCTCGGACATGCCGAGCAGAATGTCCCGCGTCATCTCGTCAGCCGGAAACATGAGTTCAATCTTGAGTTCAGACAGTGCGATATCTTCGGCCGATCCAAACTGAGCGATGGTTGAAAACAAGGACAGCAATGTATCCCCAGCGCGATAACGCGCAGGAACAATTGCCGGCAGAGGGCTGCCATAGTTGGGCATTGCAAAGGCATCAACATCCGTCGAAAGCGCCTTGATGGCATCGTCGAGGACGGGATCACCTCCGAGATGTGCACTCTCCGTTCGTAGTCTGACCAACATGTGGGCCACAATCTCTTGCCAGTTTTCCAACACCTTGACCATCCGATCCTTTGCCAGAATAGCAGCCAGAAGGCTGTCTCCCTCCGAAAGACCAACACCCCGCAGCAATAAACCAGCCGGCTCGTTGGCCCTGACGATATGCCAGTGCCTGTTGAGTGCCATCGCCGGAAACGGGCTATGGCGTTCGAGTGTCCAATCGACTGCTGCACGGATATGCACCATGTCGTCGGCGTCAAGATCCCTGCGTTCATAGATTGGTGCATAACCTGCCGATGTCATGAATGCATTGCGGGCTGCAAATGGCAAATCCAGTGAATCACACAACAGCCGCACCATGGCGCGGCTCGGCCGGGAACGCCCGGTTTCAAGGAACGAAATGTGGCGCGCCGATACGTTCGCGGCGAGCCCGAGATCCAACTGGCTGATGCGGCGCTGGTTGCGCCATTGCTTGAGGGTTTCCCCGAATGCGTTCTGCAAAATACAAACTCTTCAATCGTTTCAGACTTGTTTTGCCACATAGCAAATCGAGATTCACTTACCTCACAGGTAATTGAAACACCGCAACTTCGGCAGCAGTCTAAGCCAGAACCAAACAAAAGGAGATACGGATATGCAGCACCAAGCAACCGTTGCCTGGCTCAGATTTGCAACTGCGCTGGTCATCGCATCAGGCCTGTTTTGTCTGTCAGGCGCCCTGCCCGCAACGTCGGCAGCAACGCTTTATGCCCTCGACCTGGTATTTTGGCCGCTGGACGGCACGCCTGGTGAAATGACGCCGCAAGCAAATGTTCTGTGGGCGATATCCGGCGGGTTGGTAGCAGGATGGGGCATCCTCATCTGGCAGGTTGTCACCCATGTATACGTTTCGAACCCGTCCGTCGGCCGATCGATGATCCTCACAAGTGTTGTTACATGGTTCGTCCTTGACAGCGCAGGCTCCGTTGCTGCCGGTGCACCGATGAATGCGCTGTTCAATGTGGGTTTCCTGGCGCTCTATGCAGTGCCGCTGCTCCGCCCGGTCCGCGAGGCTCCCGGCACAGCGTAAACTCGACTATCCGGATCGGCTAGGAAGCCCGCCCTATGATCGAGGGCGGGCTTTGTTCTTCTTGTTGCAGACAAGAATGGCAGCCGAGCCGCCCGGCTCATCGTTTTGGGTACGAATTGTGATAAGCCATGCGAAATGGTTTTTGGAGCGAGGTGATCACAATGGCGAAATCGAACGCCTATCGGGGACTTTCCACCACGGCAATTCATGCAGGCGAAGGTCCCGATCCGGTGACTGGTGCTTCGGCCCCGAATATCGTCATGTCCTCGACCTATGTGGTCGAGGAACTCGCCGGATTTTCCGCCCATGAATTGACAGACGACAGTCCCTTCCTCTACTCGCGCTGGGCAAATCCGACGGTGCAATCGCTTGAAACAAAAATAGCGGCCCTGGAAGGAAGCGAAAGATGCCTTTGCCTTGCCTCTGGCATGGCGGCGGCTTCAGCCATTTTTCTGACAACCCTTTCGACCGGCGATCATATTCTTGTATCGGACGTTTCCTACGCCGGCGTTGCAGAGCTTGCGCGCGATACGCTGCCGCGACTTGGTATCGAACTTACGCTGGTTGATATGACGGATCTGGATGCTGTCGCCGCAGCGGTGCAACCCAACACCAAATTGATCCACAGCGAAAGCCCGGCCAACCCGATCATGCGCTTGGCCGATCTTGCCGCCATATCTGAAATTGCCCGGTCAGCCGGCGCCAAACATTCCTGCGACGCGACATTCGCTTCACCAGTCGGCCAGAAATCAGCCGAACTTGGCGTCGACTACGTTATGCACTCGATCACCAAATATATTGGCGGACACGGCGACGCGGTGGGCGGAGCTGTGTGCGGTACTGCGCAGGACATTCAGGCATTGACTATTGAAGCCGGCATTCACTATGGCGGCGTTCTTTCGCCCTTCAACGCATGGCTCATATCACGCGGCATGGCGACGCTGCCGCTTCGCATGCGCGCCCACCAGGAGGGGGCAATGGCCGTCGCACAGTTTCTGGAAGCGCATCCCAAGGTAACCCGGGTTTTCTATCCTGGACTGGAAAGCCATCCCCAGCACGAACTCGCGAAACGACAGATGCGCAATTACTCCGGTATGCTGTCGTTTCAGGTTGGCGACGGGGCGACCGGCGAAAATTTGGCCCAACGCATGATGAAAGAACTACAGGTCATCCATTATGCTGTTTCGCTTGGCCATCACCGCTCGCTGATCTGGTGGATGCCGACGGCCGGCATCATGGAATCGTCGTTCCGCCTGACCGGCGACCAACTCAAGAGCTATCGCGATTTTGCCGGTGACGGAATTTTTCGGATGTCCATCGGCCTTGAGGATCCTGAAGATCTGATTGCCGACCTCGAGCGTGTGCTCGGCTGAAGATCAGGCGGAAATGGCGGAGGATGGGCTGATGACCCTCAATTCCAAGACGATCTGCAGGGCATGTCGGGCTCGGTAGAACTTCCGGTCTGGCTTGTTGCTTTGGCCGGCATTCTGGCGGTTATCGCGCTTGTTGATCGTCTGCTGACACCGGCCGTCCGTTGGCTCCTGCATCGGCGTGTGAACCGGGCCATCGACGAGCTCAACAATCGCCTGCAACTCAAAATACGCCCCTTCGGCACCACCGGAAGGCGTATCGTGATCGACCGCGTAGCGCACGACCCGGAAGTGCTGCTCGCAGCCGAGCAGCATGCCAAGGCCGAAGGCATGCCGGTTGAAGTCGCCATTGACGAGGCGGAGCGCTATGCGCGCGAAATCGTGCCTGCATTCAACGCCTACATCTATTTTCGTATCGGTGCACGGCTCGCAAGATGGCTTGCGAGATCCCTTTACAAGGTGCGTCTCGGTTACTCCGATGCGGATGCGCTGGCAGGTGTTCCGCCGGACGCGTCGGTCGTCTTCGTCATGAACCACCGTTCGAATATGGACTATGTGCTCGTGACCTATCTCGCCTCGGCATCGACGGCGCTTTCCTATGCGGTCGGTGAATGGGCGCGTCTACCCATTCTGCAGACCCTGATCAGGGCGACGGGCGCCTATTTCATCCGCCGCGACTCGCGCAACAGCCTCTACCGAAGAGTGCTGTCGAGCTATGTCCGGATGGCCACGGAAGCCGCCGTCACTCAGGCGATCTTTCCGGAAGGCGGCCTGTCGCGTGACGGTCGTCTTCGGCCCGTCAAGCTCGGACTCTTGTCTTACATCCTGTCGGCGCACGAATATGGTGAGCGAGACACCGTCTTTATACCCGTCGGCCTCAATTACGATCGCGTACTTGAAGACCGGTCCCTTATTTCGGACGAAGAGGGCGAAGCGCCACGTTCCACACTGCAGAAAACACTGACGACGATCGCCTTCCTTTGGAAGAACCTTCGCTTGCGGCTCGCAGGCCGGTGGCACAGGTTTGGTTATGCCAGCGTATCATTCGGGCATCCGGTTTCGTTGAATGGCTTCCTTGCGGACCGTGGCATACAGCATTGGGCGGGCCTGGATGAAGCCGAACGCATGACGCTTACCCAACAGCTGGGGGAGCAGTTGATGCGCGATGTCGGCCGGCTGGTTCCAGCACTTCCCGTATCGCTGGTCTCGATGGTTCTCAACGACACCGGCGAAACGATGCTGGATCGCCTTGCGCTCAAGGCACGTGTCAATGAACTGATAGACCGCCTGATCGAAGCCGGCGCCCATGTTCACATTGCCCATGACGACCGCGACTACGAAGTGACGGTCGGATTACGGATGCTCACCATGAGGCACATCGTCTCCGAAGACGAGAACGGACTGCTGCATATCAGCCCGGGAGACGAGCCGCTCGTCGCCTATTACGCCAATGCGATCAGGCATCTGATTTGATTGCCTACCGCTGAAGACATAGAACGATTCGGCAAAATTGGCTGTGACAGCTTTTCTTGTCCCCAAGACCAAGCTGTGCAAGCGTACAACTGATCTTCGTCGTTCTTTTCGCCACCTGTAGATGGTTCATGCATGAGCGTGATGGACAGAAGCCGCGCTGAATCCACTCTGGCCGCCGTCGGCTGGATGGTTGCAACGACACTTTGCTTTGTCGGCGTCACAGGGATCGTGCGCTACATCGGTACTGACATCGCAGCGGTGGAAGCAGCCTTTATACGCTACGCTTTCGGCCTCCTGATCTTCCTGCCGCTGATGCGTCCGTTGTTGCGCAATCCGCCACCTTGGCGCTCGATGAAAATCTATATCTGGCGCGGACTCGTTCACAGTGTTGCTGTCATGCTTTGGTTCTATGCCATGGCGCGGGTCCCGATTGCTGAAGTGACTGCCCTTGGCTACACCGCACCGATCTTCGTTGCCATCGGGGCAGCACTGTTCTTCGGCGAAAGGCTGCATCTCCGGCGCGTCGCTGCCGTCGTCATTGCCTTCGCCGGTACACTGATCATACTGCGACCGGGATTCCATGAAATCGGCGTGGGCCAATTCGCGCAATTGGCAGCCGCGCCTATGTTTGCGGCATCCTACCTGTTTGCCAAACGCCTTACAGCCGATGAAGACCCCTATATGATTGTTGTCATGCTGACTGTGTTCAGCACCTTGTTCTTGTTGCCCGGGGCGCTGCTCAACTGGACCAATCCGACATCCGGCGAGGTTTTCTGGCTCGCATTGACCGCAGTCATTGCAACGCTCGGGCACTACACAATGACCCGCGCGATCCAGGCCGCACCACTGACCGTGACCCAGCCGATCACCTTTCTGCAACTTGTCTGGGCCGCAATTCTCGGCATTGTTGTTTTCGCAGAGCCCATCGATCCCTATGTACTGGCTGGCGGTGGGATTATCGTTGCAGCCGTCACCTTCATCTCGCATCGTGAGGCGGTGGCGGCGCGGCGTCAGATCACGCCGCCCGCGCCGGCGACAAAAGACTAGTAACGTTGAGGGCTGAACACGGTTCGCACCGCACCTATATGCTCATAGAAAACCTTGGAAGGAGGACCGAGCAATGGCAGTTCAAACCGATATCTGCGACTTCGGCTGGAAGGCCCCGGACTTTACGCTCAAGGACCCAGGTGGAAAAGCCTACACAATGTCCGAGCATATGGGTAAAAACGGCCTTCTGGTGATGTTCATTTGCAACCACTGCCCATACGTAAAAGGGATTGCCGAACGCCTGGCGACCGACACCAAGGAACTGATGCAAAAGGGCTTCGGTGTTCTGGCTGTCATGTCGAACGACTACGAAGACTATCCTGCCGACAGTCCGCAGAACATGATCAGATTTGCTGCGCAATACGGCTTCGAGTTTCCCTATCTCGTCGATGAGGATCAATCGGTCGGCAAGAGCTTCGACGCCAAGTGCACGCCGGACTTCTTCGGCTTCAACAGCGACGGCGAACTGCAATATCGCGGCCGGCTGGACGATGCCCGCCACGAAGCAACGCACGACCGCAAGCGCGAACTGGTCGACGCCATGCTTCAGATTGCGGAAACCGGCAACGGTCCAAAAGATCAGACGCCGAGTATCGGTTGTTCGATTAAATGGAGCCGGCAGTAGAGCATGTTCGGCTTCGCGCCTACCACCACTTCTCCGGTTCAAACCGGCCCGCCGCCTGTTCGATAACATAGGCGGTGCGATAGAGCGTTTCTTCGTCGAACGGTTTTCCGATCAGCTGAAGACCAAGCGGCAATCCTTTGTTGTCGAGTCCGGCGGGTACGGCAATACCGGGCAATCCAGCCATGTTGACGGTGACCGTGAAGATGTCGTTGAGATACATCTTGACAGGGTCCGCCTGCATTTCCTGGTCGCCGATCCCAAAGGCGGCCGACGGCGTAGCAGGCGTCAGGATAGCATCCACGCCATCGTTGAACACGGTTTCGAAATCACGTTTGATCAGCGTGCGCACCTTCTGGGCACGCAGGTAATAGGCATCATAGTAGCCGGCTGAAAGCACATAGGTACCGATCAGGACGCGGCGTTTCACCTCCGCGCCGAAACCAGCAGCACGGGTGTTTTCGTACATCCCGATAATGTTGTCGCCGGGCTTCCTCAAGCCGTAGCGAACGCCGTCATAGCGGGCCAGGTTGGAGGAGGCTTCCGCGGGCGCAACAATATAGTATGCCGGGAGCGCATAGTGCGTATGTGGTAAGGAGATCTGGACGATTTCTGCGCCCGCATCCTTCATCCACTCAATCCCCTGCTGCCAAAGGGTGTCGATCTCGGGAGGCATTCCATCCAACCGATACTCTTTCGGGATGCCGATGCGCATGCCTTTGACCGAGCCACCGACTGCCGCTTCGTAGTCAGGCACCGGAACATCGACGGAGGTCGTGTCTTTCGGATCCGTCGACGCCATCGATTTCAACATGATGGCGTTGTCCCGCACATCACGGGTAAGCGGTCCCGCCTGATCGAGCGAAGAGGCAAAGGCCACAATACCCCAGCGCGAACAGCGGCCATAGGTCGGCTTGAGACCCACAGTTCCGGTAAGAGCAGCCGGCTGCCTGATGGAACCACCCGTATCCGTCGCGGTGGCAGCAGCGCACAAATGCGCCGCGACTGCTGCCGCCGAGCCGCCCGACGAACCGCCCGGCACCAACGCCATGTTACTGTCGTTGGCGCGCCACGGGTTTGTCACCGGGCCGTAATAGGAGGTCTCGTTGGACGAACCCATGGCAAATTCATCCATGTTCAACTTGCCGAGCATGACGGCGCCATCAGCCCATAGATTGGATGTTACTGTCGATTCGTAATGCGGTTTGAAGCCGTCGAGTATATGGCTGCATGCCTGCGTGTGGACACCTGCTGTAGCAAACAGATCCTTTATGCCAAGCGGGATACCCTCGAGTGCCCCGCCCTCGCCTGCGGCAAGCCTGCTGTCCGAGCGCTTGGCTTGCTCAAGTGCAAAATCCGCCGTTACAGCCACATAGGCGTTAATCGACGGATTGGCGGCTTCGATCGCATCAAGGTATGCCTGCGTCAGTTCAGCCGACGTGATTTCCTTGTTGCGCAGCTTCTTTCCTGCGTCGGCGATGGTCAGTCCGGTGAGATCAGTCATATTCGTCGGCGTCGCCTTTCAGGCGGAGTTGCGTCATGGCCGGCAAATCGGCACACGGGTATCAAAGGGGCTGGCTATTCGACCACCTTCGGAACCAGAAAAAAGTTCTCGTCGCTCTGCGGGGAATTGGCGACGACATCGTCCGCTTTGGCACCATCGTTTACGATGTCTTGGCGTTTTTTCATCGGCATTGGCATAACGGACGTCATCGCTTCGACACCCTCAACGTCAACCTCGTTCAACTGCTCGACAAATCCGAGGATGGCGTTGAGTTCACCCTCCATTTTCGCAGCCTCTTCATCGTTCAAGGCAATGCGGGCCAGATGCGCAACGCGCTTGACCGTTGCAAGGTCGACAGACATTCAATTCAGCTCCGGGTATTCACAGACTGACGCTGGCTATACCGACGCCATCTGGTCAGGGCAAGAAAAAGCATCTCGACGGCGCGATTTATCAAAGATCCAGCCAGCCTCCGACTTCTGGCGTCTTGACCGCGCCCGCTCCATCTTCCATCGCTGCGATGAACTTCTCCGGCGTCTGGTCGATGATCGGAAACGTGCCATAGTGGCATGGGATAATGGTTGAGAAATCAAAGTATCGGCGGCACGCGAGCGCAGCGATCGCGCCGCCCATTGTGAACCGGTCGCCGACAGGAACGATGCCAACGTCAGGTTCATGTAATTCTTTGATCAGCGCCATATCGGAAAAGATATCCGTATCGCCCATGTGCAACAGCGTTGCTTCATCATCGAAATGCAACACGACCCCATTGGCATTTCCAAGGCAGTGCGAAACGCCATCCGTCGTTATGTTTGCGGACGAGTGCAGTGCGTTGACATAGGTCACGGCAAAGCCCGGATGGCCGACGGTTCCGCCGGTGTTTGTGGGGTCGTATTTTTCCACCCCGCCGTGATGGGCGAGCCACGCGGCAAGGTCGTAATTGGCAATGACTGTGGCACCGGTCTCTTTGGCGATTTCAGCCGTATCACCCACATGGTCCATATGGCCGTGGGTGAGCACAATATGGGTCACACCGCGTGTCGCCTCGCTGAAATCATGACCCTGAAAGCTTGGATTGTCCTTCAGAAACGGATCGATGAGGATGGTTGCTTTGGCGGTTTCAACTCTGAATGCCGCATGTCCTAGCCACTGAACTCTCATAGGATCGCCTCACTTACTGCCTTGTTTGCTTATGATCTGTTTTCCAGCGGTCAGCTTATGGCTTGACTGCGCCGGTGAAAAGGACCAACCGGAGTTGGGAAAGGAATTGTACCATGCCCGTCCAGCCGCTCGAAGAACTTGTCGGTGACTTGCGCGCCGGCAGTGTCATCGCCGGACTCGACCTCGGCACCAAGACGATTGGCATCGCTGTCAGCGATCTAGGCCTGACGCTGGCAACGCCGCGCGACGTGATCCGGCGGACCAAGTTCACCAAGGATGCTGATCGGCTTCTCGACATGCTGAAGTCCGAGCGCGTTGGCGCCTGTGTTGTCGGCCTGCCCGTGAATATGGATGGTACTGAAGGACCGCGCGCACAAGCCACCCGCGCTTTCGTGCGCAACCTGGAGCCCAAGACAGATCTCGGATTTGCCTTTTGGGACGAACGTCTTTCAACTGTCGCGGCCGAACGTGCGCTGCTTTCAATGGATGTATCGCGGAAAAAACGATCCGACCGGATCGATGCGGCTGCCGCTGCGTTTATTCTTCAGGGGGCCCTAGACAGGCTTTCTTCATTGTCCGGCGACAAGGGCGTGTAATCATTTACCGGCTGGTCCTCTTCCGATGAACCGAAGCGCGCCTTGATCCGCGCCGCAATACTGCGCCGCCAACGGAATGCTGCAATCCCCAGCACAATGGCACTGTCCAGAATGATTGCCTTCAGAACGAGCGGCGGGATATCTGCCGGCGGAATACCGAGCATGTCCCCGTAAATCTGGAAAACGAGGTCGTGAACCTGACGGGAGAGCATGATGAAGCCGAAATTCATGTCGTGGTACGACAAGCCATACCACACGCCAATGAAGGTCACGGGCACAAACCACAGTATCAGGAACCATTTCATGCCGCGTGTCTCCGTGGAAGCGCTTGTTGTTGGGGCCGCATTCAATGGCCAATCGGCCATCTTTGTTTTTGACCCTCTTCAAAGCGCATTGGGGCTTATGCGATGATATGTGGTCACCATCGCCGGGCGCAACGTAAACCATTTGTTAAGGTTAATATCTGCCAGTTGACCCGCCAGTATTCCGCTTGTGCCGTACTCGTCCCGGCGTTAAGACGACCTGTCTTTTCACCAATCCTCCTCTTTCCATGCTGCCGATATTTGAGAGCATTCTGCCGGTATTCCTGATTGTCCTGTTGGGCGTCGCGCTCAAACGACTGCCCATTGTCGACCGCAACGTCTGGCACGGGCTCGAGGAGGTCGGCTACTACGTTCTTTTTCCGGCAATCCTGTTTCTGACCCTGTATCGCGCCGATTTCAGCGCCCTTGAACTGACCGAGGTTTCGCTTGGCGCGCTCGGCGCAGTTGCCATCATGTTTGGTATCATGCTTGCCCTTTGGCCTATCATGCACCGCAACGGGATATCTGGCGCGGTCTATTCGACTCTGTTCCAGACGGCGACGCGCTGGAACGGATTTGTCGCTTTGGCGATTGCAAACAAACTCTACGGGGAAACCGGACTTGCCTTGACGGCGCTCGTCATGGCGCTGCTGATCATTCCGATCAATTTCGGCAACGTTGTCATGCTCGCCTGGTTCGTCAGTCCCGACCGCGATCTTAAAAGGCTGGCCATACGGTTGATCACCAATCCGCTGATCCTGTCGGCTCTGGCCGGAATTCTGATGCGCTACTTTGCCGTGCCGATTTACGCACCGGTTGAACAGGCAATCGATCTCATTGCCAGCGCAGCACTCGGCATGGGCCTGTTGATGGTTGGAGCCGGCCTTCGCATTCGCGATACGGTCAGGCCGCAACCCATCGCGCTTCTACCGGTCATCCTCAAACTGTTTCTGTTCCCTGCCCTTGTCGTGTGTCTGAGTTGGTTGTTTGGGGTGCGCGGCGAGATGCTGACGATCCTCGCGACAATCGGTGCCGTGCCTACCGCCATGAACGGCTATCTGCTGGCGCGGCAGATGGGCGGCGATGCACCGCTCTATGCGACAATCGCAACGCTGCAAACAGCGGCTGCTTTTTTCACCATACCGCTGGTCATCTACGTTGCCGGGTAAATGTCAGGCCTGAGCGGCTTTAGCTAAACCGGCTCAGGATAAAGAAGTGCAATGATCTGCGCCGCGTCGAAGCGCATGTCGAGCATCCCATAAGTTGTCCGCCAGGCTCCGGCCAGTCTCGATTCGGCAAAGGCGTCTGCAATCCGCCCTGCCCCCATTTTGTTAAGCTCGGCTGCAGCAGCCGAATAAGCGAGTTGTTCCGAGAGCATACGCGCAGCACCCTCGTCGCGCTGACAAAGGGCTGTGGCTGCCGTGAGCACATCAACAGTGCGCTTTGAAAAGGAACCCAGATTCGCGGCGATCCCTGCGACCACGCTCTCAAGCTGCTGGGGCTCCTGTCCGATCGCCCGCATCAAATCCAGCGCCATCACATTGCCGGATCCTTCCCAAATGGCGTTGACCGGAGCTTCACGATAATGTCTGGCCAAGGCGCGTTCTTCGACATAGCCGGCGCCGCCCATGCATTCCATTGCCTCGTAAATCAGGGCGGGTGCCATCTTGCAGATCCAGTACTTGATCACAGGTGTCATGATGCGGGCGTAAGCCGCCTCCTGCGGATCGGTGGCCGCTTTGTCGAAGGCCTGGCAGAGCCGCATTGCCAAAGCTGTCGCAGCGGCAACATCGAGCGCCATATCAGCCATGACGCGAACCATGAGCGGCTGGTTGACAAGCGGCTTGCCAAAAACACTTCGTTGGCGGCAATAGTGCACGGCTTCAGCGAGCGCTGCGCGCATGATACCGGCCGAAGCAAGTGCACAATCCAGCCGGGTCAGCGTCACCATTTCAAGGATGGTCCGTATGCCTTTGCCCGGTTCGCCAAGGAGATAACCGTATGCGTTGGCGAATTCGACCTCGCTTGACGCATTGGACCGATTGCCGAGCTTATCCTTCAACCGCTGAAACTGCAGCCCGTTGGCTTTGCCGTCTTCCAGATAACGCGGCACCAGAAAGCAGCCGAGACCCTCCTGCATCTGCGCAAGCATAAGGAACGCATCGCTCATCGGCGCAGACATGAACCACTTGTGGCCCGTCAGGCGATAGACGCCCTCACCCGCCCTCTCCGCCGTACTTGTGTTGGCGCGTACATCCGTGCCGCCCTGTTTTTCCGTCATGCCCATGCCGACGGTCGCACTGTTCTTGCGCACGATCGGACGTTGCGACGCATCGTAAGTGCGCGACAGGATCTTCGGCGCCCAGATCTTGTAAACGGCAGGGTTTGCGCGAATCGCAGCCATTGAAGCACTAGTCATTGTCAGTGGACACAGGTGCCCGCACTCCAGACCGGCCGTAAGAAAGAAACGGATACCGCGCGCCTGATGCGCTATGCCGTTTTCCTGCGGCTTCTTTTCCCACACCGAACAATGCAGACCATTGGCGCTCGAACGGCGCATCAGCGCATGATAGGCCGGATGAAATTCGACCTGGTCGATCCGATTGCCCGCCGCGTCGAATGTTTTCAGTTCTGGTTGCGACCGATTGGCGATGCGCGCGAGATCATGCGCCTCTGGACTTGTCATGAACTTGCCGATTGCAGAAAATTCCTCGCGGACTTCCTTCGGCATCTGGCTGGCGACTTCGCAAATCATCGGGTCGGACAGATACGCGTTGATGCCGGAATAGGGCCGCGGCTGGTTGAGCACTTGGTGCGTGGCACGGGTTACGGTCATTTTAGACATATGCGTGGAAATCCTGTTGGCCTGCCGCCCTGTTGAACTTTCTGCTTACAAAAAAGCTGTGTCATCCGTCCCGGTTGCGTCGATTTCTTGCTCAATTCGGTTATGACGCCTATAGAAGCGCCAATCGACAAATTTTGCGAGCGATATCCATGGTCTTTCCCCACCGCCATCTGCTTGGCATCAGCGGGCTTAACGAACTGGATATCTCGTTTCTTCTCGACAAGGCCGACGAAGCTGTCAAGCTCAGCCGCCAGCGCCAGAAAAAAGCTTCGAGTTTACGCGGCCTTACCCAGATCAACCTCTTCTTTGAGGCTTCGACGCGAACCCAGGCATCTTTCGAACTGGCCGGCAAGCGCCTCGGCGCAGATGTGATGAACATGTCCGTCGGTACGTCATCGGTCAAGAAGGGCGAGACTTTGATCGATACGGCGATGACCCTGAATGCGATGAATCCCGATATACTTGTTGTTCGCCATTCGTCGGCCGGCGCGACTGCGCTGCTTGCCCAAAAGGTTGATTGTTCAGTGGTCAACGCCGGCGACGGTGCGCATGAGCATCCGACACAAGCGCTGCTGGATGCACTCACAATCCGGCGGGAGAAAGACCGGATCGCGGGCCTCAACGTCGCGATTTGCGGCGACATCCTGCATAGCCGCGTGGCCCGCTCGAATATCATTCTCTTGAGCGCCTTGGGGGCAAACCTGCGGGTGGTGGCACCCTCCACGTTGCTGCCCAGCGGTATCGAACGTATGGGCGTTGAGGTTTTTAACACGATGGAGGATGGTCTGCGCGACGCCGATGTCGTTATGATGCTTCGGCTGCAGCGCGAACGCATGGCGGGCTCGTTTGTCCCGTCGGTGCGTGAGTATTTTCGTTATTTCGGCCTTGATGCGCAGAAGCTTTCCCTCGCAAAGCCCGATGCCCTTGTCATGCACCCGGGCCCCATGAACCGCGGCGTCGAAATCGCTTCCGACATTGCCGACGGCCCGCAAAGCGTCATCGAAGCGCAAGTGGAAATGGGTGTCGCAGTACGAATGGCGGTGATGGAAGCGCTGTTGTTGTCCGTAAAGGAAGAGGCCGCACCGTGACCGCCGCTGCCTTCACGAACGCCCGCATTGTCGATCCATCGCAGGACATGGACAGGATCGGAAACGTTGTCGTTGATGATGGCCGCATCATATCCTGCGGATCGGAATCAGCCCCGAAAGACGCGGATTTCTTGGACTGTAGCGGAAAGCTGGTCATTCCGGGACTCGTCGATGCCCGCGTGTTTGTCGGCGAACCTGGCGCCGAACACCGCGAAACGATTGCTTCGGTCAGCGAGGCGGCGGCGGCCGGCGGCGTGACGTCGCTTGTAATGATGCCCGATACATCGCCTGTCATCGACGACGTTGCACTGGTTGAATTCGTCCTGCGGACGGCGCGGGAACAGGCAAAGGTCAACATCTACCCAGCCGCCGCCATGACAAAGCATCTCAAGGGCACTGAACTGACCGAATTCGGCCTGCTGCGCGACGCAGGCGCTGTCATGGTCACGAACGGCAGGGAAACAGTCGACAACAATCTGGTGCTTCGGCGTGCTTTCACATACGCACGCGATTTCGGTCTTGTCGTCGCCTGCGAAACACAAGATGAGGCCCTCGCCGCGCAGGGTGTGATGAACGAAGGACTGTTTGCAAGCTGGCTGGGCCTTGCCGGCATTCCGCGGGAAGCCGAAATCATCCCGCTCGAGCGCGACCTACGGCTCGCCGGACTGACCGGGGTCAGCTACCATGCGGCCAAGATTTCAACCTCAGAGGCTGTTGATGCCATACGCAGTGCCCGGTCTCGCGGCGTTGGGGTCACCTGTGGGGTTTCCATCAATCACCTGTCGCTCAATGAAAACGACATCGGCGAATACCGGACGTTCTTCCGTCTTTCCCCGCCGTTGCGCAGCGAGGATGACCGCCGTGCCATGATCGCTGCACTTCAAAGCGGCGACATCGATATCATCGTTTCGTCCCATGATCCGCAGGACGTCGACACCAAGCGCCTCCCGTTTGCGGATGCCGAAGACGGAGCAATTGGACTTGAAACGCTTCTTGCCGCAGCGTTGCGTCTTCATCATAACGGCGAAGTTTCTTTGATGCGGCTGGTGGATTCAATGACCACCCGTCCTGCCGGCATCTTCGGCCTTGATGCCGGAAGCCTGAAACCCGGAAGCCGGGCTGACATCGCGGTCGTCGACCTGGATGAGCCCTGGGTGGTTTCAAAAGATGACCTGCGATCGCGCTCCAAGAACACACCGTTTGAAGATGCACGCTTCCAGGGCCGCGTGACGATGACCATGGTCGGCGGAAACTTTGTCTTCCGGAGATAGTCGCCGCCCTTGTCTTCCGCAGTGTCGATTTCCACCGCAACGTCGTATAGTCTGCATATATGAAAAGATGCATAGATCCTGAAATACCCTCTTAGCGGGAATACGCCATGCCGGATCCGATAAGTTTGCAGTCTGCCCTGCCTTACTATGCAATCGCGCTCGTTATCGGCTATCTCCTCGGTTCCATTCCTTTCGGTCTGATCCTGACCCGGCTCGCCGGTATGGGTGACCTGCGTGCTATCGGCTCGGGCAATATCGGCGCGACGAATGTACTTCGCACCGGCAATAAGGGGCTGGCGGCGGCCACACTCCTTCTCGACGCGCTAAAGGGCACAGCCGCTGTTCTACTGTTTTCCTGGCTGTGGGGACAGAACATGGCGATGGTTGCAGGATTCGCCGCCTATTTGGGACACCTCTTTCCAGTTTGGCTGAGATTCAAGGGTGGCAAGGGTGTAGCAACCTATGTCGGCGTGCTGCTCGGCCTGCTGCCAATTGGCGTCTTGATCTTCGCCATTGTCTGGCTGGCGACCGCAGCCCTGACCCGTTATTCGTCGCTTGCCGCACTTATCGCCGCAATATTTGTGCCTGTCGCCTTGTTCCTCATAGGGCAAGTCGCGATCGCGCAGCTGTTCACTGTTATGAGCCTGATTACCTATGTCATGCACCGGGCAAACATAGCGCGTCTTGTCGCTGGCACCGAAAGCCGGATCGGGGACAAAGGTTCATGACGCATGGTGAATCGGCGCTCAAGTCGCTTTCGGACTCCGAACGGCTTGATTGGTTGCAGCTGGCGCGCAGCGAAAATGTAGGACCGGTGACGTTCCGAAAATTACTGCGGCACTTCGGGTCCGCGGGCAAGGCGCTTGCCGCACTGCCTGACATGGCGCGGCGCGGCGGCGCATCAAGATCGCCGCGTATCTGCAGCAAGGGCGACGCAGAACGGGAATTGGAACGAGCCGCCACATTCGGTTGCCGCATGATCGGCCTCAGTGAACCCGTATACCCTGCGGCCTTGCGGGCCGCTGAGAGCGCTCCCGCACTTTTGACCGTTCGCGGACACATCGATGTGCTCAGCCGCCCGGCCGTTGCGATCGTCGGTTCACGCAATGCTTCGGTCGTCGGTTGCAAGATCGCCCGCAATTTAGCGGCAGGCGTTGCCGGCGCTGGATATGCCACCGTCTCCGGCCTTGCTCGCGGGATCGATGCGGCAGCCCACGAGGCGACCGTGGAGACCGGAACGATTGCAGTCATGGCCGGAGGGCTGGACCGGCCCTACCCACCACAGAACATCGAATTGCTCGAAGCGATTTGTGAAAACGGCCAAAGCGCAGCGATCAGTGAAATGCCGTTTGGGTGGGAACCACGCGCCCGAGATTTTCCGCGCCGCAACCGCATCATAGCAGGGGTTGGCCTTGGCCTCGTCGTGGTCGAAGCAGCACGAAAGTCGGGATCGCTCATATCCGCGCGTATCGCCGGCGAGTTGGGCAGGCTGGTTTTCGCCGTTCCGGGCTCGCCGCTCGACCCGCGGGCGCGGGGCACGAATGACCTCATACGCGATGGCGCAATTCTGACTGCAGAACCGGATGATCTTTTGGAGGCACTGGCTCCTCTGACCGGAAAAGATGCCAGATTCAATCAGCCTATGCCGTCGCTCGAAGAAGAAGCTGTGCCGGCAATCGATGCAAAACCAAGCGAAGAGATTCGGACGCATATCGCAACCGCGCTCGGCCCTGCGCCTGCCGCTGTTGATGATCTCGTGCGCCACACCGGACTGCCGCCTTCCGAGGTCTATATGGTCTTGCTTGAGCTTGATCTTGCCGGCAGGCTTACCCGCCATCCTGGAGGTTCGGTGTCGCTGCTTCCGCCGATAGGAAACTGAATCGGTGGGAAACCATAGTTCATAAAATGAGATTGATTTAAGGCCCGGTTTGTCTGAGAAGACGATCAACAGGGACAGGGATTCAGTATGGCCGGCGTCGGTTTGCAATGTGTTGCAAATGGGTTATGCGCACAAAAAATCCGCCGCGAACCCTTGACCCGCGTCGATCGGGTAGTCATTTCGAGGTCCGATGAATACAGTTTTGCAACTGCAGCACACCGCCCGATTCGTCTGTCCGGCACTTATGAAGAGTAGGTCCAGGTAAGATATATGAACGTCGTCGTCGTCGAGTCGCCAGCCAAAGCCAAGACTATCAACAAGTACCTTGGGTCAGGATACAAGGTCCTGGCGTCGTTCGGTCACGTCCGTGATTTGCCGGCTAAAGATGGTTCGGTAAGGCCGGATGAAGATTTCGATATGACCTGGCAGGTCGATACCGCCTCAAACAAGCGGCTTAAAGAAATCAGCGATGCAGTCAAAGCCTCTGACGGCCTCATCCTGGCAACGGACCCCGACCGTGAGGGCGAAGCGATTTCATGGCACGTTTTGGAAGTGCTGCGTAACAAACGCGGCGTCCTGGGCGATAAACCGGTCAAGCGGGTCGTCTTCAATGCGATCACCAAACAGGCCGTTCTGGACGCGATGGCGCATCCGCGCGATATCGACGAACCGCTGGTCGAGGCGTACCTTGCACGCCGTGCCTTGGACTATCTTGTAGGCTTCAACCTTTCACCGGTCCTTTGGCGAAAACTGCCTGGAGCCCGTTCAGCGGGCCGCGTGCAATCCGTCGCATTGCGCCTGGTCTGCGACCGGGAAAGCGAAATCGAACGCTTCATCAGTGAAGAGTACTGGCAGCTTGTCGCTCAGCTAGCGACACCGCGCGGCGACAGTTTTGAAGCGCGCCTTGTGCTTGCAGATGGTCAGAAGCTGCAAAAGCTTTCAATTGCGACGGCTGAGGACGCAGAGCGCCTTAAGAAACTGCTCGAGGGCGCGAGCTTCATCGCAGACAAGGTCGAGGCAAAACCG
Source organism: Pseudomonadota bacterium (assembly GCA_039025395.1). Classification (GTDB taxonomy): domain Bacteria; phylum Pseudomonadota; class Alphaproteobacteria; order Rhizobiales; family Rhizobiaceae; genus Hoeflea_A. The sequence continues at coordinate 90,291 of JBCCOK010000007.1, forward strand.
ACCCGCCGCAACCCCGCGCCGCCATTCACCACATCGACGCTGCAGCAGGCTGCATCGTCCAAACTCGGTTTCAACGCTTCGCGGACAATGCAGGTTGCGCAACGGCTTTACGAGGGTCTGGACATCGGCGGCGAGGCGGTCGGCCTTATCACCTACATGCGGACCGATGGCGTGCAGATGGCGACTGAAGCCATTGACGGCGCCCGCGTGGTTATCGCTTCGCAGTTCGGCGACCGCTACCGGCCGGAAAAAGCGCGTTTCTATGCCACAAAGGCGAAGAATGCGCAGGAAGCGCACGAAGCGATCCGACCAACCGATTTCAGCCGTACGCCCGAGAGCATGAAACAGTATCTGGATACAGACCAGATGCGGCTTTATGATTTGATCTGGAAACGCGCCATCGCCAGTCAGATGGCCTCAGCCGAGATCGAGCGCACAACTGTGGACATCTCCGCCCACAACAGCGGCGAAATTGCTGGATTGCGGGCAACGGGATCAGTTATCCGTTTTGACGGGTTTATCGCCGCCTATACGGACCACAAGGACGATTCCCAGCAATCCGATGACAATGACGACGGACGCCGTTTGCCGCCGATCAACGCAGGGGAAGACCTGACGCGTGAAAAGATAGGCGCGACGCAGCATTTTACCGAACCGCCGCCGCGCTATTCCGAAGCCTCGCTCATCAAAAAGATGGAAGAGCTCGGAATTGGACGTCCATCGACCTATGCGGCAACGCTCGCAACGCTGCGCGACCGCGAATATGTGACGATGGAGAAGCGCCAGCTTATTCCCGAAGCCAAGGGCCGGCTGGTAACGGCTTTTCTTGAGAACTTTTTTGACCGCTACGTGGAATACGACTTCACAGCGGAACTGGAAGCAAAGCTCGACCGCATTTCAGCCGGCGAACTCGTCTGGAAGGATGTGTTGCGCGACTTCTGGCGGGATTTCATGAGCCACGTCGAGGGCACCAAGGAATTGCGGGTGTCCAATGTTCTCGATGCGCTCAATGAAGAACTTGCACCGCTGGTCTTTCCGCCGAGGGAAGACGGAGCCGATCCGCGAACCTGTCCCAAGTGCAGCGACGGGAATCTATCCCTCAAACTGAGCCGCTACGGTGCCTTTGTCGGTTGTTCAAACTATCCCGACTGCGGGTTTACGCGCCAGCTTTCCGCCGATGCGGCGGCCGATGATGCAACGGCCGGAAATGAACCCAAGGACCTCGGCAAAGATCCTCTGACCGGGGAGGAAATTACGCTTCGCACCGGCCGGTTTGGACCATATGTACAGCGTGGCGAAGGCAAAGGCGCCAAGCGGACGAGCATTCCGAAGACCTGGAAGCCGGAAGACATCGACCACGAGAAGGCTGTCGCTCTTCTGTCCCTGCCCCGCGATGTTGGCATGCACCCCGAAAGCGGAAAGATGATCTCCGCCGGACTTGGCCGCTACGGGCCGTTTCTTCTGCATGACGGGGTCTACGCAAATCTGGAGACGATTGAGGACGTGTTCTCGGTCGGTCTCAATCGCGCGGTCACCGTGCTGGCGGAAAAACAGGCAAAAGGCCCGGGCAGGCGCGCCAAGGCAGCGGCGCTGAAGGAGCTGGGAAATCACCCGGATGGCGGCCCAATCACCGTGCGAGACGGACGTTACGGACCCTATGTCAACTGGGGCAAGATCAATGCAACGCTTCCAAAGGACGCTGATCCCCAGTCCATCACCGTCGAACGGGCGCTGGAACTGATCGCGGAAAAGGCAGCCAAAGGCGGCAAGACAGGAGCCAAGCCCGGCCGCAAGAAGACGACCCGGAAGAAGACTGCAACAAAAAAGACCAAGACCGTTAAGGCCGAGGAGTGACCTTGGCGAAAAAGATCCGCCCGGGTCCGCGAAAAAAACCGCATCACGGTGTTCCCGACCGCGAAACAGTCCTTCGATTCATAGCAGAACATCCTTCGCGCGCTTCCAAGCGGGACATTGCAAAGGCCTTCTCAGTTCGCGGGCAGGATCGTATAGAGCTGAAGCAACTTTTGCGGACGCTGGAAGACGAGGGACTGCTCGCAAGGCAGCGCAAGCGCCTTGTCCGCCCGGGCTCCCTTCCCCCGGTCGCTGTCCTCGACATAACCGATCGCGATGAGGACGGCTCTCTGATTGCCAGGCCGGCCGAATGGATCCAGGAAGATACCACACCGCCTGCCGTCCTGGTCCGCCATAACCGGCAGTCGAAAGGCAAGGCAAAACCGCCATCGGCCGGGATCGGCGATCGCATCCTTGCGCGTATTTTCCCTTCAGATACGGAAATCGGGCCTGCCTTCACGGCGCGGATCATGAAGGTTCTAGAGAAGCAGCGCGGCGTCCTGCTCGGTGTCTTTCGCGCCTCCCCGGGCGGCGGCGGCCGCCTTGAACCTATCGAACGCCGCGGCAACGAGATCATCATCGAGAGCGATGGCGTTGCAGATGCGCGCGACGGTGACCTTGTTGAAGCGCACGCCAAGCGCAGCAATCGCTACGGGATGGCGCGCGGCCGTGTTCGCTCGGTCATTGGATCCGTTGCCGGCGAGAAGGCGATATCGATGATCGCCATCCATGCGCACGGAATTCCTCATGTTTTTCCAAAGGCGGTGATTGACGAGGCTGAAAAAGCAAAGCCCGTGGCGCAGGGCAAACGGGAGGATTGGCGCGCCATTCCGCTTGTCACCATCGATCCGTTTGACGCAAAGGACCACGACGATGCCGTTCATGCGGAGCCGGACGACAATCCGGAAAATCCGGGCGGCGTGGTCGTTCGCGTTGCGATTGCAGACGTATCGCATTATGTGCGGCCCGGCTCTGCCATCGACGCCGAAGCGCTCAAGCGCGGCAATTCGGTCTACTTTCCTGACCGGGTCGTGCCGATGTTGCCGGAGCGCATTTCCAATGATTTGTGCTCGCTCAAGGAAGATGTCGAAAGACCGGCGCTCGCGGTGCGAATGGTCTTTTCCGCGCAGGGCCGGAAAATCGGCCATACCTTTCACCGGGTTATCATCCGCAGTCTGGCGCGTCTCAGTTATGTTCAGGCACAGAACGCAATCGACGGCACGCCGGATACCGCGACCGAGCCGCTATTAGACGGTGTCTTGCGCCCGCTTTGGAGTGCCTACGCTGTCCTCGATCGCGGCCGCAACCGGCGACAGCCGCTTGATCTCGATCTCCCGGAAAGAAAGCTGCAGCTCGATAAGGACGGCAGGGTTGACAAGGTGATGGTTCCCGATCGGCTGGATGCACATCGGCTGATCGAGGAGTTCATGATCCAGGCCAATGTGTGCGCAGCCGAAACGCTTGAACGAAAGCGTCAGCCGTTAATTTACCGCGTTCATGACGCACCTTCGCTTGCTAAGCAGGAAGCGCTCAGGGACTTTCTCAAGACACTTGATATTTCGCTGGCGAAAGGCGGGCAGCTTCGCGCCAACAGCTTTAACGGTGTATTGTCGAAGGCGAAGGGTACACCCCATGAGATCATGGTCAGCGAGATGGTGCTGCGTTCTCAGAGCCAGGCAATCTACAGTCCGGACAATCTTGGCCATTTCGGCCTCAACCTGATGAAATATGCACACTTCACCTCTCCGATAAGGCGCTATTCCGACTTGATCGTTCACCGCGCCCTGATCGCAAGCCTCGGTCTCGGCGAAGGCGGGATCACGCCGCACGAAGAAGAGGCGCTGGAGGAGATAGCAGCCGAAATCTCGACGTTCGAACGCCGCGCGATGGCTGCGGAACGCGAAACCGTGGATCGGCTGATCGCCCACCACCTTGCCGACCGGGTCGGTGATGAATTCGGCGCCCATATCTCAGGCGTTACGAAGTCAGGTCTTTTCGTCTCACTGCAGCAATTTGGCGCAGATGGGTTTATTCCTATTTCAACATTGGGTCTGGACTATTATGTTTACGACGAAACGCAACAGGCGCTCGTCGGGGAAAATTCAGGCAGTGGATTCCGGTTGGGCGACAGGGTCGAGGTAAAACTGCAAGAGGCTATTCCGCTTGCAGGTGCGCTAAGGTTCGAGATGTTGAGTGAAGGGCGTAAACTCCAGGTCGCAACGCGATCGTTTCACAAGTCGAAGCGAAAGCCTTCCAGATCGAACGGAGCGCGCAGGAAAAGACGCGGAGGATACTGATCATGCCGATACACGAAATCCGGGCCCGCGACTCCGCTTCCGACCAACCAAAGCGCGATTTGTGGCGCTCGATAACCAAGGGGTTTCGTAGCCGCTGTCCAGCCTGCGGTTCAGGCAAGCTTTTCGCCGGCTTTCTCAAACCGGTGCACCATTGCGAAACGTGCGGCGAGGCAATGCATCATCAAAGGGCGGACGATTTGCCTCCCTATCTGGTTATTTTCGTTGTCGGTCACGTGGTGGTTGCCGGCTACATGATGGCCGAGCCGCTGGTCGACTGGAGTAGCTGGCAGCATCTGGCGCTCTGGATACCGGTATCGCTCGCCATGGGTCTGGCGCTGCTGCAACCGTTCAAGGGTGCAGTTATCGGGCTGCAATGGGCCAATCAAATGCACGGTTTTGGTGACAGCGAGGATGCTTCCGAGGCGTTCGACGATGGCCACGGCATTGGGACGGATATGGGCCGATAGGGCCGGCGAATGACCGACGACCGGAAACGTTCGCGTGAAAATGCGCACAATAAGCTTCAGCGGGAAGTCAAACAATCGGTGAACCGCCATCCGCTGATACGGCCCAAGGATGCCGCAACCCTGATTCTCATTGACCGATCGTCGGCAGAACCGGCATTGCTGATGGGAAAGCGGCACACGGCGCACGCCTTCATGCCCGATACCTATGTGTTCCCGGGCGGACGCCGGGACCCTCACGACGGACGCGTGCCCGTTTCAGACCGGTTGCATCCCGAGGTGGAGCGCCGACTGCTCAACAAGATGGCAAGCCCCGCCCACAGCCGGCGCGCTCGCGCGCTTGCCGTTGCAGCGATTCGCGAAACCTATGAAGAAGTGGGCGTTTTCATTGGAGGCCCCGGTAAAGCCAGTCGCCAGCCTAACTGGCAACCATTCGCGGAACGCAATATTGCGCCGCGCTTGTCACCTCTTCGCTATGTCGCACGGGCGGTAACCCCACCCCGGCAGAACCGCCGTTTCGACACACGTTTTTTTGCCTGTTTCCGCGACGAAGTCGGCGAAGTCGAAGCAGAAGCCAGCATGGAACTGCTTGACCTCAAATGGGTCAGCCTCTCCGATGCCGCCCGTATCAACATGCCGCAGATCACGCGTGCCGTCATTACCGAGCTAACCATCGAGCTGGAAAATGATCCGTCGCTGCCCTTTGGCAGGCCGGTCCCCTTCTACCAGGCACGCCATGGACGCTTCGTGCGCGAAATTCTGTAGAAATGGAAACACAGCTGACGAATCAGACAGCTTTGCGGACTTGACTTTTGAGCTGCAATTTGTAGTTTCCGCGCAGTTTTCCGGCCGTGGCGATTTCTCTCTCAGCCGCGGCCTTTTGAATAGCGGACAAGAAAATGGCCAAAGCCACGACCATCAAGATAAAGCTGCAGTCGACTGCGGATACGGGTTACTTCTACGTGACCAAGAAGAACAGTCGTACCATGACCGAGAAGATGACCAAGAAAAAATACGATCCGGTCGCCAAGAAGCATGTTGAATTCAAGGAAGCGAAGATCAAGTAATTGCTCGGACCTTCCCATCAAAAAGGCCGCTTCATCGTGAAGCGGCCTTTTTGATTGGGGGCTGGTCAGCACAGGTTGCGGTACGAGGAGGCCACATTCCCTTGCGCCGACCAGCCGACCCCACGACCCAGGAGATGCGGCGGACCTGAGCACCATGGGGTAGACGATTCGATAGCGTGTGAGCAGGACGCAATGTCCTGAACTTACCCCTGCGCACAACATTTGCTCATCGTAGCAAAAAAATCAACGTTTTCTTAATGGTTTTGGCGCCCGACCTCACCCCATGGTAAACGACCGCGCCGCATCGAGCTTCGATAAATATTAAGAATCAGTCGATTGTGGCAACTGCCTGCAATTTGGCATGCAGGCTGCCTAATCTGAACGCACGACATGGGATTGGCAGTGGCAACCGCGTCAGGCAGCCATGGCGACGACTCGGTTACGACCCCGGGCCTTCGCCTCGTAGAGCGCAACGTCTGCCCTCTTGAGCAATGTCGACGGCGTTTCGTCGGTTCGCGTAAGCGTTGCTACACCCATCGAGGCTGTAATGTTCAGATGGCGGGTATCCCGTCCGACCCGAAAGGGCACATCAGCGATTTCGCGGCGCAAACGCTCTGCCACTTTCTGTGCGGTCGAGCCATCGGTATCTGGCAGAACAATAATGAATTCCTCGCCACCATGGCGGCATGCCAAATCGATACCGCGGATTGTCTGGCGCATGCGCCTGGCAAATTCTCTTAAGACTTCGTCCCCGGCATCATGACCGTGGGTGTCGTTGACAGCCTTGAAACGATCCAGATCGATCGCCAACACCGACAGCAAACGGTTGCGGGCTATGGAGCGCTCGATCAGAAGCTGCATGTGCGAATCCAGATAGCGCCGGTTGTACAGACCGGTCAGCGGGTCTGCGACAGCAAGTTCGATCGAATGCTGCACACTGGAACGCAGATGGTCGTTGTAACGTTTGCGGCGGAACTGCGTGTTGCAACGGGCAATCAATTCGTTCGGATCGATCGGGCGCAGGATATAGTCGTTGACGCCCAGTTCCAGCGCGCGATGAACGATGGCCTCCTCGTTCTGATCGCAGATCAGCAGAAGCGGCACGAACCTCGTCCGATCAAGCGACCGCAACTGAGAACACAATCGCAGCGGGTCGTATTCTGTGAAATTGGAACTGATCAGGACCAACTCGTAGCTGTTCTCTGCTGCATCCAACATCGCTTGCTGCGGGTGAGAAATAATTTTCAAATCGGCTGTCTTGCGCAAAGCCTGCGCAATCCTGTCCTGCGAGTTCTTTCGCTCGTCGACAAGCAGCGCCTTTCCTCTTTTGCCACCCATCCAGTCGCTGAGCAGGAAATCCAGGCCAATATCCTGAGCCGCTTGCGCACGAATTCGCAATTCATCGGTCAGCGCCTTCAGGCGGACCAGGCTCTTGACGCGGGCAAGCAATTGCTGGTCGTTGACGGGTTTCGTCAGGAAGTCGTCGGCACCTGCGCGTAACCCCCGAACACGGTCGGATGGCTGATCGAGCGCGGTCACGATCACGACCGGTATATGCATCGTCGTCTTATCGGCCTTCAGGCGTTCGCATACTTCGAAGCCGTCCATCCCCGGCATCATAATATCCAGAAGGACGAGGTCGACATGACCTTCATCGCATATCGCCAAAGCGTCTTCGCCATTTGTCGCTGTCACGACTTCAAAATATTCGGCCAAAAGCCGTGCTTCGAGTAATTTAACGTTTGCAGCAATATCGTCCACGACCAATATGCGGGCTGTCATTACAAATGATCCTCGATTTATCCGTCGCCCAAGTAATTCTTTATCGTCTCAACAAATTTCGGCACTGAAATTGGCTTGGACATATATGCCTCGCATCCGCCCTGCCGTATTCGCTCCTCATCGCCTTTCATTGCAAATGCAGTCACGGCAATGATGGGTATCTTGTGGAGTTCATCGTCTTCCTTCAGCCATTTGGTAACTTCCAGGCCGGACACTTCAGGCAGCTGAATGTCCATGAGAATAAGGTCCGGCTTGTGCTCGCGCGCCAAATCCACCGCCTCAAGGCCGTTGCGCGTTTGAACGGTCTCATACCCTGACGCTTCGATCAGATCGCGGAACAACTTCATGTTCAGCTCGTTATCCTCAACGATCATGACACGCTTGGTCATAGGGCGTGCTCCGCGCGCTTCGAAGTTGCTCTTTGGCTACCGACGATTATGGTGTCGGCTGCAGGAATCGAATATCGCGCCATTCGTAGCGCAATTTGGTTGAAGAAAAGCAAAAACATGGCCTCAAATCTTAGTTTTTCTCGAAACGAAGCGGAAACCAACGCGCTTGGCATCGATGTCCTGACTTGGATTGCAGAAAATGATGAGCGGATGGGACGCTTTCTCGCCCTTTCCGGTTTGAACATCGACAATCTGCGCAAGGCGGCAGCCGAGCCTGGCTTCATGGTTGGCGTCCTCGGTTTTCTTACCGGACACGAGCAAACGCTGCTCGCCTATTGCGAGGAACGCGGCGTAGAGCCCGAAATGGTCGCCAAGGCGTGGCGCAGTCTAGGCGGCGAATCGCATTTCGAGTCCGGCATATGACAACCATTACGACATATGGACATGAAGAAATCGCCCTTGGCGAACGCCCGCTGATCATCTGTGATGTGGACGAAGTGGCGCTCGAATTCGTTTCTCCGTTTGCCGGTTTTTTGAAAGCCCGGGGCTATGAGCTGCTGCCAAGATCGTTCCGGTTGACCGGCAATATCGTATCGCTAGAAAGCGGCGTTGAGGCAGCAAAAGAAACGGTTCGCGAATTGCTCGATGCGTTCTTTGCAGAGCAACTCGATTGGCAGGTGCCGGCAAACGGCGCTCGCAAATCCCTTTCAAACCTGTCGGCACATGCGGACATCGTTTTCCTGACGGCCATGTCCCCGCGTCACTACGAGGCCAGAAGAGCAGTGCTCGACCGCCACGATCTGCACTACCCTCTGGTGGCCACCGTCGAGGAGAAGGGTCCGTTGATCAGCGAGATACATGATGAACGCGACCACACGGTTGTTTTCATTGATGACATGGCACCCAATCTCCAGTCGGCAAAGCGTCACTTGCCCCATGCCATTGCCATCAACTACATGAGCAATGACCATTTCCGCACCATGGCCCCACATCCAGGAGACGATATTGTATCGGCAGAAACCTGGGGCGAGATTGAGAGCATTATCGGCCGCCATTTGGGTGCTTGATCGAAGCCGCAATGCGGCGTAAATCAAGACTGTTCAACTTTTGTTCCACACCGGTAGCGTGATGACCGTCGTCAATCCGGACCCGAACCACGGCTTTTGCCGAGACTGTCTGACCTACCAGGACGAGGGCAACCGCCGTTGTGCCCAGTGCGGAAGTCCGCGCGTGCTGCGCCATGACGAACTGTATCGGCTGACCGTCGCCCATGTTGACTGCGACGCGTTTTACGCTGCAGTGGAAAAACGCGACAATCCTGAATTGGCCGACAAGCCGGTGATCATCGGCGGTGGCCGGCGCGGCGTCGTATCGACCGCATGCTACATCGCCCGGATCCACGGCGTGCGCTCGGCAATGCCGATGTTCAAGGCACTCAAGGCCTGCCCGCAAGCGGTCGTCATCAAGCCGGACATGGAAAAGTACGGAACTGTCGGCCGTCAGGTGCGCCGCATGATGGAGGAATTGACGCCGCTGGTTCAGCCGATTTCGATTGACGAGGCTTTCCTTGAGCTTGCCGGCACGCAGGCACTCCACCGAAATCCGCCCGCGCGCACTCTGGCGGCTTTCGCCAAGCGCGTCGAGGACGAAGTTGGCATCACGGTGTCGGTTGGTCTTTCCTACTGCAAGTTTCTCGCCAAGGTCGCCTCCGACCTGGAAAAGCCACGCGGGTTTTCGATTATTGGCGAAGCCGAAGCGGTCGCCTTTCTGCGGGATATGCCAGTGACCACGATTTGGGGCGTGGGAAAGGCCTTCGCTGCAACCCTCGAAAAGGACGGCATCACAATGATCGGCCAGCTACAGAGCATGGACGAAGGTGATCTTATGCGCCGCTACGGCACCATCGGCCAGCGCCTCTACAGACTCTCGCGCGGCATGGATGACCGCGAGGTGCACACCCGCGACAGCGCCAAGAGTGTGTCGTCGGAAACCACCTTCAACAGTGACTATTCCGACCGCCAGACATTGGTTGCGGTACTCAGGTCCCTGTCCGAGAAGGTATCGCGGCGCTTGAAGAAGAACAATCTTGCGGGTCAGACTGTGGTCCTCAAACTCAAGAACAAGGATTTCCGCATCAAGACCCGCAACCGTCGCCTTGAAGATCCGACCTGTCTGGCCGACCGCATATTCCATACCGGTCTTTCTCTGCTGGAGCGCGAGCTTGATGGAACCGAATACCGCCTGCTTGGCATTGGCGTATCGGATTTGACAAACGCTGATCTTGCCGACCCGCCAGATCTCGTCGATTCCGGCGCAACCCAGCGTGCAGTGGCGGAAAGGGCCATCGACAAAGTCCGGGACCGTTTCGGACGCGATTCGCTCGAAACAGGCTACACGTTCGGAACAAAGGCAAGTGCGCGCCCCCAACGCGAAAGAGACCCTGTCAATCGCGACGAGGGGTGACGGCGTCAAACCAGTTCGACGTCGACAACACCTTTCGATGTTTTCATGGCAGACGCGATTTGCGGCGAGATTCGGTATTTCTGCGGCAGCTCAACTTCAATCTCACGCTGGCCATCCTCCTTGATGACCACAAACGAAACCTGTCCGTCGCCTTGCGCGCCGAGATGACTCGCAACATGCTGCAATGCGGTCGCGTCGCGCACATAAATTCGCAGTGCCGTCTGTGTCTGGACAGCCTGCTCTTCCAGGGACTGAACCGTCTGGATGCGCAAATTGATACCCTCGGGTCTTTCTTCCGCATTAACCGTGATGACGAGCGATTTGCCGGGCTCCAGAAGATCGCGGTATTGGGCCAGGCCTTCCGAGAACAGTACCGCTTCGTATTGGCCTGACGCATCGGAAAATACGATGATACCCATCTTGTTGCCGGTACGCGTCTTGCGTTCCTGCTTTGAGGTTACAGTCCCCGCGAGACGGCCGGCCGTAGCGCCTTGCTTCACCGCGTTGGCAAACTCGGCGTAAGACTGCACCCGCATTTTCTCAAGCAATTGCCGATACGTATCCAACGGATGTGCCGACAGGTAAAAGCCTAGGGATTGGTATTCACGGTGCAATTTCTCGGAAGGAACCCAAGGATCTACCTTGGAGAATTGAACCGTTTCCGGACCTGTCAAAGAGCCCATTCCGAAGATATCCGCCTGACCGCTTTGCCGGTCTTCCGAAGCCCTTTGCGCCAGTCCGAGCAATCGGTCGATACCGGCAACGAGTTCAGCCCGCTCCCGACCGAAACAGTCCAACGCTCCCGCACAGATCAGATGCTCGATCACCCGTCGGTTAATGACCTTTGGATCGACTCGCAAAAAGAAATCCTCGATGTTGGCAAAGGGATCGCTGTTCCTCATTTCAACGATGTGATCGACGGCTGCTTCGCCGACACCCTTGATCGCAGAGAGCGAATAATAGATCCGGTTTTCGCCCGGCTTGAAAATCCGCTCCGAGGTCTGCACAGAGGGCGGCACGATTTCGATGCCGAGACGCGCGGCATCCTGCCTGAAATCGTTGATTTTGTCCGTGTTGGACATGTCGAGCGTCATCGAAGCGGCAATAAACTCCACCGGATAGTGCGCCTTGAGGTAGGCGGTCTGATAGGAAATGATGCCATAGGCCGCAGCATGCGACTTGTTGAAGCCGTAGTTCGCAAACTTGGCGAGCAGGTCGAATATCATGTTTGCTTGTGGCTGGGTGACACCGTTGTCAACGGCCCCGTGGACAAAGCGGCTGCGCTGTTTGTCCATCTCCGCCTTGATCTTCTTGCCCATCGCGCGCCGGAGCATATCGGCCTCGCCAAGCGAATAACCCGAGAGCACTTGGGCGATCTGCATAACCTGTTCCTGGTAGACGATGACACCTTGCGTTTCTTCAAGCAGATGATCGATCATCGGATGGATGGAGGCCATTTCCTCTTCGCCGTGCTTGCGCGCGTTGTAGACGGGAATGTTCTCCATCGGTCCCGGACGGTAGAGAGCCACGAGCGCGATAATATCTTCGATCCTGTCAGGGCGCATGCCGACGAGCGCCTTGCGCATCCCGGCACTTTCCACTTGGAAGACGCCCACAGTCTCGCCGCGCGACAGCATCTCGTAGGTCTGAACGTCGTCGAGCGGCAATGCCTCAAGGTCAATCTCAACGGAACGCATGCGCAGAAGATCCACCGCTGTTTGCAGAACCGTAAGGGTTTTCAGCCCGAGGAAATCGAATTTGACCAGTCCCGCCTGCTCTACCCATTTCATATTGAATTGGGTGACCGGCATATCCGAACGCGGGTCGCGATACATCGGAACCAGTTTCGACAGCGGCCTGTCGCCGATAACGATGCCGGCGGCATGGGTGGATGCATGCCGGTAAAGCCCTTCAAGCTTCTGCGATATGTCGAGCAGCTTTGCGACCACCGGCTCCTTGTCGGCCTCTTCGCGCAGTTTCGGCTCTTCCTCGATCGCCTTGTACAACGGGGTTGGGTTTGCGGGATTGTTCGGGACAAGCTTGCAGATCCTGTCTACCTGACCGTAAGGCATTTGCAGAACGCGACCCACATCGCGCAACGCGGCACGCGCTTGCAGCGATCCGAACGTGATGATCTGTGCAACCTGCTGTCGACCGTATTTTCCCTGTACGTAGCGTATAACTTCGTCACGCCGGTCCTGGCAGAAGTCGATATCGAAATCCGGCATCGAGACACGTTCCGGGTTGAGGAAGCGTTCGAACAGCAGCGAAAACCGTAACGGATCGACATCGGTCACCGTCAGGGCATAGGCAACCAATGATCCGGCGCCCGAACCACGGCCCGGCCCGACGGGTATGTCGTTGGCCTTGGCCCATTTGATAAAGTCGGCGACAATCAGGAAGTACCCGGGAAACCGCATCCGTTCGATGATGCCGAGTTCCAGTTCCAGCCTCTCGCGATAGTCCTTTTCTTCAAAACCCTCGGCGCAACCAAGTCTCGCAAGACGTTCGTTAAGCCCCACTTCCGCTTGCATGCGCAGTTCAGCGGCCTCAGCCGAATCCGCCTCTTCAACGTCCTGTGCCGTATCTGCAAACCGCGGGAGAATCGGTTGACGCGTCTCCAGTACGAAGCTGCAACGCCGCGCGATTTCCACGGTGTTTTCGAGCGCTTCCGGCAGATCCTCGAAAAGTGCGCACATGTCTGCCCGGCTTTTGAGACGGTGATCCGGCGTCAGTTGAAACCGGTTTTCATCGGATACGGTCGTATTGTGCGCAACAGCCAGGAGCGCGTCATGTGCTTCAAAATCGTCCGTGGTTGAGAAAAAGGCTTCGTTGGTCGCGACGATCGGGATGGCGTTGTCGTAAGCCAGCTTGAGCATACGGTTTTCGTGGGCCCGATCGAAACGATCATGGCGCTGCAACTCCAAATACAAGCGATCCGCGAAAATCGACTTGAATTGTTCCAGCCGGGACAAGGCAAGCTGCGGCTGATCATCGATGGCGGCCGCGTCCAGCGGGCCCTTCCGACCGCCTGTCAGGCAAATGAGGCCGTCCGCGCCATCCGCAAGCCAGCTTGCGCAGATATGCGCAGTCTCAGTATTCGTCCCGTCGAGATAGGCGCGGCTGATCAATTCCACAAGCCGGCCGTATCCGGTCTGGTTCATGGCGATCAATACGATCTGCGGTCTTTCCGCCACATGGTCGCCGTGATTGCGCCTGCCGCCTCCGGCGCCATCCTCCATGTCGATGTCGAGCTGACATCCGACAATCGGCTGCACGCCTGCTTCAACCGCCTTCACGCAAAACTCGAGTGCTCCGAATAGATTGTTGCTATCGGCTATCCCGACCGCCGGCTGCCGATCGTCAGAGGCCATCGAAATGATGGTTGGGATCGGGAGAGCGCCTTCAAGCAGCGAATAGGCTGAATGGACACGCAGATGCACAAATTGCGGCCCGCTGATCCCGGCCACGCCGATCCCCTCAGACCAATCGGACATCGCTCAATCTCCACTGTCTACATGGGCGGGAACCGCAATGATTCCTGCCGGTGCCCGACTTTAAATCGAGTCTGGAAAGGATAGAAGCACAGGGTGGTCGCAATAACGCCTGTCGGCGGAAATCCACAAACGAAAACGGCTGATACCGTTGAGGGCGCCGTTTCAGATGCGACATGAAGGAAAGGGCTGATGATCGGCCTACGGAGTGGCGCGCCCGATCATCAATTGAGAGTCATTGAGGATCGGCCGCGCCGGCTGCTGATTGAGAGCGGATCGACAGGTCGGTCTAGAGCGCCATGATCACAAGTGTGAAGCTTGCAACGAACATGAGCATGGAGGCAAAGGCAGCGCAGTCTTTGGCAAAATCGAACATATGTTCCTCTTTTTTCCGTTTATGTTTTTATTATGTTCTTATCATGTTCTACCGTCAAGCGAATACCGTGGCATGCTTAACCAGATGTAAACGGGCGCGCTGCACATGCGGGATTTCAAGGATGGGAGGCGGCAAAAACGCATGCGGACCGGTTGAAGCGGCCGATAAAGACTCAGGTATTCAATACGCTGAATGGAGTGAATACCGACTCAGTGCTCGATGACCCGGCCATCCTCGAGGGTAACACGGCGGTCCATCATAGACGCGATGTCATAATTATGCGTGGCGATCAGCGCCGCCAAACCGGATTGCCGTACCAGCGCTTCGAGCGCTTCGAACACATAGCCTGCGGTCGTCGGATCAAGATTGCCGGTCGGCTCGTCAGCCAGCAGCACCAGCGGTGCATTGGCAACCGAGCGCGCAATTGCGACACGCTGCTGTTCGCCACCGGACAATTCGGGCGGCCGGTGGTCAACCCGGTGTCCGACGCGCAAATACTCCAGCAATTGCCTCGCCCGTTCCGACGCCTCCTTGTACGAGAGGCCGGCGATCATCTGCGGCATCATGACATTTTCAAGCGCCGTGAATTCCGGGAGAAGGTGGTGAAACTGGTAGACAAAACCGATATCGGACCGGCGCATCGCCGTGCGCTTGTTGTCGTCAAGCCCGGTCGTTGCCCGTCCGCCTATGTAGACCTCTCCGGCACTCGGATGCTCGAGCAGGCCGGCTATGTGAAGCAGGGTGGATTTACCGGCTCCCGATGGCGCGACCAGGGCCACGGTTTCGCCTGTCTGTAACGCGAAGTCCGCACCCTTCAGAATGGCCAGAACATTTTCGCCCTGACTATAGCTTTGTTCGACGCCTTCAATCTGAAGCACCGCGTCTGCCATGGTTCCGACCTACTCGTAGCGAAGGGCATCAACCGGATCGAGGCGCGAGGCGCGCCACGCCGGAAACAGCGTCGCAAGAAAAGACAGCACCATTGCCATCAGCAGTACCGAAATCGTCTCGCCGGGATCCATTTCTGCGGGAAGCTGACTGAGGAAATACAGCTCGGGATTAAAGATCGTCGTTCCGGAAAGCCAGGAGAAGAACTGGCGGATCGATTCGATGTTCCAGCAGATAACAACGCCAAGAAAGAAGCCGGCTATCGTCCCAATAACGCCGATCGCTGCGCCGGTCATGAAGAAGATTCTCAGGATCGCGCCCGATGTGGCGCCCATTGTGCGCAGAATGGCAATGTCATGGCCCTTGTCCTTCACCAGCATGATCAATCCCGAAATGATATTGAGAGCAGCCACCAGAACGATCAGAGTCAGGATCATGAACATCACGTTACGCTCGACTTCCAGCGCCGAAAAGAACGTCTGATTCTGCAGCCGCCAGTCGGAAATGAATACCTGTCGCGCCGCTGCTTCCTCGACCAGAGGCCGCAAGCTGTCAACTGCATCCGGGTCTTCGACGAACAACTCGATCGACTCCACCCTGCCCTCGGAATTGAAATAGAGTTGCGCTTCCTCAAGCGGCATGAAGATCATAGACGCGTCGTACTCCGACATGCCGATCTCAAAGATGCCGGATACGGGATAGGTCTTGACCCGGGGCGTAACACCCAGCGGCGTGACATCGCCCTCCGGCGAAATCAGCGTCACCATGTCGTCAACACCGACCCCAAGATTGGTGGCAAGGCGGGATCCGACAAGCAGGCCCTCGCCGGCTGCAAAACCCACCATGTCGCCGGAGAAGAGGGTCTCGGAAACACCGTCGAGTTTCGGCAGGTCTTCGGCAAGGATGCCGCGCACAAGGGCGCCCGTACCGACATCCCGGTATCCGGAGACCAGGGCCTGGCCGTCGATGAAGGGAACCGCTGCGATGACGCCGTCAACCTCGGCCAGGCGCTTTGCCAGAGCATCATAGTCGTTGAATGGCTCATCGATCGGCTGCACGACCATATGTCCGTTGACACCCAGGATCCGGTCGATCAGTTCACCGCGGAAACCGTTCATGACCGCCATCACGATGATGAGGGTAGCGACCCCTAGCATGATGCCGACAAAAGAGATTCCCGCAATCACCGAAATGAACGCTTCCTTGCGCCGCGATCGCAGGTAACGCCAGGCAACCATCCGCTCAAAAGCGCAGAAAGGACCTGCAAATGGCCGCTTGCTGCGCGCCGAACGCGCCATCTCGCCCGTCTGTGCGATGTCGCCGCTCATCGCCGCTCCTTCAGTTTGCGCCGGCAAACCGGTTGATTGCCGCATCCAACGACATGTTTTCCCGCTCGCCGGTCTTCCTGTGCTTCACTTCCACTTCACCCTGTGCGACTGACCTTGGCCCGACGATGATCTGCCATGGAGTCCCGATCAGGTCGGCTGTTGCGAATTTCGCGCCTGCCCGTTCGTCGCGATCATCATAAAGCACATCCCGGCCCGCCGCATGTAAAGCATCATAGGCCTTATCGCTGGCGTCATCGCACATCGAATCGCCGACCTTCATATTGATGATCGTTGCGTCGAAAGGTGCCACACTCTCCGGCCAGATGATACCGTTTTCGTCATGGGAGGCCTCGATGATCGCCGGCACCAGACGGGTCGGCCCAATGCCGTAAGAGCCCATATGAACGGTGTGTTCGTGTCCGTCGGGACCCATGACCTTTCCTCCCATGGGCTCCGAATATTTGGTTCCGAAATAGAAGATATGGCCGACTTCGATGCCGCGCGCGGACAATCTGTGCTGATCCGGTACCTGGGAAAAAGCATCTGTATCGTGCATCTCCGACGTTGCCGCGTAAAGCGATGTCCATTTGTCGACAATCGACTGCAGCATCGCCTCGTCTTCAAAATCAGTATCGGCGCCCGGTATATCGAAACCGAGATAGTCCTTGTGGCAATAGACTTCCGACTCACCGGTCTCGGCGAGAATGATAAACTCATGGCTGAGGTCGCCGCCGATCGGTCCTGTATCAGCCCGCATCGGCACCGAAGACAGACCCATGCGGGCGAATGTCCGAAGATACGCGACAAACATCTTGTTGTAAGAATGGCGCGCCGCATCCTGATCGATATCGAAAGAATAGGCGTCCTTCATGAGGAACTCACGCGAACGCATCGTGCCGAAACGCGGACGGATCTCATCACGAAATTTAAGCTGAATGTGATAGAGGTTCAGCGGCAGGTCTTTGTATGACCGCACGTAGCTGCGGAAAATGTCGGTGACCATCTCCTCGTTGGTCGGACCGTAAAGCATGGGACGGTCCTGACGGTCGGAGATCCGCAGCATCTCGCGGCCGTAGTCATCATAGCGTCCGCTTTCCTGCCACAGCTCGGCCGATTGAATCGTCGGCATCAGGATCTCGATGGCCCCGGTTCTGTTCTGTTCGTCGCGGACGATATCGTTGACCTTCTCAAGAACCTTCTTTCCCAGCGGAAGCCAGGAATAGATTCCGGCGGCCTGCTGACGGATCATGCCCGCCCGCAACATCAGCCGGTGCGAAACGATTTCCGCTTCCTTTGGGTTCTCTTTGAGAATGGGAAGAAAATAGCGGGAAAGGCGCATCGAATTATCCGGTTTCAAGTTGCTGTTTGCCACCTGTTCCGATCTCCTCGGTGAATCAGTTAAACAGCATCATATTGTGGGTTGTATTAACCGCTTGGCGGAAAGAATAAAAGACGCCCGAGGTCGGTTCGGTCATTGACTGACAATACGGGAATTTATCCATGGATTTGATTTGCAGTTTCCTCAAAAAAACCTCGACAGCGGCAAAAATGTCACTTTTCGGGTGACAGCCGCGTAACAATCCGCTAGGTTCCAGCATCAATGATATGGGGAGAAAAGATCCCTGTACGTTCCGCGGTCAAGTCTTGGGAGGATGGATCAAAGGCGCGGGTAAATCCGCCGCCGCCGCTGCAAAGCGGACAACGATCAACGCGATACTCTAATACAAGGCTCCGTGCCTTGTTTTTTTTTGCTTGTGGTCCGCCGACCGTGCTGAAAATACGCCGAGCATCCCTCTCCGATTGTGCTTTCCTGGTCGCCTGTGCCGAACGGGCCTATGCGCCCTACGTGGAGCGGATCGGCCGCAAGCCTGCGCCGATGATCGCCGATTTCGATGCCTTGATCCGCGCGGGAGATGTCTACATTGCATTTGAGCCAGATAAGTCGCCGAGCGGTTTCGTGGTCTTCCGCAAGATCAACGATCATGTGTTTTTGGAGAACGTGGCTGTTGATCCGGACCGCAAGGGAAAAGGGATCGGCCGAAAACTGATTGGATTTGTCGAGGAAACAGCGCGCTGCAGCGGCATTGGCTCAATACGCCTCTACACAAATGTCAAGATGCAAGGGAACCTCGCATTGTATCCCGCTCTCGGATATGTCGAGACAGACCGTCGTCGCGAAGACGGATACGAGCGTGTCTTTTTCCGGAAGACGCTCGTCTGATGCAACGCACAAAAAAGGGGCGGCAATGCCACCCCTTCTGATCGTTCATCCTGATGGGCTGCCTATTCTTCCTTGGTGCCTTCGACCTCGATAAAGAGATCGAGCGTATCACCGATACCACCCTGGCCGAAGGTCATTCCGAAGTCGGAGCGGTCGACCTCACCACGCGCGGAGAAGCCGGCGATCAGCACACCGCTGCGCGGATTGGGTGCCATCTGATTGAGCGTGATATCGAATGTCACGGGCTGTGTGGTACCCAGCATTGTCATATCGCCAGTCACCTTACCGGTGTTGTCACCTGTCTTTTCCACGGAGGTTGATGTGAAGGTGATCTCCGGAAACTCGTCGACATTCAGAAAATCGGGGGAACGCAGATGATTGTCGCGCGGCTCATGGTTCGTGTCGACGCTCGATGCGTCGATGACAAACTGGATTTTCGAGTTTTCGACATTTTCCGGATCGAAATCGAACGAACCGGCAAAGTCATTGAAGCGGCCAATTGTGTTGGAATAGCCGAGGTGATCGACGAAGAACACGATGCTCGTATGTGTGTCGTCGATCTTGAAGGTGTCCGCGGCCAGGGCCGGCATCGCCAGACATGAGGCCGCAAAGGCCGAAGCAAGATGCAGTTTCATCGATTTCATTTGTAAGCTCCCTTGTGATTGAAGTTCATGCGAAGTCTTAGCCAAGATAGGTTTGGCCCGAGCTGCTGAAATAGGCGATCGCCAACGCAACGGCGCCTATCACAACTGCCGTCACACCCGTTGCAATGGGACGTAACGTGTCCGTCGAGAGTGCGTCAGAACGGATGACCGCGGCGCGAATGGTGGGTGCAAAAGCGATTGCGGTTACCACGATAAGTGCATAGTCGTCGGCTCTGGAGAAGTGCGAGGCTTGTGCAGCCAGCCAGATCATCGGAAGTGCCATCGCGACAATTGCAACCTGTGCGAAACCAAGGCGGATCTTCGGCCACGTCCAGACCAGAAAACCGCCAGTCGCAGCGGTGATTGCCAGAGCAAGCTGGGCGATCGATGCGGATGGCGCAAGAAAGGCAACACCAGCGATGATAAATCCGGAGACCAGAAGAGCCACACCATTGTCAACCGGCTCCTGCGGACGCAGAGAGAGGCCGAAGGCAGCAACGGCACATAGTACGGTTACCGCCGAAACGCTGATCAGGTCACCCTGCGCGATCTTGGATTGCGCGATCCAAA
>JBCCOK010000008.1:0-107416 GCA_039025395.1 Pseudomonadota bacterium
CAGGCGGGTTGCGTGCCGTGGTGCCATCCCACCACAAGCGCAAGCCAACGCAGTCAGGGGGCAAAATCGCCCGGCCCATTAAGCTCCGCATTTCAATACGATAGTCCTTTCAGGGGTGGCGGCAAATCGGCCCATCGTTCGCCCTCAAATTCGTCCACTGGACGAATTTGCAAGACGGGCTCACCGTTGCGCCGCTTGCCCGATGACCCACATCGCGCTGCACGACGCGCGCGTGTGGTGGATTTGAAGGTCCTGTCATTTTCTCAGCTTCCTCCACACAGGACCTTCAAATCCGCAAACCACACGCGAACCAATGATGCATAGCGTGTCCTTGTCGAATCTGAAGTTCGTACGGAGCCTGCCGCATATCCGCGAACTTCAGATTCGGGACACGCGCCCGAGTGAGCCGATTTTCCGCCATCAAATGGTTCAATCTAACCCAGATTTGCTCTAAGGATCTGCGCGAAACCGGCGACGCATGGATAAAAGGCGCGCCGGGTCTTTCTCAGCACACGGTGCGAAACCGCTCCACTACCGTATCAAGAACCTCTTCAGGCCGCTTCAGCCACCAGTCTTGTGCGGAAAAGATCTCGACCTCGCATGGCCCTGCATAACCGGCAGCTTCGACGCATTCGCGAAGACGTTTCAGGTCGGCCACGCCGTCGCCCATCATGCCGCGATCAAGCAGCATATCGCGCGTCTCTTCCAGCCAATCGCACAGGTGATAGCCAAGGATGCGTTTAGGGCCGGCGGCGGCAAGCCCTTCTTCCAGATGCGTATCCCACCAGACATGATAGACATCGACGGCGACCCCCACATTCGGCGCTGCGACCATGTCGCAGACCCGAACTGCATCCGATACGGTCATCAACACCGTGCGATTGCCGCCAAACATCGGATTCAAGGCCTCCAGAGCAAGGCTGACACCGCGTTCGGCCGCGTATTCGGAAATCGCCCGGACCCGCTCGGCCAGAATCTTCTGGCTTTCCAGAACGCCCTTGGTACCGGGTTCCGTCCCACCGGTGACTATGGTCAATACAGGCGCGCCAAGCGCCGCGGCCATATCGATGGAAGATTTTGCTTCGTCCAGCCCGTCGGGCGCTTCGCTGCCGACGAGAAACGGCGTTCTGCACAAACCGACCACCTGCATGCCTGCCGAACGGACGCGATCGCCAATCAGCTGCGCCCGGTTACCGATTTCACGGCGCCAGAAAACGATCCCGCCGAAGCCGCGCTCTGCGCAGGCGTCAATCACCTGTTCCGGCGACCAGCTCGCGCCGTGGCCGTCAATATTGTGTCCGAGGGTTGCCGTGTTCAGCGCCAAGGCCGAGATATCCTGCGAGAAATCCCTCATCGTGCCCCGTACATTGCCAAAAAGGTATTCATCCGTTGCATAGCCAGTTCAGGGTCCCGCAAAAGCCCGTTTTGCTCGGCCAGTTTGAAGCAATCGATGAAATAGGGCAGCGGCCGCATCGATTGGGCGCCCCCCAGCATGACGAAGTGCTTCTGAAAGCCGTTGAGCCATGCCAGGAACACTACACCTGTCTTGTAGTACTGCGTCGGCGCCTCGAAGATCAGCCGCGCCAGCGGCACTGTCGGATCGAGCACTGCCCGGAACGCCTCCTTGTTGCCCCGGCCAAGTTCTCCGACAGCCTTGCCGACGGCAACCGCAAGCGGGTCAAAGATGCCGAGCAAGGCGTGAGAATAGTCTTCGCTATCCCCGGCAATCAGTTCGGGGTAGTTGAAATCGTCGCCGGTGTACATCCTCACGCCGTCAGGGAGCCTGCGGCGCATGATGATCTCCTTTTCCTTGTCGAGAAGCGAGATCTTGATGCCGTCCACTTTCGAGGCGTTCTGCTCAATCACGGAAAGAGCGGTTTCCATGGCCGGGTCAAATTCATCCGTACCCCAATAGCCGGCCAGCGCCGGGTCGAACATCGGACCCAGCCAATGCAGGATGACCGGTTCGTGGCAAGCCGCAAGGACATCGCCATACATCCGCACATAGTCGTCCGGTGTTGACGCGACACGCGCCAAGGCGCGCGATGCCATCAGGATCAGGCGGCCACCGACATTCTGGATTGCTTCGACCTGTTCCAGATAGGCCGCTCGAACATCCTCAAGTGAACGGGCTTCATTCGGGTCCAGCTGGTCGGTGCCGCAGCCGTTGAAAACCAGCGCGTCGGGCAGTTCTGTCCTGGTCTGCCGGATCAGTTCAAGCGCACCGGACCAGTCGAGCCCCATGCCGCGCTGGGCAGTGTCCATTGCCTCGGCGATGCCGAGACCAAGACCGGAAAGATAACGGCGAAACGCCAGGGTCGTCTCCCAATCGACAGCAGCAGCTTCGGAGGGATGCGAGGTGGTATAGGGGTCGGCTACCACATGGGCGGCGGAAAATACAATTCGCGCCGGATCGTGCCCGAGCGGTTCCGGCACGACAGGCGTGCCGGTCAGCGTATAGTCGGCAAAAGTGCCGTTTGTATCCGGTAGTGCGATCTTCATGCGACAATCCTTCAGAAACGCGGAACCAGCATGCCGCCATCGGCAGAGATTGTCTGGCCGGTCGTGTAGGGCATACGCCCTGAAGCCAAGGCTGCGATGATGGCCCCGATATCAGCCGGCTTGCCGACACGGGGAAACAGGGTGAGGCCCCCTTTTGCCCGCTCTTCGTACTGCCCGATCACCGGCGCTGTCAGGTCCGTATCGATCAAACCCGGCTGAACGTCGTAAACGGCGATATTCTCCTCTCCCAACCGCACGGCCCAGGCCTTGGACACCATGGCCGCTGCTGCCTTCGACGCACAATACTCCGATCGCGGCACGGCGACGGCCACTGCGTTGGAGGAGGTCACATTGACGATGGAATGAAACAGCTTTGGGTCACGGGAACGGGCCAGAAGCCGCGCCGCAAACGCCTGGCTCAGGAAAAACACAGCCTTTGCATTGACTGCCAGGCATTGATCCCAACTCTCCTCAGTCACCTCGAGCGGGTCGCCGCGGCTGAGCACGCCGATACCGGCATTGTTGACCAGTGTCGTCAGCGGTCCGAGTTCCGCCTCGATCATTTCAAGCGCTGGCTTGTGTGCATCCCTGTCCGTGACATCGAACGGCACGCCAATAGCGCTGGCGCCGAGGTCGCGCAATTGTTGGACTGCGCCCCGCAGTTCCGCGTCATCGGACGGTCCATTCAGAGCCACGGCAAAGCCTTCTCCGGCCAGAGCTTTGGCCGTCGCCAAACCGATTCCGCGGCTGGAGCCGGTGATCAATGCAATCTGGCCGCTCAAACCGCCGCTCCGTGCTTGACGAGTTCACGTGCGATAATCATGCGCTGTATCTGGTTCGTGCCCTCGTAAATCTGGGTGATCTTTGCATCACGATAAAGACGTTCCACTTCAAATCCCCTGATGTAACCGGAGCCACCGAAAACCTGAACTGCATCCGAAGTGCGTGCAACGGCCGTGTCACCGGCAAAACACTTTGCCATGGAACAGGCCTTGGTTGCATCCTCCCCCCGATCGATTTTCACCGCGGCGGAATGAACCAAAAGCCGTGACGCTTCAATATCCTTTGCCATGTCGGCGATCAGCCACTGGACGCCTTGAAAATCAATGATGGGTTGTTTGAACTGCTTGCGCTGTTGGGCATAGTCGACTGCCGCTTCCAGTCCGGCCTGTGCAATTCCCACCGCAAGAGCAGCGATGCCGACACGGCCTTTGTCGAGCACGCTCATCATCATGTGAAAGCCGCGACCTTCCTCGCCCAGTAGATCATCGGCCGACAACCGCACATTGGAAAAGTGCAGTGCCCCGACCTGGCTTGCCCGTTGGCCCATCTTGTATTCCTTGGGTCCGCGTTCGACGCCCTCGGCATGCAGATCCACGATGAAGATTGACATGCCCCGCCGGCCGGCCTCGCGATCTGTCCGCGCCAGAACAAATCCGATATCCGCGACCGGGGCATTGTGGATCCAGATCTTGCCACCATTGAGGATCCAGCCGTCTCCGTCCTTTGTGGCCTCGGTACGAATGCCCGAGACATCGGTACCGGCTTCAGGCTCGGTGATGCAATAGGCAACTTTCGCTTTTGCTTGCATGACGTCAACCAGCCAGCGTTTCTGCTGCACCGGACTTCCATGTCGCACCAAAAGCGTTGAAATCAGTTCAACCAGACCACATTGATCGGCCACAGATGAATAGCCGCGCGATAATTCCTCCATGACCAGGGCGTAGGCAAGCGTGTCGAAACCTGGCCCGCCCAGTTCTTCCGGCACACCGATCCCGAAAAGGCCCAGCTCACCCATCTGCAGATAAAGTTCTGCTGGAAAGCGCTCCTCCCGGTCGAGGTCTTCCGCGATGGGTCTGATCGTGTCGTTGGCAAAATCGCGCGCCATTTCGCGCACCTGGATGTGGGTGTCGGTGAGATACATGCATCATCCCATTAGTAACTGATTAGTTACTTTACATTTCCGGTAAACCATCGGTCAAGAGGCGCCTTGGCAATTTTCCCCTTGCCCGACCGTGCAGCAATACGATAGATAACTAACTGGTTACTTAGGGAGGAAAATATGCAGCCCGACACGAAGATGAAATTCGGCCGAGTGGATCTGGAAGTCACCGCCTTCGGATTTGGCACCGCGCCTGTCGGGAACATCTTTCGCGAAATCGACGAAGAGACATCCAACGATATGTTCCAGGCTGCATGGGATGCCGGCGTGCGATACTACGACACCGCGCCGATGTATGGCCACGGCCTGTCGGAATTGAGAACCGGTCACAGCCTGCGCTGGAAGAACCGCGACGACTTCGTCCTTTCGTCCAAGGTCGGCCGTTTATTGAAACCGGCAAGGAAACACGAGATCGAATATGCGCCCTGGACCAATGCCGGCCGCTTCACCATGCATTTCGACTATAGCTACGACGGCACCATGCGCAGCTTCGAGGACTCGCTTCAACGGCTGAACCTTGAGCACATGGATATCTGCTTCATCCATGACATCGATCGTTTCACGCGGGGCGATGAACAGCCGGAGGTCTTCAAGGAAGCGATGGACGGTTGCTGGAAGGCGCTTTCGGATCTCCGCGACCAGGGCGTTGTAAAGGCCATCGGCGTCGGAGTGAATGAGTGGGAGGTGTGTCATGAAGCGCTGCAGCAGCGGGATTTCGACTGTTTCCTGCTTGCCGGCCGCTACACGCTTTTGGAACAGGAGTCGCTCGACCAATTCCTGCCGCTGTGCGAGGAGCGCGGAGCGGCGGTGGTCGTTGGCGGAGGCTTCAATTCAGGCATTCTGGCAACCGGTGCAGTCGACGGCGCGAAATACAATTACGCTCCGGCCCCCGCCGAAATCATGCATAAGGTTGCCGGGATCGAGGCTATCTGCGGCCAATACAATGTGCCGCTGCCGGCTGCTGCATTGCAGTTCGTCATTGCCCATCCGGCGATCCCCAGCTTTATCGCCGGCACCCGGACGGTCGAGCAGCTCAAGAAAAACCTCGAATGGTTCAGCCACCCCATTCCTTCCGATCTGTGGGCGGAACTGAAAGCCGCGAAGCTGTTGCGTGAGGACGCTCCAACGCCGTGAGCGGTCTCCTGGCGCCGGGACGATATGGCTTTGATGAGGTCTCAACCGGGGCCGTTGTCGAAACCGGCCGGCGCATTGTGTCCGCCGCGGATATCGACTCCTTTGCCGATCTATCGGGCGACCGCTTCGAGATTCACATGAACGATGAAGCGGCGCGGTCCCATGGGTTTCCCCGGCGCGTCGCACATGGCCTGCTGGTCCTGTCCCTTGTCGACGGGCTGAAGAACAACGCGCCTGCTCAGTTCCGTGCCATTGCCTCGCTTGGCTGGGAATGGTCCTTTCGCCGCCCGGTCTTTGCCGGCGACGAAATCCGCGTAACCATCACGGTCGAGAGCAAACGCGGCGTTTCCAAACCCGACCGCGGCATCCTCGGCCTTGTCTTCGAGGTCACCAATCAAACGGGTGAGACGGTGCAGGAGGGGAAAAACCTGCTTCTTGCATACCGATAGAGTAAAATCTGGCGGTCATACCGTATAGTCGGCGACAAACACGCCGCCCGGACCGCCATCCAGTTCGGCTACAATACGTGCACCGATCTGCTGGTGGACCTCGTCCGCAAGATAGATATCGCGCACCGCTTCGTCCCGAAAATCAAACCAGAAAACGTCCCGAAACCCTCTCACCATTGGGTCTTCGACACTGATATTGGGACGGACCTGAAAATCGGAAATGCCGTTGATCCGGCTCCTGAGTCCCTCGAGATCATCCATCAGCGCCTTTTTTGTCGCGTCCGGCGTGTCGGGACGAAATCGGAGTGCAACAAAATGCCGTATCATGTCTTTCTTCCTCTGCCGAAGTCCGGTGTCCGCTTGCCACGGAATGCCGCGAGGCCTTCTTCCAGTTCATCCGAACCCGCAGCAAGCGAACCTGCCAACGCTTCGATAATACGTTCGCGCTCTTCGCCCTCTGCAGCATTGATCATCATCTTTGCGAGCTGCGTCGCGCGTGGGCCTCTCTTCAAGACCGATGCCGCGATCTCATTCGCCGCAGCCATTGCCTCTCCGGTGGCCACGACACGGTCTACCAGACCCAGATCAAGCGCCTCTTTTGCCGTAAACACGTCACCGAACACCGCCATCCTTCGCACGATCTGCGCGCCGAACCGCCGCACAGCCCGCTGGGTTCCCGACCAGCCAGGAATGATGCCGAGCCCGGTCTCAGGCTGGCCGATCTTTACCTGCTCTTCCGCAACCCTGTAGTCCGCGCAAGCGGCCAATTCCAGCCCACCGCCCAGCGCGTGGCCATCCAAAACAGCGATCACCGGTTGGCGCAGCCGTGCAAGCGCGTCAAACGCCGCATGGCCGTCGCGAACCCAGCGCTGCCCGAACTGTTCCGGACTTTCCACAGACCATGCCTCGATATCGCCGCCTGCGCAGAACGCCTTTCCTTCACCGGAGAGGATAACCACATGGATATCGGGATGCCCGTCGACTTCACTGCACCGGGCAGAAAGCTCCCCGACCATCGCGGCATCAAGCGCGTTGAGTTTATCCGGCCGATTGAGGCGCAAATGCGCCACCGCACCATCAACGGTCAACAAAATCCGGCTCACAGCATCAATCCGAAAGGTTTCGGCCGCAACAGGGCGAGGTCCATTTCTTTCAGATTGTCGGCGACACGCAATTCAGTGCCGGCCTGGTCCAGAATATCCCGCTGCAGATCCACCCCGGGTGTGATTTCGGTCACGACAAGCCCCTGCTCCGTCAGCTTGATCACACATCTTTCCGTAACGAATGTGGCGTCCTGTTTCTGTTGCACGGCGCGTTTGCCGGAAAACGAAACGTGATCGACTTTCGGTACGATCTTCGCCGTATGGCCTTCACGGTCTATGATCAGACGTCCATCCTCAATACGCATTTTTGCGCCGGCGTTGAACGTGCCGGAAAAGACGATCCGCTTTGCTCTTGCAGTGATATCGACAAAGCCGCCTGCCCCGGCGGTGCGGTGCGGTGTTGCCTTCAGCCGCGATACGTTGACCGAGCCGTCGGCATCGATCTCCAGAAACGACAGCAGCGATGCATCGAAGCCGCCCGCCTGGAAATAAGCAAACTGGTGCGGCGAAGCTACAAATGCCTCGGCGTTTGCTGCGCAGCCGAACTTGAAGTCGAGCAGCGGGATGCCGCCCACAGCGCCCTGTTCGATCACCCACGTCACCTCTCCGTGGAGGCCCTCTTCGAGGAACACTCTCGGGACATTGGCAGAAACGCCGAAGCCGATATTCACGGCCCAGCCCCTCTGAAGCTCCTGTGCCACCCGCCGGGCGATCACTTTCTGGACGCCGAACTCCATCAGCTGGAAACTGTCGAGCGGCCGAATGAGTTCCCCGGATATGGCCGGGTCATGTGTCGTGGCGGTGGTTTGAAGCATATCGGGCGCTTCGACAACGACATCGACCAATATACCCGGCACGTGCACATCATGGGGCCTTATCGAGCCGTTTCGGCCAACCCGGCGGACCTGAGCGATAACGATGCCGCCGCAATTGTGCGCAGCCAAGGCCATCTCCATCGCGCCAAGATAAGCACCCTCCGATTCGAAGCTCAGATTTCCCCGCTTGTCTGCGGTGGTGGCGCGGATAATGGCTACATCAGGCTTCAATGCCGGGAAATACAGCCAGTCCTCGCCCTCGAAATCGAGGCGCCTTACGAACGGCTCCCCGGCGGCAGCCTCATTCATTGCGCCGCCTTCATGATCCGGATCGACGAAGGTCTCCATGCCCACCTTCGTCAACACGCCAGGCCTATGCCCCGCAGCTTCCCGCAACATATCGAAAATGACACCGGAAGGCAGATTGTAAGCCTTGATCTCGTTGTTGGTGATCATCTGCCAGATCAAAGGCGGTTCGGCATTCGACGGTCCCGAGGGGTAGCTCCCACCGATTATCTTCGACAAACACCCGGGTTTGGCGATGTGGTCCACGCCCTTGGTGCCGAAAAAGTCGCCGGCGGCGATTGGATGGATCGTGGTCAGGTTCTTTGGCGCGGCCTCCTTGTCGAACCGCTCTCCGAGAGCTGCCAACACCGCATCGGGACAGCAAAGCCCGCTTGACGAATTGATCGCGACCACTGCGTCGTCCGGGATCATAGCGACAGCCTCAGCCGCTGTCCTTTGTTTTGTCACGCCTTTTTCCTCGGCAATTGAGAACCGCATGAAGTAACCATTTAGTTATATGAATATGCCAATCTCGACGACCTGAATCAAGCTTAGATTTGTCATTTAAAATCAACCGCTCATGATTCAGGGCTTCCCCTTAAGTAACCAATGAGTTACAAATCAACGAAGCACGGGAGGCTCCAATGAACATCTACTTTCAGAACACATATCAGCGTTCCTTCGGCACATATCCGCTACAAGGCGATGTTGCAATCAATGCGATCCTGGCGGCCGCCGAAGTCGGATATCGCGCCTTCGATACCGCGCAGATGTATGGCAACGAGGCCGACACCGGTCAAGCGCTCAAGGCCACCGGCATTCGACGAGACGAACTGTGTATCACAACCAAAGTCCACCCGGACAATTTCAGTGAAGACAAGTTCATCGCATCGGTCGAACAAAGCCTGAAGCATCTGCAGATCGACTATGCCGATGTATTGTTGCTGCACTGGCCACCGACCGGCGGTAACATTGCCCCGTCGCTTCAACTTCTTCAGAGCGCCCACAACCAGGGCCTGGCAAAAAACATCGGTGTATCAAATTACACCGTACAGATGATGCGGGATGCAAAATCAATTATCGACGTTCCGATTGTGACCAACCAGGTGGAGTTTCATCCCCTGCTCAACCAGGACACGCTGCTCGCTGGTGCCAATGAGGTCGGCATACCGTTGTCATCCTATTCATCGGTCGCACGCGGCGAAGTGTTCAAACACCCCCTTTTCGCCGAAATCGGCGAGGGATACGAAAAAACAGCAGGACAGGTCGTTTTGCGCTGGATCCTGCAAAAGGGCGTCAGCGTCAATACCATGTCGACCAACCCCGAAAACATTCGGAGAAATTTCGATATCATGGACTTTGCTCTTTCCTCCGTACATATGGCGCGGATCGAGAAGCTGACCCATACCAACTATCGCATCGTCACCTCGGATCTGGTGCCCTGGGCGCCGACCTGGGATTAAGCGGGAAACAAAAAAGTCACACCAAAAAAAGAGGGTGGCCCGAAGCCATCCTTAGCCAGTCTGGGAGTGAAGACCCTATTTATTGGTTGCCACGGATCATGTCGCTGGCCTTTTCAGCAATCATGATTGTCGGCGCATTGGTGTTGGATCCGATGAGGCTGGGCATGACGGAGCTGTCACAAATGCGGATTCCGTCCAGGCCCCTCACCCGCAGTTGCGGGTCGACCACCGCCATGTCGTCTGTTCCCATCTTGCACGTGCAGGTCGGATGATAGGAGGTACGACCATATTGGCGTGCGTAGGCTTCGTAGTCCGACTGCGATTTGACGCTTTCATCGGGGAAACGGATGGCTTCTATGTATTTCCGCAGCGACGGCTGTTCAAAGATCTCTCGGCTGATCCTGACTCCCTCGACACCGGTTTTCAGGTCATCCGGCTCAGCCAGAAAATTCGGATCGATGATTGGCAAGGCTTCCGGATCCTTGCTTCTCAGACGCACCGTGCCACGGCTTTTCGGGCGCACGGCGTAGGAGTTGAGCGTAATGCCGGATGAGCCTTTCGGAACGCTGGGTACGCCGGCTTCGGCACCGGCACCGGCAAGAAAATGAAACTGCAGGTCCGGCACCGGATTGCTCTTGTCGGCAAACCAGAAAGCCCCGCCCTCAACGACATTGGAGGTGATCGGACCGCTCTTGAACAGCACATACTCGACGCCTGCCCACACCGCCCAGTGCGGCTTGTTGTATTTGTCGAGACTCTCATGGCCTTTGAGTTCGGCAACGATGTCGATGCCAAAATGATCGTTCAGGTTTTCGCCGACACCGGGCAGATCATGCACGACATCGATGCCATGCTCCTGCAAGTGAGCTGCAGGTCCAACGCCTGAAATCATCATGATTTTCGGCGTGCCGATTGCGCCCGCGACCACAAGCACTTCACGATCGGCACGCGCGGTTTTCCGTTCGCTGCCCTTGGCATATTCGACACCGGTCGCGCGATTGGCTTCGAAAAGGATCCGCAACACCAAGCATCCGGTCTCCACCGTCAGATTCTTGCGATGCATGACCGGTCTGAGATATCCCACCGCTGCCGAACAGCGGCGAGAGTTTTTGGTCGTCGTCTGATAGACCCCGCAACCAGCCTGGACTTCACCATTAAAATCGTTGCTGTAAGGAATACCGTTTTCCTGGCAGGCTTTTACGAAAGCCCGCGTCATGACTTGCGGGTCCGGTATGTCGGAAACACCCAGCGGTCCCTCGGTGCCGTGCCAATCACCGGACAGCATGGTATTGCCTTCGGAGCGAATGAAATATTGCTGGATGTCCTTGAAGGCCCAGCCGTCGCAGCCTTCTTCCTGTGCCCAGCGATCGTAGTCAACCGGATTTCCGCGGGTAAACACCTCGGCATTGATGGAGCTGCCGCCGCCGATCACACGCGCCTGCGCATAGGGAATTTCGCGGTTGTTGGCGTGCCTCTGCGGCGCAGTAACCAAGCCCCAAGTATGTGGGCCAGTGGTCATCTTGGCAAATCCCACGGGCAAGTGGATGAGTGGATGGCGATCCTGCCCGCCTGCTTCGAGCAAAAGGACCTGCACATCGGGGTTTTCGCTCAATCTGTTTGCCAATACAC
This sequence comes from Pseudomonadota bacterium, assembly GCA_039025395.1. GTDB lineage: Bacteria > Pseudomonadota > Alphaproteobacteria > Rhizobiales > Rhizobiaceae > Hoeflea_A. Next base: position 11,323 of record JBCCOK010000008.1, read on the forward strand.
AGCCAGCGGTGCCGCCGCCGACGATCACATAGTCAAAACCCGATGCCGTCATCACTCCACCCAGGGTGTCCGTTTGCCGATCTCGATGTGGACGGACTTGATTTGCGTATATTCCTCCACCCCGTAAATTCCCGCTTCGCGCCCCCAACCGGATTGTTTGAACCCGCCAATTGGCAGTTCCGGTCCACCGGACAGCGTCGTGTTGACCCAGAAGCGCCCTGCCTGAACCCGACGCGACACCATCAGGGCTTTGTCGATGTTCTTGGTCCAGACGCTTGCGGCAAGGCCGTATTCCGTATCGTTGGCGATCTCGATGGCTTCGTCCACCGTGGCGAAAGGCATCATGGTCAGAACAGGGCCGAAAATCTCTTCGCGTGCAATGGCCATATCGCGCGTCACATTGCCGAACAATGTCGGTGCAATGTACTGGCCTCGCCCAAGGTCAAGCTGCTCGCCACCATAAAGCAGGGTCGCCCCTTCCGAATGGGCTTTTTCAATGTAGCCCATGATGGTCGTATTCTGGGCATCGGTCGTGATGGCGCCGACTTGGGTTGCCTCATCAAGAGGATCACCCACCCTCACCTTACTGAATTTTTCCGCAACCATGGTCGCGAATTCATCTGCTATCGATTGCTCGACAATCAGGCGGGAGCCTGAAACACAGCACTGACCGGTGTTGAAGCCGATACCGAAAGCAACACCGTCGGCCGCATCTTCAAGATCGGCATCGGCAAAGACGATCTGCGGATTCTTGCCGCCCAATTCGAGGCCCAGCTTCTTGAAATTCGTACGGCCGGACGCTTCGACGACGCGACGCCCCACGCCGGTCGACCCGGTAAAGGACAACATGTCGATCTGCTTGTGTTCGATCAGCCCCTGCCCAATCGTGCTGCCGGACCCTGTCACCACGTTCATGACACCATCGGGAAGTCCGGCCTCATGCAATATCTCCGCCAGCATCAAGGTGGTTGCCGAGGTCACTTCAGACGGCTTGGCCACGATCGTGGAGCCGGCTGCAAGGATGTATGGAACCCGCTCGCACAGGATCAGGAACGGAAAGTTCCAAGGTGTTATCACTCCAACAACGCCGACCGGCTCACGGGTCACCAAGCCGAACATCCCGTCGCCAAGGTTGTTGAAACTGTCACCATGAAGAGCCCGCGCGAGACCGCTTGCGTATTCGAACATGCCGACGCAGCCACCGACTTCGGCCCGCGCCTGGCTGATCGGCTTGCCGTTTTCCAGCGTTTCCCAATAGGCGATTTCTTCGGCACGAGACCGAATGCCGTCAGCCGTTTTCAGCAGCACTGCGGCCCGGTCGGCACCGGAAAGGCCGGACCAGCGCCGGTCATCGAAGGCGCGGCGGGCCGAGGCAACACAGGCGTCGAGGTCTGCAGCTGTACATTTCGGCACCCGGCTCACCAGCGCGCCGTGACCTGGGGAATGGCGTTCAAAAACCTCCCGGTCGCCCGCGGCAACCCATTCGCCGTCGAGGAAAAACCCAAAGTCGCGCGGCGCAGCAGGCAGAGAAAGATCAATGGTCTTTTTGTCCATGGCAAATAACTCCAAGATCAGTTGCTGGCATCCAGCCCATCGCGATAATCGTTCCATCCACCGTCAACCGACGACGGTGCATCATGCCATTGTTGCATGCCCTCGCCCGTAACAGGATCCCGTTCCGGGATGGGAAGCATCATGATCCGCTTGGCCGCCTGATAAAACAGATCGGGCGTGAGGAAAGCCTCCTGGATATTGTCCCAGTCGCGCCCGCCGTCATAGCCGCCGACCATGAGGATATCGTCCGAGTGTCCGACCATTTCGTGGCTAACCCCGGCCGGCATGACAATCACGTCGCCGGCCTCGATCTTTACCCGGGTCCATCCTTCCACCGAGAGTTTGAACTCCATCCAACCCGACGCACAGCCAAGACATTCATGGGTGGTCGAATGGAAGTGGGGATATTCGTAAACTCCCGGATACTCCCAGTTGTTGCCCCAGCCGTTCTTGCGGAACCGCGCCTTGATGACGTCGGCACCGCCGCCGGGAATGCCTCCACGGTGAATGAGAAGGGGAAAACGGCTGTTCGGGATCATGCCCTCCGGTTTCGACGTATAAGCTTCGGTTGTCATCGCGCTTGCTCCATCCGTTCACATCACGATCTGCGTTTTGAGGTCCTGCGGCCGCTCGGCAAAGCTGTCAAATGCCGACTGTATATCTGCCAGCGGATACTCCGCGCCGGTAAAGGCATCGGTTTTCAATCGACCGTGGCTGAGCAGCGTCAGGCTGTCGTGCATGTCCTGCCCCATCCCGGCGACCGACCCCTTGATCGAATTCTCCTCAAGAATGGTCTGCAGGATGTCGACCGACAGGGTTTCGCCCGCAGCGGTTAATCCGAAGGCGGCAATGTGCCCACCCTTGCGGACCAGCTCCATTGCCTCTTCATAGAGAGCCGGGCGCCCGACGCTCTCGATCACGACGTCGGCGCCACGTCCTTCAGTCGCCTGCATGACTGTTCCCTTGAGTTCCGACGGATCGCTGACGCCAAAGTCGGCGCCGCAATCAAGCGCCATTTGCACCCGCTCCAGCGACACATCTGAGACGATAATCGGCGCGGCTCCGATCGTGCGCATCAGTTGGACGTGCAGATTGCCGATGGGGCCGGCGCCGATGATCACGACGGACTGACCGAAGGTCACTTGCGACTTGCGCGCCGCGCGCACAACACAAGCGAGCGGTTCCGTAAGCGCCAGCACATCAGACGGAACTTTGTTCGGTGCCGGAATCACGAGGCGGGCGGGCACACTTATGTACTCCGCAAAGGCACCGTCCATCGTAATGCCCAGCTGATTCATGTCAGGGCAATTCAGTATTTCATTGCGCCGGCACCAGAAGCAAAGCCCGCATCCGATGTTCATGTCGACGACGACCGGCTGCCCTTGCTTTAAGCCGGTGACACTGGCGCCCGTTTCCTCAACCGTCCCGGTAAATTCGTGCCCGGGGATGAGCGGCAATTTGTCGGCGGCATAGGCCCCATGAAAGATGTGAATGTCAGTTCCGCAAATGCCTGTCCGTGAAATCTTGATAAGCGCCTCGTCCGCTCCGGGACAGGGCACGGGCCTGTCGCGCAGCTCGAACCTTCCCGGCTCGACAAGATATGCGGCCATCATGGTGCTCACTTGACCACGCCCCTTAATTTGGAACGATCGATTGTCAGCGCAATCGCCGCAATCAGGACAATGCCGAAGACCATCTGCTGCTGCGTCGCGTCCACTTCCAGATAGACCATGGCCGAACGGATCACCATGACGATCAGAGTGCCGATAGCAGTGTTGATGACACCGCCGACGCCACCGGTCAGCGGCGTGCCGCCGACCAGGACCGCGACAATGGCCAACAGCAGAAAGCCATTGGCCAGATTGGCGTCGCCGCCGGAGAGTTTGACGGAAAAGAGCAGCCCGGCAATGGCGGCGAACGTGCCTGAAATCGCAAAGGCGATGATCTTTACCCGGTCGACGTTCAGGCCGGAAGCAATCGCTGCCAGCTCGCCCGATCCCACCGCTTTCAGAGCGCGCCCGTATGTGGTCCGGGTTTGCAGGAACCACGCGATGATTAGCAGCACAATGGCAATCACAAGCTCATGAGGCACCCCGAGTGTGTTTCCGAACATCCAGCCAAAGCTGGCGTCACGCAGCTCGGCATCCATGTACAGTGCACGCTGACCGGACAGGAATTTTGCCGCCGATAGTGCCACGAACCCCATGGCAAGGGTCGACACAAAACTCGGCACATAGAGCCGCGTCGTCACAAAGCCCGATATCATGCCGAAGACAAAGCCCGTGACGATGGCAATCACGGCAACACCGATGCCGAATTCGGCCAGATACACCGTGGCAATGACCGTTACCAGATTGGCAACCTGCTGAACCGACAGGTCGATGCCGCCAATATAGATGGCAAATGTCATTCCCAGCGCCATGATGAACAGCGGCACCACGTCACTTACCAGCGTCAAAAGGCCTGCCGGATCGAAAAAGCTCGGATTTGCAATGCCGACAAGGAGGATCAGAACAACAAGCGTGATCCAGGGTAAGTGCGGTTTTATGGTTTCGAACGACATGAAACGGCCTCAGATCATATGGTGAACCAGGTCATAGAGGGACGGCTTTGCTCCGGGCTCTCCATCAAATCGTTTCTGGAATGCGCCATCCTTCAAGACGATGATCGTATGGGAGAGGCCGATCGCCTCTTCCAATGTGTCGGCGACAAGCACAATGCCGACACCCGCATCGGACATTTCCCGGATCATTTCATAGACATCTTCCTTGGCGCCGATATCGAGGCCGCGTGTCGGGTGATCGAGGAGCATGATGTCGGCTCCCGCCGATCGCCATTTCGCCAGAACGACTTTCTGCTGATTGCCGCCTGAGAGGCCGCCGCAGTCCTTGTAGACGTCGGGCGTCTTTATCCCCAGCCGCTCGATCCAGGTGCGTGCAAGAGACTTTTCCTCGTTCACCTTGAGGACGCCCGCACTCGCATAGTTGTTCATCTGACTGAGTGTCATGTTTTCATAGACATTCATGCCAGCGACAATGCCCTCGATCTTGCGCTCACGCGGTGTGTATCCGACACCCCGGTCAACGCCGCCCTGAGCGGTAAAGCTGTTGATCGTCTCGCCCTTGATGATCACCTGACCCGCGTCGGGTGTCTCCAATCCGAAGATTGTTCGCAAAATGGCCTCGCGACCCGATCCCTCTGTGCCGACTAGGCAAAGCACCTCGCCCGCGTGGAGCGCGAAGGAAACATCCCGGTATCGCTTGCCACTTCCAACGCCATCGAACTGCACCAGCACATTGTCCGTGTCGTAGGGCTTTTGCTTGTGTTCGCGGTAATACTCCTTGTCGACCTCGCGTCCGACCATCTTGTGCTGGATCGCGTCCTTGTCAGCATGATCATGGACAACAACATCCACCACCGCTCCGTCTTTCATGACGTAAATGCGGTGGCTGAGATCAAGCACCTCTTCCATCCGATGGCTGACGAAAATGAAGCTTGCACGCTTTGTCAGATCCCGTACGAGGCTGAACAGAAGGTCGACCTCTTCCTGTGCAAGCACCGATGTCGGTTCATCCAGCAAGATCACCAGATCGCCATCGATACGCTCTTCCAGTGTGAGAACCTTTGCAAGTTCCACCAGCTGGCGCTGGGCGAAGGACAAGTCCGATGTGGTCATTGCCGGATCGATATCGAGCTTCACCTTGGCGAGTTGCTTTTTGGCCGCATCGGACATGGCCTTCCAGTCGATGACGCCGAATCGGACGAACTGTTGCTCGTAGCCGAGGAAGATGTTTTCCATCACCGTCAGGTTCAGGATGAGCGACTGCTCCTGAAAGACCATGCCGATGCCGTGATCCATGGCCATGCGCGGGTTCTGGAAGCGGACGACCGTGCCGTCAATCAGGATATCTCCGCCGTCCGGCTGGTAGGCGCCGTAGATAACCTTCATCAAGGTGGACTTGCCGGCACCGTTTTCGCCGACCAGGCCAACGATCTCATGCCGGTTGACCTTGAAATCGACGGATTTGAGCGCGTGCACGCCGGGAAAGTGCTTCTCCACCTGTTTCAGCTCATACATCGCCCCGGCCCTCTATTTGACGAAACTGACGGATCTGCGATCGGTTGAAAGAACCACCGCCAGGATCACGAGTGCGCCGAGAACCCCGTCCTGCAGATAATTGGGCAGGCCGATAACCACCATTCCATTGTTGATGACATTGACGATAAGAACGCCGACGAGCGTGTTCCAGACACCGCCGATGCCGCCCCACAACGCCGTTCCGCCGACCACGACCGCCGTGATCGACACAAACATGAAATTGTTGCCGGTCGCGGTTTCGGCAATGCCGATGCGTCCAACCGCCAGAAGTGCACCCACGGCGAAAAATACGCCCGCCAGTGTAAAGCCCATGATGCGAACGCGATTGACATTGAGGCCACTGGCATGGGCCAGTTCCTCGCCACCGCCGACGGCGTAGAAGTTGCGGCCGAGTGTTGTGCGCGATTGAATGAACCAGGCAATCAAGAGCATCGCCAGCGCCACATAGACCATGATTGGAAAACCAAACCAGCGAACCGTCAGAAGCGAGCGAAAGAGCGGGTCCTCGACCCGAATGCGGTCTCCGCCGGTCAACAGCAGCGCCAAACCCGTTCCCACGAAACCCATCGCCAGCGAAGCCATGAAGCTGGGTATCTTCAACCTGACATGGACAAGTCCGTTTATGAAACCAAGCGTCGCACCGACCAAAAGCGCGACCGGAATCGCAAGCCACGCCCAGCTTGCCAATGTGCTGCCCCATCCGATGAAAGAGAATGCGAAAACAACAGCGCAGACCGAAACGGTGCCCTCCATCGAAAGATCGATCGAACCCATGATGATGATGAACGTCACCCCGATGGCAACCATCAGCGCCGGTGTTGCCGCGATCAGGATCCTTGCGGCATTTCGGATAGAGAAAAACCGGCTGTCGGCGAGGTAAAGATGTTGATCGCCCGCGCGAAAATCCTCAAGCCACTCAAAAAATGGAAACAGCAAAACCAGAAAAGCGAGCACCAGTAGGGGCGTCCATTTGATGATCCGGTCCCGCGTAAGGAACCCGGCCATCGCATTGGTCTGGGCTGAAATGTCCGTCATTGTGCGGGCCCCCATGCCCTCCAAAGGCGGCAACGACGCCGCACACTGCAAGAATTGTTGGAGAAGCCTGCAGCCTCAAAGATTGCGAGGCCGGTCGAGCCGGCCCCGCTGGTGGTGTTTACCTGTACATGATCTGGCCGTTTGACGGCCCCCAGAAGTCCCGCCAGTCATAGGTCGGTACATTGTCGAGGTAGGCGGCCTTGAACTCCAATGCATCGGCTGGCGTAATCATGATTGTGGGGCCGTAAAACTCGCGGTGCTCATTGGGTTCTTCCGACGGTTTGAATGCACCGGTTGCGGCATGATAGGCCAGAGAAGCGGTGACACCGCCACCCCAATGCGGATTGGTGAAAACCGTCGCCAGGATATCGCCGTTGGCCACCAATTCCACCGCTTGCGGGTTGCCGTCATAGGTCACGATCGGCACCGACATGCCTTCGGCACGCAAGGCTTCGAGAACGCCATAGCCGATCGTGTCGTTGGCGCAATGGACACCGGCAATCTCATCGCCGTAGCGCGTGATGAAGGACGACATGATCTGGTTGGCTTTCTGGGTGTCCCAATCAGCCGGCTGGGCATCCAGCAGTTCCACATCCGGGTAGTCCTTGAGCGCATTTTTCAAGCCCTGCAAACGTTCAATCGCCGGGTTGTTCGATGCAATGCCGCCCAGATGCACGACGCCGCCCTTTCCGCCAATGGCTTCCAGCAGAATGCGCGCGGTCTCTTCAGCAGGCTTTTCATCGGACCAGGTCATGTGGCTGACATAGTTGTCGCCGAAATCCCAGGGATGCAGGTCGTCGGTCTTGTTCCACAAGGTCGACACATAGGCACCGGCCCCGACACAGGCTTCCACGACGGGACGGCAATTGGGCGCATCGTTGGTATCGATGGCGAGCGCCAATTGGCCGTTGGTCTTGGCCAGCAACGCTTTAACATCGGCAAGCGATTTTTCCGATGAACCTTCATTGATCAGGTGGGTCAGGGAATCTTTCGGCTTTCCCATGCTTTCGACAAAGGCCTCGCCGCCGGAAACGATTTCGTTCCAGTATGGATTGGTCCTGTTGCGATAGGACCAGGCGATGGTCGGGTCGGCATGGGTCGCGGCCTGGACCGGCGTCGGCCCGAGCAGGCGCATTGCCGCCGCACCGGTAAGACCGTAGGCAGATGCCAGTAGAAGATTCCGCCGCGAAATTGTCTCCTGTTCAATGAATTTCTTGATGAATGCCATGGGGCTCCTCCCTTATTTCAACTCTGTTCGTCCTTATTCCAGGACCCGCCCTGCTGTCCTCCAAACCTGAATCGGGCATTGCAGCATGGACCACCAGAACAACGGTTGAGTCAGTAACGCACCGGTTAGTTACTTACAATTTAACTTTCCTGTCAAGTGGGATATAAGCGATTGGCGGATTTGCACGACGACGACGGCATGCGCTAACCGCAGGGCACACTGTTACGCGACAAAAGGAACTGCGCGATTATGTCCGAAACGAAACCAAGGATCCGCGATGCGGACGCGACCAAGGCGCGTATCCTTGCCGCTGCAAAATCCGAATTTGCAAGTGCCGGGCTCGCAGGCGCGAGGGTCGACAAGATTGCCGAGAAGGCCCGGGCAAACAAACGCATGATCTATCATTATTTCGGCGGCAAGGAGCAACTCTTCAGGGTGGTTCTTGAGGAGGCCTATCTCGATATCCGTGAAGCGGAGCAGGCGTTGCAACTCGATCAGTTGCCGGCCCGCGAGGCACTTGAAAAGCTGGTGAGCTTCACCTGGCAATACTACCTCGAAAATCCGGAATTCATCACCTTGGTCAACAGCGCAAACCTCCATAAGGCAAGGCATATTGCAGGCTCCAAACGGCTTAAGGTCGCGGCACGCCGGTTGGTCGACATGGTCAGCGGCATTCTTGAGCGCGGTGTTGATGAAGGTGTCTTCCGGCCGAATGTCGACCCGGTGCAGCTCAATATAACCATCGCCGCAATCGGCTATTATTATCTGACCAACCGATATACGGGGGCGATCCTTTTCGAGCGCGATTACATGGCGGAAAAGGCACTGAACAAACGCCTGGAATTCAACATCGACACGATCATGCGGCTGGTTCTGGCTTGAGCCTGACCGTTTGCCAACGTGACGCATAGCGTTTTGAGGGGAGCCGTGACCAAAGCCCGCGGTCACCGTCTTGCCCCATCCGAGGATTGGCCGATTTCGGCGTGAGGACCATCAACTGCTGGAGCGCTTTCAGCAAACTTGTCACAGTTTACCGCCATTGCCCGGTGTCAACGTAGCTGTTCCTGTCTTTGGGTCTTCGCAGAGGGCTGTTTCAAAACACGCTGCTGATGTTGGGCTCAAATGGCATTCGCCAGATTGAACCCCTCAAGAATGCTGTCATAGGGCTCGCGCGGCCAAACGCAATCACCGATGGAGTAGACCTCTGATACGGAGTCGAGAACGCCAATTTCCACGAGCACATTCTCAAGATCCCGCTCCATCGTCCGCTCGATTGCAAAAACGACCTGATCGAAGCCTTGAACCACCTCAGTCTTTCCGCCGGATTGCAGGACCAGCCTGTCCTGCTCAATGCGCTCGACATTGGTGTTGAGCCGGATCGAGATTTGGTTCGATTTCGACAGACGCGCGTTCATGACCTGCTGCGCCATATATTCAAGATCCTGTGCGATGGCATCCGTCGCCTCGATAACTGTGACCTCCGCGCCTGCCTCAAGCAAGGCCTGAGCCACTGCCATACCGAGCCACTGGCCTCCGATCACCGCAACGGAATTCCCCGCCTTTACCCGACCCCGGGTCAACGCCTCGTAGTCCGTGACATGGGCGCTGTCCCAACCAGGTAGATATTTTGGGATAAAGGGACGCGTGCCCGTTGCGAGGATCAGGACATCTGGCTCAGCTTCGGCAATGTCGTCCGGTGAAACGGTGTGCCGAAGATAGATCGTTGCACCTGATCTTCGCGCCATTGCTTCACGGTCGGCAGCAGCCTGACGCCAATTGGCCTGATGTTTGTGTGCTCCCAGCACATGCAAGTGTCCGCCAAGGCGGTTGGTCATCTCGTAGAGGGTTACATTGTGCCCACGGCTGGCCGCAACCCTGGCGGCCTCGAGCCCTGCAATACCGCCGCCCACAATCATGACGTCTTTGACCTTGTCGGTCGGGTGAAGTGCTGCCGAACGCTCTCGCCCGGCTGCCGGGTTGACGGTGCACACCGACGGCTTGTTCATGAATAGCTGCATGCAGCACTTGTTACAGGCGATGCAACTGACGACTTCGTCCTGTCTTCTAGAAAGCGTTTTCGACAGAATTTCCGGATCGGCGTGAAATGCCCGGCCCATGTGCACAAAATCGCAGTCGCCGCTCTCCACGATTGCGTCGGCGTCGGCGATGTCATCAACCCTTCCTGCGCTGAACACCGGGATGCCGACCGCGTCTTTGACCTGTCGCGCCAGCGGCATGAGAACACCCGACAACAGATCCATCGGCTGTATCAGTGTCTCGATATTCTCGTAACGCCCCGTGGAAATATCGACGAAATCAAGCCCGAGCGTTTCAAGACGCGTTATCAGGCGGATTGCGTAGTCGATTTCGTAGCCGCCCTCCATTTCCTCCTGGGCAGAAAGCCTGACACCGATGGGCATTTCCGAGCCGACCTCGTCGCGCATGGCCTGGTAGACCTCGATCAGGAACCGCCAGCGGTTTTCGTCGCTGCCGCCATAGATGTCGGTGCGGGTATTGTTCGCGTAGGACAGGAAATTGGTGATAAGATAGCCATGCGCACCGTGAATGGTGATCATGTCATAGCCCGCCTCGGCGGCACGCCGCGCTCCCTGGCGATATCCGTCGATGACATCCGCGATCTCTGCAACCGTCAGCGCATGCAATTCATGCCCGCCGACCATGGCAAAAGGGCTGTTAGACGGACCTACTGGTTGCAGGCCTGTACGGTGGGTATTGCAGTTGCGTCCGCCATGGTTGAGTTCCGCCGAGGTTCGGCAGCCATGGGCCTGGACGGCTTCATTCAGCCGCTTGTGCGCGGGGATATTGTCGTCGCACCAGAGCCCCAACTGATAGAGATTGCCGCGGCCACGGGCATCCACATAGGTGGCTTCAAAATTCATTGATCCAACGCCGTGCCTTGCGCGAAGTTCATAATAGTCGACGTAGTTCTGCTCCGGATTGCCGAGCCTGTCGCACCAGTTTTTCTCCATCGGTGAAAGTGAGATGCGGTTCTTGATTTCAAGCGATCCGATCTCGCCCGGCCTGTTGATGTGTTCGTAGCCCATCCGACTTATCCTCCGCGGCTTTGTCAGCCGATTTGTCTCGCAAGTACTGACCGGTCAATCCTGAGAAGTTCACCGGTCGAATGCTGATTAGCGCAGTCCAACCTCACTCCCCCGCCCCACTGGACAGCCCTTCAAGTGGCATGGTGTAGGTGGTTGCGGTACCGTCGAGGCACAATTCACCGGAAGCGTCCCGGATCGTCGTCCGCAGCTTGCAAATCGGTTTGTCGGCGCGCACGTCCGTCACCTCAACGCGGCCGCTGATCTCCTCATCAACACCAACCGCCTTCAGGAACTTCCATTCGACGCCTAAAAAGACCGTTCCGGGCCCGGGCAGGTCCTCGGCGACACAGGCGTTGAGAATGCCCGTCGTTACACCGCCCTGCACGATGAGTTTGCCGAAGGCAGACTTTTCAGCCAGTCCCTTGTCGTAGTGAACCGGATTACGATCGCCTGTCATTTCAGTAAAGGCACGGATATCCTGCATGGATGTGGTTCGCTTTCGCTCCGCCGATTGCCCAACTTCGGGCCGGCCATTGATTGTCCCAATCCAGCCATCCTTTTCATTTTCGCTCATTAAACCCTCCTGAATATTTCACATACGCGCTGCCGCTATTGCTGCAGGCGCAGGCTCGGATTGTTTTGTATTCGTACGCGTGGATTTTGCCTGCGGCAGCGACGGATCATCTCGCCCTGCAGGACAGAGCACCGCGGATCCGTAGCAGGTAATCCGCGCCCGCCGGCCAATTGGCAGCCCGCCCGAGGCGGCTCGATCGCAGCCGAATGGCGTGCTTTTCGCCATGGTCGGAAAAGCCTCGCTGCAAACCAGTTCACCGGTTCTGGCAACAACCGGCCTGCCACCATCATCGAGCACATGCAGCGCCATCCCCAAGGCAAGCGCAGAATATTCGCCGCGTCGTACTGGATGGAGGGGACTTCCGACAAAGTAGTTTGCAAGGAATTTGGAGGAACCCAACAGCGGACAAAGCATAATGTCGTCGGTGAATTCCTTGTAGATCCAGTCGAACAAAGCTGCGTCCGTCACTTCATCGATAAGAAAAAGAGCCCTCAGGCTTTTTGGCGGGCGCGGTCCGGAATAAGCGTTGCTGCTGCCGCGCGGCATCTCCATCTTTGCGGGGTCGATCAGCAAATGGGTTGCCTGCAGATCTTGCGCGAGACTTTGAAGCGCACGGAAGTCAAACGATTTTCCGCCATCCAGAAAGGCTGCAGTCGCCCCGCTTGCGATTGTTGAAACCTGCCAGAGCCAGAGCCTCGGATCTTCGAGGTTCATGCTCAGGACCATGTCACTCTTCTTGATGTCACCGTGCAGGATGTGTTCCTTGAGGTGCGTCACCAGCATGCCACCCGCGGAGTGCGTGATGGCTTTCAGCTTGCCGGCCGATCTGTCGAACAGCAAAACCGCCGGATCGTTGAATGCGATCCGCTGATAGCGCAGTTCGTCGCGGCGGTGCCCGAATGCACTCCATGCGTGAACCGGACATTTCGGCTTGTACGGCAGGGATTCTCCCAAAACGACAATGCAGGCAAGCCTTTGAAGACCTGCTTCGCCTCCATTGCTTTCCGCAGTGTTCCGACAAATCAGACCCGCCTCCGACGCGCCGGTGAAAAGGATTTTGCCCCCGATACGATCGACCAGCCCTGCCAACTCGTTGGGCTTGGCGTCATCGGGGATCTGCGCCCAGACAGCGCCTCGTGCAAGACAGGCAAGATAGGCAATCAGACGCTCCTTGCCGTTCGGCAATGTCGAAACCACAACATCCCCGGGTCCAATGTCCGACCGGACAAGGCCATCGGACAGACAAGCAACTTGTGAGCGTAATTCCGCTATCGTCAGTGACGTGGGCACGCCTTGAGGAGTGAAAAAACAGGCGGCGACCCTGTCTGCCGCTCCGCGCAGCAGGTTTTCCGCCACGTTCAACCTTGCGCCAGGGAAAAAAACTGTGAGCCCAGGATCGCCGGATGGGTCGCGCCTGACCGCCTCGGTTCCTCGTTGTCCGACAATTTGCGCATATTCCCACACAGAGCCCCAGAATCCTTCAAGATCGCTCGCCGACCAAGCGTGAAAAGATTTGTAGTCGACAACCGATCCGCCGATCGATGCAATAAATTTGGCGATTTCGCTGCGCGCGATCTGGCTTGCCCGCGGCGCCCAAAGCGTCGGCATCCGTCCAAGAGCGGTCAGCGCATCAGTCATGAAAACACCTCGTTTTTGTACCGACCGGTCTAGACAAAACAGAACGCACGGCACTATACCCACGCCTGATGACTCGCGTCGGTGCCTTAGCGGGCCGGCATTCGCATGGGAGGCAAACAGGAGCAATCCGTCGATGCAAACCCAGAACCAGCAGACAGATATCTCCAAGGCCAAGCGTGAAATCATGCAAAAGGCCGCAAACCTTTTTGCCGAGCGCGGTTTCGGCAGTGTGGGCATCAGCGAGGTGGGCGAGGTTGCGGGCCTTGGAAAGGGCGCGCTCTACTATCACATCAACTCCAAGGAGGAACTGCTCTACTCGATCATGACGGATTACATCATCCAGCTGATTGCGGCCGGGCACCGGATCCTCGAAACCGAAACGGATACGCGAAGACGGATCAACGCGCTTTCCGAGTCCTTCATGGCGACAATGTTTCAGAGTCGAGCAGCGATGACTGTGTGTTTTCGGGAAGTTCATTCGCTGGGCGTGGATAAACGCGAAACGGTCTTGAGTCTGCACGGCGACTACCAGACCATTTGGGAGCAGACCTTTGAGGAAGGAGCCAAGGCCGGCGATTGCCGGGACGTGTCGCGCATCGAGACAAAGGCCCTGCTTGGCATGTATTTCTATTCCTTTCTGTGGGTGCGTGTCGGCGGGCGGCTCAGCAGCAAGAAAATTGCACAGGATTTTTCCAAGATTGTTCTGGCAGCCGTCATGGTCGACCGGCCGGCGTGAAACACAGGCGGCGGATCGGCTGCGCATCATCCCATTGAGAATTTGGCACCTGGGCAGCTTGCTCATCGGCTCACACCGGATTACCGTTCTGATCGCGGCCGATTTGACTGCCTATTTCGCGGCGCGTGAGGATCGGCGCGTGTGACCAGAAATGCCGTTTCACATAGTCCGCGGCCCAGGGGTAGGCATCCGGACCGCTGATGCGGTAGAGTTCGCCGGTCGTCGCGCATTTTGGAAGAATGGCTGCAAGTTCCCGGTCGTCACCCGCATCGGGAACGGCGCCGGTCAACCGTGCGAAGCGCAGCGCCATTTCATGCTGTTCCCGGTAGCCTACGTGATGTTGCTGCTCGATGCAGTCTTTGACGCTTTGGCTCAGTTCCTCGTCGGACGGCATTGGCAGTTTGCCGCCCCAGCAATAAGCGATCCAACGCGCCTGCTGTTCAAGCACCACCGGATAGGGGCCGAGCTGTGCATAGAGGCCGATAAAGGCCAATCCGGGCAATTCAGGATGAAACGTGAATTCGGCCAGATCCATGCCGCGGCTTGTAAGATTTACGGTTCTGGCGATATCCCTAGATAGAAACCCAAGATCCAGCTCGAAACCGGTGCCGATAATGATCGCATCCGCCTGGACGCTGCTGCCGTCCTCGAACGTTACCTGATCGCCCTCTATCTTTTTGATCCAAGGCCTCACGTCGATGCGATCCTCTGCCACCAGATTTAGGTAGTGCTGGCTGCCGGTCACGCCCGCCTCGGCCATATCCTCATGCGGCGCAGGCGCGCCATAGCGTGCCGGATTGCCGCCCTCGAGCTCCAGGAACTCCTTCGCGCCAGCAAGAAGTTCATCCACGGTCGAGCTTCCGACCGCCTCCGCGCCTTCCAGCGTAAAGGCGAGATATTCCAACGGCGTGCCGGCGAACATCTTCGGCATCACATAGCGCTGCCGCCGCTGCGCCATGTAGATACGGCCTGTACCCATCAGCGACTGATCCGATGCCACTTCCATTGACGAGATCGAACCGCCCAGAACGACGATGTTCATGTCACGGAACTTCAGCGGATCCTTGTAGTCGAACGCGTGAACCACGCCGCCACGGCCGGTAAATCCATCAAGACCTTCAATGTCCGGCATCTCGGGCTTGTTGAACCTGCCCCTGGCGACCACGACCCGGTCAAAGACCTGGCTATGTTGCTCACCTTGATGATTCCAGCTCAGTTCATAGCCGCCTTCGGCGTGGGAAAGTCCCGTCACCTCGCAGCTGAATCGGCAGCATTTCCGCAGATCATAGGTATCGACAAAATCGTTGATCATGTCGAGCACTTCGGTGTTGCGCGGGAAGATCTTGGTGCCTTCACGGAACTTCATCTCGGAGGTTTTTGTCGCGAAATCCGAAGTATTCGTCCGCATGGTCGGCCAGACACCCGAATTGGTGTTCTCATAGTTCCACTGTCCGCCGAGATCGTCATGGCTTTCGAACACGGTGACATCGAACCCTTCTGCGATCAGCATCCGTGCGCTGACAAGCCCGCCGACACCGGCACCAATGATTGCGACCGTCCCCTTTGTCATCTGCTCCTCCGGTGGTCTGGCGTTATGTTCCGTTCAGTAGGTCCCATTGGCCCGCTCCGCATTGTTTTCCGATAGATTTTGCTGCAGCTGATCAAACATGAGCGCAGCGAATTCCGGGGCGTTGATGTTTGATTTCGATTGCACGATCCGAATGCCGGCATCGGCGGTTTCCTCGAACCCTGACTGAAAGGCTTTAACCGCCAGCGGATCGTCAAAAGCCTCGCCGCCGCGATCGAGCATCGACGTTCCGCCAGCAGGAATGCAAAGCGTCGTGGCGGCTTTCGGCCTGCCCAGGCGCTCGCCGAGCCGCCGGCCGATCTTGCGGCACTCATCAGGGGTTGTGCGGACCAATGTCACCAACGCGTTGTGGGCTATGATCTTGTGGTCTTCGAAACGGGGCGGAACGGTGTTGCGGGCGTCAAAGGCGATCATGTCGAGTGCGCCGGGCGCAATGACTTGGGGAATACCCTGCCGTGCCGCGCCCGAAAACCGGTTCTCGCCCGAAGCGAACGCGCCGCCAAGCACATCGTTACCGAGTTCGGCGATCGTCGCATCGACAACCCCATCGACGAGATTCTGGGCGGCAAATCTTTCGATGGTATCACCGCCGGTGCCGTTGGCATGAAAAACCATCGGCTCCATGTCAGCTTCTTCGACAAGGTTCGCGATCTTTTGAATGCAGGGTGTGGTTACACCATACATGCTCATGGCAATGGTCTTGCGCACGCTGTCCTGCCGCATGAACGGGCGGTTTGACTTCAGGGCAATGGCCGTATCCGCTAGTCTTTCGATCATCCGGTCGAGGATGGGATTGCTGCCTTCGACATCGACGACCGAATAAAGCATCACCACATCACTGGCCGACACAATCGGGCGGACATCGCCAGCCAGCGTCGTTCCCATGATGATTTTGGGTATTCCGAGCGGCAACGCCGCAACGAGACTTGAAAAAAGGGTTGCTGCATTGGAGCCGCCCATGCAGACCACGGCGCCGACTTCACCACGGCCGGTCAGGTCGGAAAGTATGTTCGCTGCGCCGGTTGCCATCAGGCGGACCGCCTCTGCCCTGCCCTTGTCGGCAACGGCACCGTGGTCAACGCCGGCGCGCTGCGCAACCATGGCGGCCGAATAGTCCGCTTGCGCATCATTGGAATAGACCGCCGTGTCGATCACAATTGGCTTTTCGCCGCGCTCCACGAGCAACTGAACAAGCAGCCGATGCGGCTCGGCCTTGCTGTCATGTGATCCTGCTATGACGATCCGGCTCATCGGCAAACGCTCACAAGGACAGTTTCTTGAAGCCGGCGACAGTTTCGGCTATCGCGGTTTCGACCGGCAGACGTTCCATCGTGGATGCACCGATGAACCCCTGAACGTTTGCCCCATCCATTACGGCCTTGGCATGTTCGGGCGTCTCCAACGGCCCGCCATGGGCGACAAGGATGATGTTTGGGCGCCGGGCGCGCGCTGCTGTGGCAATTTGAGATGTCAGATCGACGCAATCTTCGACGGTTTTGGCAAAACCGCTCGATGCGCCAATGGAGCCGCCGGTGGTCAGACCCATATGCGCCACCACCACATCAACCCCGGCATCGGTCATTGCGGCTGCCTCGTCCGGGGTGAAGCAATAGGCCAGAGTAAACTGCCCCTGGCGGTTTGCCTCGGCAATCATCGCCACTTCCCGGTCGTATCCGAATCCGGTTTCCTCAAGGCTCTGACGCCAGCGTCCGTCGATGATTCCATGCGAGGGAAAGTTGATCACTCCGGAAAAACCCATCGTCGGCAGCCCTTCCAGAAACCGCGACATGACGCGTGTCGGGTCGGTGCCGTTTACGCCGGCAATGACGGGCGTATCCTTTACAACCGGCAGGACATCACGCTCGCCCATCTCCACAACGATGGCGTTGGCGTCGCCGATTGCCAGCAGTCCGGCGTTCGAACCATGCCCGTTCATTCGGAAACGGCCGGAATTGTAGATGAGGATCAGGTCGGCACCGCCTTTTTCAGCAAACTTCGCCGAGATACCCGTTCCGGCCCCCGCTCCAATGATCGGCCGTCCATTGGAGATGGATCTGTTCAGTCTTTCCAGTGTCTGTTTACGCGTAAACATGCGATATGTGCCCGATTTGCAGCGACCGTTTGAACATCTGACCTAGTCGACCATGATCATGCCGCCGTTGACGTGAATCGTCTGTCCGGTGATGTAGCCGGATGCATCGGAGGCCAGGAAAATGGCCGGCCCGACAAGATCCTCGGCGACGGTCATACGTCCAAGCGGGATGTACTTTTCATATTCCATGAGAAAGTCACGATGGTGCGCATGCATGGGCGTATCGACCCCGCCCGGTGCGATCGCGTTAAGACGGACGAAGTGTTCGGCGAGGTTTTGCGCCGCGCCGCGGGTGTAGGCCTGAAGCCCTGCCTTCAAAGCACAGTAGTAAACACCTCCGCCCGATTGGTTGAACACCGATGCGCGTGACGACCAGGACGAACCGATATTGATGACGGACCCGCTCTTCTGCTCCTCCATCACCGGCAACACCGCACGCATAATGCGCACCGGCGCCTTGAAATTGATGTTCACCATCCGGTCGAACTCTTCGTCCGTAATGGTGCGCGGATCGGTGTAGGACATGATTCCGGCATTGTTGATCAGGCAGTCGATCCGCCCACCGAGGCTCATGCAGGCATCGACAATCCTTTTCGGCGTATCGTCGGCCGAGACGTTGGCAACCAAGCTGGTGAAATCGCTGGAAACTTCGCTCAGATGCTTCTCCGATTCCTGCAGCAGATCGCCGTTCAGATCGATCATCGCGATCTTTGCACCGGCAGCTGCAAAGCCGAGAGACAGGGTGCGCCCAATCCCCTGGCCGGCACCGGTGATGGCAACGGTCTTGCCTTTGATATCAAACAGGTTCGACCTGATGTCCGGAACTGGAAGTCTCATTGGTTTTCCTCCTCAAACGGTTTTTTTAAGCTCTTACCTTCGTTCCGGCCCAAGCGTGTATGACATCAAAAGGGCGATCACGAGCAGCAATCCCTGGACAAAGTTCTGAGCGTAATAGGGAAAATTGAACATGGTCAGCCCGTTGATCAGAACGGCGACGAACACAGCGCCGATCAGCGTTCCAAAGGCGTTTGGCCGGTTGGCGCCGAGTACGGCGTAGCCCACTAGCGAGGCTGATACGGCCTGCAGCAAAAAAGCGTCGCCGACATTGACATCGCCGCGGTTGGAGCGGGCTGCGAGCATAATGCCGGCGATTGCCGCGAGCCCGCCGGAGATCAGATAGGCGATCAGGCGATAACGGGCAACGCGAATACCCGCTGCCGCCGCTGCAATGGGATTGCCGCCGACTGCATAAAAGGCCCTGCCCCAGCGCGTGTAGTTCAAGAGCACGACGACCAGGACAAAAATCACGCCGGCAACGATAACGGATGAGGGTATCGACAGGACCTTGCCTGATCCAAGCCACTCGAAAATCGGTGAAAATTCGCCCGTTGTGGGCTCTCCGTTGAACATCATGCCCTTGGCGATCGACTGCCCGTTGACGCCGATGAGGGTAAGGCCATTGATCAGAAACAGTGTCGAAAGGGTCGCCACAAGATCAGGTATCCGGGCAACAACGATCAGGAAACTGTTGAACAAGCCAACCGCAAGGCCGGCGGCGACACCGGCAAAGATGGCGGCAACGCCTCCCATGTCAAAAATAACCATGGTACCGGCACTCGCCATTACGGCGAGGCTCATTGAAGAGCCGACGGATAAATCGAAACCGCCGACGGTCATGGAAACCGTGCATCCCAGCCCGATCACCGCAACGATAGAAGCGGCCTGCAAGATGAACATGGCATTGATAAAACTCGGAAAGAAGGGCTGCGCGACGCTGAAATAGACGATCATCAACGCCATGACCGCCAAAAGGCCGTAACGGTACACCAATCTCTTGATTCGTTGCCCGGTGGACACGTCGTTTCGTTCGCGCTCCCGCGCGGCAACCACTGGCTTTTCGAGTGTTGACTCGGTCTCACTATTCATCGCAAACGCGCCTCGTCTCCTTGAGCCGTTTCTCCGGTGACCGGTCTGCTCATGATCTCCATCAGGGATTCGGCCGTCATGTTTTCCGCTTTGTCCTCATGGACAATTTCGGATTCCACCATGATGAGAACGCGATCCGCAACCTCGATCACCTCTTCAGGGTCGGAGCTGCATATCAAAACGGGAACATCCTGCGAAAACGAACGCAACGCCCTTGAGATCAATCCGCGCGCGCCGATATCAATGCCGCGGAACGGCTCGTCGAGAATGAAAACCTTCCATCCGCGTTTCAGCCAGCGACCGACCAGTAGCTTCTGCTGGTTGCCGCCTGACAATTCCTCGATTGCGGCATCGGGGCCTGGGCAAACTACCCGGAAATCGTCGATGACGTCTTGCGTAAACTGTTTCTCGCGGTTGCGTGCCATGAAGCCGAAACGGCAAAAATCCTCCAGAAAGCCGATGGTAGAGTGTTTCCACAGATCGTCAGTCGGAAATATCGACTGAAGCGCCCTTTGCTCGGGAACCATGACGACGCCACTGTTCATCGCATCGCGGGTATCGCGGGGTCTGAAATTCGCGCCGTCAAGCTTCATTTCCCCGCTGATCAGCGGTTGATAACCGCAGATCTGTTCGAGTATTTCGGTTTTGCCTGCGCCGATCAGTCCCGTCAGCCCTACAACCTCGCCACGGCGCAGTTCAAGATCGATTGGCGCCGTGTCCGGCCGGCAGCGCATCGCACGTGCTTCAAGAACCGGAGCACCCGTGCCTTCCCGGCTTTCATGTTCCTGGGTGAGGATCAACTCGCCCAGGATCGATCCGGCGATCGCCCTCGTGTCCAGGGGACGCTCGTGCTCAGAAACGATTTCTCCGTTGCGCAGCACAACCACACGATCGCACAGCATTTCCACTTCGCTCATACGGTGCGTGATGTACAGAATCGCGATACCGAGATTTTGAAAATCCTTGACGGCAGCAAACAGTTTTTCTGCCTCACGTTCCGACAGTGTCGACGTCGGTTCGTCGAGAATGAGAAGCTTGGGGTTCTTCGCCAGTTCACGAGCGATTGCAACTTCCTGGCGACGGCTTGGGCTGAGTTCTTCAACCGGCGCACCAAGCGGTAGATCAAGTTTCAGCTTTTCCTCAACTTGCTTTGCACGCCGTTTGATCTCGCGCTCGGTCAAGAAAAAGCCGAGACTGGATTTGGCAATCTCGTCGAGCAGCAGGTTTTCAGCAACACTCATTCCGAAGACCACCCCGTCATCGATATTCTGGTGTACAGTCGCGATGCCGGCATTGCGCGCATCATCGGGATAGTCGAAAGAGCACTCTTGGCCTTCAACGATAATGCTTCCCGACGTCGCCCGGTGAATTCCGGCAAGCGTCTTGATCAGGGTTGATTTGCCGGCGCCATTGGCACCGAGCAATCCGACAGTTTCGCCTGCCCGTATGCCGAAGGACACGCCCTTGAGTGCGCGGGTCGCGCCGAAGGTCTTGGTCAGGCTGCGAAACTCAACCAGCATGTTTGACGAGGCGGCCGGCGAGACGCTGCCGCCGACCGTTGGTTCAACGTGCATGGCAAGAGCCTATTGCAGGCTTTCCATCCACGGTGCGACAGCCAGTCCGGGAGTGGCCAAACCGGGAAAATTGTCTGCCAGTTCCTCGACGTTTTGAACGCCCTTTTCACGCAGTTCTTCCTGGGTAATGACCAGCGGCGGGATCAGCAGGTCATTGCCTTCGTAGGAATCGGTGGTTTCACCTGCTGTTACGCGAAGAGAAACGCGGCCGAAATTCTGCATGTCGGTGGTGGAGGTTGCGACCCATGGGCTGTTTTCGGCTGTCATCACAGCGATGTCGGCAGTCGAAATGTCCATGCCGTAGGCCTTTACCTTATCCAGCATGCCGAGTTCTTCAATCGCCAAGGTGGCACCCTTGGTGAACTCGTTATAGGGAGCGATGATGGCGATGGTGTCGGGATTTGCAGTTAGCGCAGCCTTTGCCTGGTCTGCAGTCTGAGCTGCAGTGTTGGCATTCACGACACCGATTTGTGCAACCTGATTGATTTCAGGATTTGCCGCCTTGAACTCTTCCCAAACCTCGTTGCGCAGATCGAGCGGCAAATAGCCGGCAACGTATACATAAATGACATCGCCCTCGGGATTTCCGCCGAAATCAGCGGAGAACTTGTCGACAATACCCCTCATCATCAGCTTGTCCGACTGGTTCACATTGGTCACGCAGTCGGAAACCGGGACTGAGGCATTGCTGGTGACGACCGGGATGCCTGCAGCACAGGCTGCATCGAGCCCGGCTTTCAGGCTATCTCCAAAGCCCCAGCCGATCAAAATGGCGTCCGGTTCCGTTGCCACAGCCTGCTGCAACTGCAGCGCCTGTCTGGCGTTGTCGCCATCGGCATCGTAGATTTCGACCTTGACACCCAGCTTCTTGGCTTCTTCTTCAACGCCGGCAATCCATGCCTGATAAACGTCGCCGACATTGAGCTGCCTGACAACGGCGATGCGTGCTTCGCCATTCTTGAATTTTTCGGGCACTTCCGTCGGCGCGCTGTCCGAAACCTTCAGGGGAACGGTGTCTGCGAAGGCACCGGTGGCCATGAGCATGCTGGTTGCACCAGCCAGTAAGATGTTTCTAGCAATTCTAGTGAAAGTCACGTCTCTCCTCCCAACTGCGTTGGCCGGATCAAGGAACACACAGGTCTTGGCTTGACGCCTTATACGCGTATCCATTAATCCAGGCTTCTAGAGTACCGACCGATCGGTACAGAGCATCGTATCGATACGTTACAAATCGACTGTATGTCAATAATAGATCGGGCAAAAGGATCGTGGTTCAATGGATGCTATGTCGGGCTCAGACGAAATCTTGTGGTCCCCTGCACCGGAAGCCAAGCGCCAATCCGCCCTTTGGAGATTCGCGCAAAATGTCGGCTTCGATCCTGAAAACTATGACGATCTGCACCGTTGGTCGATCAGCGAGCCCGGCGCCTTCTGGTCGGCATTGTGGGATTTTTGCGGGCTCCTGGGTGAAAAGGGCGACGACGCCTTTGTTGCAAAACACAGCGCATGGATGACCGGAGCGCGGTTTTTCCCGCAGGCGCAAATCAACATCGCCGAAAACCTCCTGGCAGGCGAAAAGAGCCAGACAGCCATTATAGCCAGCGACGAGTCCGGCAACCGGGTGGATACGAGCCGTGCAGAGCTTTCAACGCGTGTCGCACGTGTTGCCGCAGGCTTGCAAGGTGCAGGCGTTGGGCCGGGTGACCGCGTCGCCGGCATATTGCCAAACGATACCGACGCGCTGATTGCACTGCTCGCCACCTTGAGCATCGGTGCTGTCTGGACGTCCTGCTCGCCGGATTTCGGCACAAACGCCATTGTCGACCGCATAGGCCAGGTCGAACCGGTCGTACTGATTGCCGCCTGCCGCTACTCCTATGCCTCCCGGTTTCACCAAATCGGCGAAAAACTCGCCGAAACCGTGACCCGCATCCCGAGCATAAAGACGCTTGTGCTTACAGGCGGGGAACCTATGTCGGAAATTCCAGGGAGCGTCACGGTGAGCAACATGGCGGATTTCGGCGAGGACGGCGCGCCAGGCTTCCATCGCGTTGCCTTTGACCATCCAGCCTATATTCTCTTTACATCCGGAACGACCGGCGCCCCGAAAGCCATCGTCCATCGCACCGGCGGCGTGCTTCTTCAGCACATGAAAGAACATGTGCTCCACGGCGACGTGCGGCCGGGCGACAGGCTGATCTGGTACACCAACACAGCATGGATGATGTATCACTGGATGATTTCAGCGCTTGGAACGGGCGCTGCCGTGGTTCTTTACGACGGTGCGCCGATCCTCAAAACGGAAACCGGGCTGGACTGTTCCCCGCTCTGGCGCCTGGCGCAGGACGCCGGCGTCACGCATCTCGGCGTCAGCCCCAAATATTTGGCGACGCTTGCTTCAGAGGATTATTCTCCAGGCAGTCAACATGATCTGACGCATTTGCGGGTCCTGATGGCCTGCGGAGCACCGATCCTGCCGCATCAATTCGACTGGTGCTACAAGAACGTCAAACCTGACATGATGTTCGCGTCGATTTCTGGCGGCACGGAAATTCTCGGCTGTTTTCTGACCGGCTCGCCCCTTCATCCGGTGCGGCGCGGACAGTTGACGGTCAAGGCGCTCGGCCATGGAGTCGACGTGCTGGATGAACGCAATGCGTCCGTCATCGGCCGACGCGGCGAACTGGTTTGCACCGAACCGTTCCCTTCCATGCCGCTCACTTTCTGGGGCAAGGACGGGACCCGGCGTTACCACGAAACATATTTTTCTCAGCGCCCCGAGATTTGGACACATGGCGACGTAGCGGAACTCGTTGCCACCGGCGGAGGCTACGTTCACGGCCGCTCCGACAACACGCTGAAGCCGGGCGGTGTTCGGATAGGGTCATCCGAAATCTACGCCGTCTGCGACAATCTTGACGATGTCGAAGACGCGTTGGTTTTCGGGATGGACCACCAAGGTGATGAAGAAGTCGTGTTGTGTCTGAAACCCGTTGACGGTCAGTCGATTGCGGATGAAACACTGAAAGAACTGCGCCGACGAATACGGGCAGAAGCGTCTCCGCGCCATGTTCCGGCGCGCATTCATATCGTCGCTGAAATCCCCTATACGATCAACGGAAAGCGCGTCGAGGGTGCGGCCCGCACCGTCGCTTCAGGCGGCCAGGTCAAGAATTTGGGTTCACTGGCCAATCCGGGATGCCTGGACGAATACCGTACGCTCAAGAGAGAGGACGCCAGGTGAAATCCTTGAGCACACAACCAGCGATCTGCGGGATCGGGGAGTTACAGCCGCAGCGGCGCACCAACGGCGTGACCACGATGGAACTGCTGGCTCGGGTGGCCAAAAGAGCTGTTGACGACGCCGGTCTGGAGCCGCAGGAGATCGACGGTCTGCTGATGGGGCCGCAAGTGGGCGAGACGCCACAGCATGTTCCCGCGACGTTGAGCGAATATCTCGGGCTTTATCCAAATATGGCCAATGTCGTGGATCTCGGCGGTGCCTCGGGTCCGGGCATGGTCTGGCGCGCGGCGGCGGCCATTGAAGCCGGCATGTGCGAAACCGTGCTGTGTGTGCTGGGCAATCACCGCAACGATCCGGCGCCGCGGTCGCCGAACCGCAACCCGATCCGCGAGTTCGATGTTCCGTTCGGAGCCTCTGGCGCCAACCTGTCCTACGCACTGCTTATGCAGGCTCATATGGCAGCCTATGGTTGCCCGGCGGAAGACTACGCGTTGATAGCGGCCCAGTCGCGCGCCAATGCGCAGCGCAACCCTGACGCCATCTTCTACGGACAACCGGTTACGGTGGAAGACGTTTTGGCGTCACCGATGATCACATCGCCGCTGCACCTGCTTGAAATCGTCATGCCGGTCGCCGGCGGAAACGCGATTGTTGTGACGAAAGGCAAGACCGCAGAAAAGTTGCCACATGCCCCCGTGTTTCTGCTGGGTGCGGGCGAAAAGATCACTCACAGGTCGGTAAGCCAGGCACCGAGCCTGACATCCGGGCCGCTGAAAGCAGCAATTGCCCGGGCCCTGGGCCAGGCAGGTCTCACCGCCGATCAGATCGGCTTTCTTTCCTTGTACGACTGCTACACCATCATGCTTGCGGCAACGATAGAAGATGCCGGGCTTTCGGCACCCGGCCATTTTGCCGATTTCCTGCGCGAAAACGGCGGCATGGGCATCGAAGCCCGCCAGCCCATCAATACGCATGGCGGCCAACTGGGTTTCGGTCAGCCCGACCTTGCGGGCGGCATGACCCATGTTGTCGAGGCTGTCAGACAAATCCGCGGGACGGCTGGAGACCGGCAAATGAAGAGCTGCGAGACAGCATTGGTAACCGGAAACGGCGCCACAATGAGCGAAGCCGTTGCGCTTGTCCTCGGTGACAATCCATGAACACACCACTTGAAACGCTCGCGGAACTTGATGTGCCAGGGCCAACTGTCACCGAGCAGACAAGACCATTCTGGACGGCGGCTGCGGATGGCAAGCTGCTCATCCAGAGATGCAGATCCTGCGGTCATGCCGTCTTTTACCCGCGCAGCCATTGTTCCGCATGCTGGAGCGAGGATCTGTCATGGGTTGAAGCGCGCGGCACGGGACGTCTGAAATCCTATTCGGTGGTCCACAAACCCGGCCATCCCGGGTGGCGCAAGGCGGCACCCTACATCATCGTTCTTGTTGCGCTTGATGAGGGCCCGACCATGCTCAGTCACCTGATCGGTTCGACGGATGGCCTTGCCGTCGGCGACAGGCTGCAATTGCGGCCAACGGCTGTCGGTGACCGTGTTCTGCCCTTTTTCGAACGCGTGCCGTGACCGCGGATACCGTCGCCGCCGAGGACGGCGCGCCAAATTGTGCGGAAAACAGAGATTGATATGGAATCTCACGGATGCGCAGCGGGATCTGGCAGTTGCCGATGTCGGGGCCGATCCCTTGCTGTCCGCTCCACTGCATGGCTGCGCGCCCGGGCGGTCCGGCTGCATGCGCTCGATCTTGATGCCGGCGGGCGCCTTACCGATGCACCTGCCGATTTTGTATCGTCGCTGACAGGTACCGGCAGCGAAGGCCTGAACAAACGAGCCTTTGCAGAGCAGGTGAAATCAAAGGGCGTCTGACGTGGTGATCGTCGAAATCAAACTCAAGATCTGGATTTCTGCCTCGTGCGCGGCTTGCGTATCAGAGGCGCAAACGTCCTCGATAATGTGCACCGGATAATTGAGGTCAAACCCCATTCGCACAGAAGAGGAAACACAGAAGTTTGTCGTCACGCCGCACATATACAGAGCTTCCCCGGGCGAAATATAGTTGGGCAGGGGCGACTGAAAGGCGGAAATGCGAAACCGGCGCAAAACGATGTCCGAGTCCGCCACCTCGACGTCAGACGCCAAATCGATTCCCGAACCTTGCACCTGAAAAGCCTGCGATTGATCCAGATATGATCTGAGTTCGCTTTCGACGGGCATGCAATGTTCATCCAGAGCGAGGTTTACGAAGATCACTTTCCAGTCACGTGCACGGGCAGTGCTGGTAGCCTTGTTCAACGCCTGAATAACGTGCCGCCGGCGTACTTCCGAAAAAGCCATCGCCGCTTTGCCATTCTCGGTTACGACGTCATTGATGTAATCCATTGCGATCAGTGCAGCCATCTCACTCACCGACCTTGTCTGGTTCATGGGCGCCGTACATCTCGCTATCCCATTCATCCGTCATGTAGTTGGACGGCACAAATGCCTGGCCTTCGATCAAACGCCGCGCTGTTCGCGCATAGGCCAGCCGTCGAAAGGCATCATCACCAAGACCCTCTCCCCTTTCCACCAGAACCGGAATGGCACCAAGTGGATGCCCGATACGCTGTTCGGAAGGCACATTGTTCCCCAATAATTCGTTCAGAACCGTTCCTTCCAAAGCCGCACAAGCGCCGGTCGAGCATGTACCCGTTCCGGCATAAGCAGGATGGCACTGGTCGAGCACCATCAGACGCGCCAGGTAATCGATGCTGTCGCCGGAGACAGGTTGTCCATTGCTGTCCATGTAATCACGCGCCGCCGACAAAATGCTGATGAAAGGCAGAAAACTGGAACGATCATAAGTGCGCCAGTCTTTAATCAAGCCGGACTTTTCGGCCACCTTTGCGCGCAATTCATAGACACGCTCCATCAAGGCTGAATTGGATTGTAATTCGGCAGGCGTTTCATCGCCCTGTACGCCCATGTCCTGGGCCATCACATGTCCGATTGTCACTGCGGCATCGACGATACTGACTTTTATGATCGATCCGTCTGACATTTCGATTTGATCTGCGGTCTGGCCCGTGGGCAGCAATTTGCCCGTGTTGGCACCCACCGTTTCGCGAAAGTCCAGATCGATGCGTGCACCGGTCCCGGGAATTCCTGCTATCGAAAAGGGACCTTGCACCGCTGCCATGCCATCGAAGACAGGGACCGTTATATGTAACGTCTTGCCCGTGTTGGTGTTGTAAACGCGGACATTCACGCGCTCGCCACGTGGTTCAACAAACCCGCGATCGACTGCAAAGGATGCAACGGCGGCCGAGACATTGCCGCAATTGGCCTTGTAATCGACCACGTCTTGATCGACTTCGACCTGCGCGAAGGTATAATTGATGTCGACATCAGGCTTTTCGGAGGGCCCCAGGATCCCGACCTTCGAGGTCGGTATGCGTCCGCCACCAATGCCATCCATTTCGACCGGATCGGGCTTACCCAGGATTCGTAAAAGGAACCGATCCCGATCCGGACCCGCAGAAGGGATATCCGATTCAAGAAAGAAAATACCTTTGCTGGTACCGCCCCGGTAAACTGAGAACGGTACGCCAGTTTGATCCGCCATGATGCTGTCGTTTCCTTACTGGTCTGCCGCGTAGCAATACACAGTGCCAGATGCATTCAAGGAATCAATATACGCACCGTCAAATCCGGCTTGCAGCAAGATCTCTCGTGTATTTTCTCCATAGTATGGAGCCAGTTTGTATTCGATATTCGATGTATCATCGAAGGAGAAAGGCGCGCCAATATACTTGATGTCTTTTCTGGTCTGGCTGCGCGTATAGGGTATATCGACAATCTTGCCATTGTCCCGCACAAACGGGTTATCCAACGCCTGCTCGATATCATAGACCGGCGCGCAGGGAATCTTGCCCGCCATTTGATCAAACCAACCCTTTGTTGTTTTACGCTGGAACAGATTATCGAGGACCGTGGTAAGAGTATCCCGATTTTTCAATCTGTCTGTGTTGGTCTTGTATTTCGCGTCCGCCACCAACTCGCTTGCATTCAATTCCTCGCACAGCATTTCCCAGAATTTCTGAGTGAGGCAGGCAACATAAAACCAGCCGTCTGCCGTTTTGACCAACTGCGAAGGCACTTGCGAAGCGTGAGCCGAGCGCGGCTGTTTGCCGGGTATCACTCCCTCATTGAGAAACCAAAGCCCCTGATAGCAAAGAGAATTCAAGGCGATATCAAAGAGATTGGTATCAACATCGCCACCGCGGCCTGATATCTCACTGCGCAACAATCCCGATACGGTACACAGTGCGGCATAGACGCTTCCCATGAGGTCGACCACGGACACGCCCACTTTTGTCGGCATCGAACCGGGTTCACCGGTCACCGACATCCAGCCGGTTTCCGCCTGCATCAGGAAATCATATCCCGGCCAGCCGGCGCGCTCGTTGTCCCGCCCATAGCCTGAAAGATGCGAGCACACCAATTTGGGATTGAGGTCCTTCAGATCATCGTATGTAACGCCCAATTCCGCAGGGACTGTGCCGCGAAAATTGTCAATCACGGCGTGTGCGGTTTTGACCAATTCGAAAAATATGCGTTTGCCGTCTTCGTTGCGAATGTCCAGAACAAGGCTCTTTTTGTTGTGCTGGGTCGATTCAGCGCTTTCATTGTCTTGTCGGGCTTCATCCAGGTAAAGCGAACCCATTTTGCGGAGCGGATTACCCCCCTGACGGGGATCTTCAATATTGATGACCTCGGCACCCAGCATAGCCAGCAATGTCCCATGAAACGAACCGGCGCCCCATGTTTCAAATGACAGGATTCTCTTGTTTTCCAGCGGTAACATGCCTACTCCCCATCAGTTCAACTTGAGCGGTCTCGTTTGTTTCTTATTGCATGATTGACCTTTGGTCTATTGCCAGGAGCGTATCCGGCGCTGCCGGGCGATAGCCAAACCCGCCTGTCGCCGCAATACTGCAATCCGACAATATCCGGATCGATTAATCTGTTGGGTCAGTTCAGGGAGAAATGCCTAGTCCCGCTTAGGCTGAGCTTCCAAATCGCCCAAAACCGCGTGGAGCGCCGCAGGTCCGAATTCAGACAGTTCGTGGTTCAAAACATCGATTTCTATGTCAGGAACAAGCGAGCTGTCTTCATTAAAGCGGTTTTCGGGACTGCGCTGACAGTCTTCGGGAACGAGGACGCGAAATCCACTTTGCTCAAGGGTGAACATTCCATAAGCCATCCCACAAAAGGTGGTGGTATTCACGCCTGTTGTTTGCCCGACAATCCTGGCTTTGCGTAATCGGCGGAGGTTGGTCGCCATTCTTATCGCATTTGAGCCTGAGCGCGGGTCGATCAGAACATAAATCGGGCCTTTGTAATCGGGCTTGCCAAATGACTCCAGCCGCACATTCGTTACGCGTCTGCCGTTCACCGGTCTGATTCTGCCAAAAAAAGAGATATCCTCTTTCCGCTTTTGCTCTGCCTCCTCATCAAAGAATTCGAAGGTCATTGGCCGCTCTTTCGATACGTCCTTCACGTATCGCTCACTGTAAAACCGATGTGGCTTTGGCAAAAGAAATGCCATGACAAACATCGCGGTCCGTGTTTTGCCGCCCGGATTGTTGGTCAGGTCGAGTATGAGAGCATCAGGGTCTTTGCTGATGATATCGCGCATGACAAGCTCGATGCCCTTTGAAACATTGGCAAATGGTCTGAAGCCCGTGAGGCCGAAAAAAGCCAGGTTCCGGCGCTCGGAGAAACGATAGTCCATCCCTGTAATGATGCCGCCGGAATCCAGATCCTGACGTTCAAATCCTTCTGCCCTCAGAGCTCGACTGAATGATCCTGCTTCATCGCTCGCATATCGTTCGCTGTGAACCGAAGAGGCAAAGCCGCTCACCGGCTCAACCACAATTTCTCGGGCTTTGTTTCCTCCACTGCCCTGTAAGACAACTTCGAAAGGCCCGTCGCTGCCAATCATGTGGGCGATGATGCGCGTATTCACGTGTCCCTCGTAACCGATCAGCACAACCTCGTTGCCCAAACAACCGTCGGTCGGCGTGCGTTCGACAACTCCGGATGCGATCTCCCTTCCGCTGAGGCTATTGATGCGAACGACTTCGGATGTCGTCCCGTTTTCCGGGTCTTGCATGAAAAGGCGGCCGTCACTTACGATCAGACTGTGCGTGAACCAAGGCCAACCGTCCGGAGGCCGACGTGACGTCTCTTTATCCATGTAGAGTATTGTGTGCTCATCGCAGACGGCGCCGACCAATTCAGTAAAGAGAAAATAGGTTTGTTCTCTAGACGCTGCTTCCGGTAATG
This sequence comes from Pseudomonadota bacterium, assembly GCA_039025395.1. Taxonomy (GTDB): domain Bacteria; phylum Pseudomonadota; class Alphaproteobacteria; order Rhizobiales; family Rhizobiaceae; genus Hoeflea_A. Next base: position 42,019 of record JBCCOK010000008.1, read on the forward strand.
CAGACGTGATGCGTTGATAAAGCGCATTCATGTCCGCACGCGTTGTATGGGTTGTCAGGTTTGGATGATATCGCTTCAAAAGGTCGTAGATTTCCGTCAGGTCGGCGCGCAACTGTTCTCGCGACTGCAGATCATTTGCCGTTGCGAAAGATGGCAAGAGAAAGACTGATATAGCCAACGCAGCGATCACGATCGCTCTCGGGATCGTCACGAGGTAGGGTATACAGACCCGGGATGATGGCCGTGGTTTACCCGTCTTATTCGTTTCACTGCTCATTTCTGGCCTATTCCTGTATGTTTCGCTGCGGTAATGACCTTGGCGCAGTCTCTTGAAACAGCAATTTGCTTGAAGCGGAACTTCGGTTCAAGATAGCCGAGCAACCATGTAATTTCGCGGTAACAGGGTGTTATAAGGATTTGCTGTCGATTGCCTTGCAAGTGCTGCTTTAAGCACTGCCCATGGTTTGAACGTCAGCTCCGCGCTGCGAACAACGATGTGCCTCGATCCAACAATAATGCTTTTCAAACGCCGCTTGATCAACGCAATGCGTTGCACAACAAATTTGTCCAGCAGACAAACGCAATGAAAAGACCTTTCGCGGTGGTTCCTATGTGGTTCTTTTCAAAAAGCCCCGCGCCACACTAAACGTGCTAACTAATTGAAATTATTTATAAATTTGGCGCACCCGACAGGATTCGAACCTGTGACCTCTGCCTTCGGAGGGCAGCGCTCTATCCAGCTGAGCTACGGGTGCCAGAGCGCCGTTAAGCGCAGTCGTGGATAGCCGATCCTCGGCCCAGTGGCAATTGGAAACTGCGCGGCGGCGCTTGGCGCTCAGCGCGACGCTTCCACCTTCATGCCGGTGAAGGTGTAGTCGATCGGGTCGCTCAGCCGGGTCTTGTCGAAGGGGTTGCCGTCTAGGGCCACGAAACCGATCGTCGTGCTGCCGCTGATTTCGCCGCTCGCCACCGCGACATCGGCGCTGATATCAAGCCGGGCGATCTTGGCGTCCGGGTCGGCATCGTTGGGGAAGGTGAAATCGAGGATCAGCGCCGTCAGGCGTATCGTGCCTTCCCTGGCCAGGACACAGCCCCAGGCGCCCTGGCCGTCGCTGAAGGGCTGGTAGTCGAGGACGCCGCCTTGCGACGAATCGGTAAAGAAGGCCTGGCCGTCTCCGGTCAGCGACAGGAGGCTGCGCATCACCACATCAGGCCCGCCTTCTGCCTTGATGGTGCGGGTGGTGAGATAGGTTCCCGCGGCTTCGATGCAGGGCGCGATTGCCGCTTCGCTATCATTCTGGGCGAGCGCCGGGGCGGCGCAGGCCAGCACCGCCGAAGCCAAGGCAAACGGCCGCAATCTGCACATGGATGACATGGGTCTCATCTCCTTCGTTAAGCAATTCGTGCGGAAGCCACCCCTGACGCCCATTGCGTGCGCCTACTCACCTTTTGACTTGCGCGCAAGGCTCAGCCCCTTGGCGGTGCGGTCCGGAAAGCCCTTCCAGTAGGTGTGCTCGGGCTTGAGCGTGCCGTCGTCCTCGGCCGCATAGACGCCGTCGCCGGAATTCTCGATCAGATCCAGATAGGCGCTCATCTCGCCATCGTTCTTGAGATACTGGCCGAAAAAGGCGGTGACGAAATGTTGGGTGATGTTGTTCATGCGCACATTGTCCCACACCGCATCGGCGTAATGGTCGAAGGGGATGAAATCGAGATGCTCGGACGGCTGCCAGGATTCCGCCGGAGCGGGGATCGGCGCGCCGGCATTGTGGTTGGCATACTGGAAGGTCAAGAGATAACGGTCCGTGTTCGTGCTGCCGTCGAAGATCGCCTTGGTGCCGTTCTCGTAGCCCGAGACATCGTCATCGCTGCCGGAAATGTAGAACATCGGAATGCGCACGCCGGACAGCCCGGCGCCATCCCAGAAACCGGTGTTCATGCCCCAGGGCGCGATCGCCACCGCCGCCTTGATCCGCGGGTCGATCAACGCCTCGTGGCTTTCGCTGCCCGCCAGGTGCACAGCCAGCGTGCCTTTGGGCGCGCCCCAGGGAAATTCGGTACTCGCCTGGGTCACACCGCCGCCAGCGGTGATCACGGCGCCATAGCCGCCCATGGAATAGCCGATGATGCCGGTGTCATCGGCATTGACCAGCCCGTTCAGGAAACTGTCCGCCTGTTTGGACATTGTGTCGATGGTATCAAGCACGAACGTCTGATCGAGCGAACGGTTGACGAGGGTCGAGCCGAAGGCGGCGCGATTGTCATAGGTGCTTTCGGTGTGGTCGATGGATACCACGACATAGCCTTTGCTCGCCAGGTTTTCGCCGAGATGGCTCAACAGGAAGCGGTTGCCCGGATAGCCGTGGGAAACGATGATGAGCGGATAGCCGGCGTCGGGCGAAGCGGGCTCGGCATCGCGGACGGCCCTGCCAGTCAGGTCAACCGTGGTGACGCCGTCGCGCAGCAAAACGCCCTCATAGGTGCCGCCCGAACCGGTGCCGGCGGCGGCGGGATACCAGATTTCCAGCGTCAGCGGCCGATCGTAGCGCGGCAGGCTCTGGGCGTTCTCGACGTTCAAGATGTCGATCTGATCGGGGTTGGTGACGGTCATCGTGCGCACGCCAACCGGTGCATCGCCGAAGGCGGCAAGTTCGGGTGCATCGGGGCGGATCTGATCGACGCGGTTGTCCGCTGCCATGAGCGGCGTGCAAAGCACGGCCGCGACCACAATAGCTCCTATAGCCTGTTTCATTGTCTACTCCCCGTTGCGCTGAAAATTGGATCGTCCGCTCGGCCGAGACGGCATGGCGCTGCCCGTCTTGCCGGGCAGGTTGTTACTTTATGGCCGCGACATTTGCGTGACAACATCCGATTGCAGGCACCGACTCCGGTTCCGGCCAGGCGCGCCGCTGCGGCGAGATTGCCATGCACCGTCAATTGGCAGCGATGCGGTAGAGGCGCACCGATACCTGCTGGCCGCGCGAATAGTTGAAGCCGGAGATCCGCTCGAGCGCCTCGGCTTGCGCGCCGGCCTCGCCGAGCGCGGTCAGGAATGCCGGCCTGTCCTGCTCGGTCAGCGCCGCCATGGCGCATTCCGGATCGGCCAGCAAATGCTCTGCGGCACGGCCCGGGCCGGTGAGCATCGTTTGCGTGCCGGCGAGAAACACCAGGCTCGGCTCATGATAGGTCACGGCGGCAAGCGTTGAGTCTTCGCAGGCCTTCAGTTCATCGAACCGTTCGGCGATCTGCCGGCTAATCCATATCTGATCGATGTTCGGCAGAATGGTGGTAAACATCAGGCCGTAGGCGGCGGTGGCCGTGATCATGGCGACAAAGACGCGCCGTATTGGCGAAAGCTCAAGGCCGTAGCCGAGACCAAACCAGCAGGCCATGAGCAGCAGCATCACCATCGGAATGGTCCAGAAAGAAAAATCCCTGCCGAAATAGATCGGCACAATGACGGCGATGACCGACAAGCCGATGGTGACGAAGACGACGCCAAATCCGGTGATGCCGTGAACCAGACGCTGCCACCAGCGCGGCTGCTCCAGGGTGCGTACCGCCTGGCTGAGATACCAGCCGCCAAGCAGCAGCAGCGCCGGATAGGCCGGCAGGATGTAATGCGGCACCTTTACCGGGATCAACTCGAACAAGACCCAAAGCGGCACATACCAGGCGACACAAAAAAGCAGGCCCGGATCTTCAAACATGCGCCTGAGCGCATAGGTACCGCCGATCACGGCGACAAGGCCAAACGGCCACATGTAAAGCGAGTAGGTTAACAGGTAGTAGCCCGGGAGCGTGCCGCTTGCCTCGCCGGCTCCGAAGATGCTCGCAAACAGACCGCTTCCAAGTGCCTGCCGCCAGTAAGCGCCATCGCTTTCCAGAGTGATAAGCACCATCCACGGCAGCGCGATCAGGAGGGCAAGAAGCACGCCGCGCAGCGGCCGGAGATCGGCCAGCCAGGCGCGGCTGCGCTGTCTGTCGGCGAGCAGCAGGAACAGGACCGTGACAAGGCTGAGCAGCGGCGTGATCGGCCCCTTGATCAGGATCGCAACGGCTTGCGCGATCCAGAAGCCCAGCGCGACAGACATTGGCGCCGGTGCGCTTTCGCGTGCGCCAAGGTAAACGCGGGCGAGGCATCCTTGCGCGATAATCGACACCAGCAGCAGGACGGAATCGGCTTTTGCCAGCCGTCCCTCAAAGCCGGCTCCGAAGATGCCGGCCAGCATCAGTGCAGCAATGAGGCCCGCGACCGGTCCGAACATTGCCTGTCCAACCCAGTACAAGGCCGCGACAGATGCGGCCATGGCAATCACAGAGACGATGCGATAGGCGGCAACGGGCGCATCCTCGCCGCCGGACAAGGCAACAACAAAAGATTGAAGCCAGTAGATGCCGACCGGACTGTCATAGCGAGGTTCGGTCTGAAAACGGATATCGACCAGGTCTCCGCTTTCAACCATTTGCTTTGTTACCTGAAGATAACGCGCCTCGTCACGGTCCACCGGCGGCATTTGCGTTATGCCGGGCGCAAGCACCGCCAGACCCAGCAAAAACAGCATCACATATCGCAGCAAGTGCGCCCCTTCCCAACTGAATCGCATACCGGCGTGCAGTTGTATGTGATCGTATGTGATTTCGAAATCGAATTCGAGAATTCCGCAAATTTAGCCAAATAAACATGAACAGGATAAAAACCCGGCCGGCGACAACCGCTGAAAACCGTTTTTTATCCCGGTCCTGTCCCCCTTGGCCGCGCGCTGCGCTACAAGCCTCAAGTGAACGCAATTTACATCTTTTCCTGCAGCGGATAGACCGCCATACTCAGAGGCAACCAAACAACAAAACACATCATGCCCCGGGGAGGAAAATCATGAAAGGATTGATGCAGGACTGGCCACTCCTGTGCCACAAGATCATCGATCACGCATCCACCTATCACGGCGATCGCGAAATCGTGACGCGCTCGGTCGAAGGACCCATACACCGCACCAATTACCGCGGCATTGGCGGCCGCGCCCGACAGGTGGCGAAGCAATTGGAAAAGGACGGCATCGGTTTCGGCGACCGGGTCGCGACGATGGCATGGAATACGTGGCGGCACCTTGAGGTCTGGTATGGAATACTGGGTCTGGGTGCGGTCTATCACACGCTCAATCCACGCCTGTTTCCGGAACAGATCGCCTGGATCATGAACGATGCGGAAGACCGGCTGCTTTTTGTCGACCTGACATTTCTGCCGATTGTCGAAGCCATTGCCGACAAGGTGCCAAGTCTCGAGAAGGTTATTGTACTGACCGATACGGCACATATGCCGGAAACGAAACTGGCAAATGCCGTGCCCTATGAGGCGTGGGTCGCGCAAGCCGATAGCGATTTCGCGTGGCGCGAGTTCGACGAAACATCGGCTGCCGGGATGTGTTACACATCTGGTACGACCGGCGACCCTAAAGGCGTCGTTTACTCGCACCGCTCAAACGTTCTCCACGCCATGGCGGCAGCGCAGCCGGACATGCTGAATCTGGCGTCACGCGACCGGATGATGCCGGTCGTGCCGCTGTTCCATGCCAATGGCTGGTCTACCGCCTTTGTCTGCCCGATGGTCGGCTCAAGCATGGTGCTGCCGGGCGCCGGCATGGACGGTCAGTCGATCTACGAGTTGTTGACCGAAGAACGCGTCACCATGACCGCTGCCGTGCCGACCGTGTGGCTCATGTTGCTGCAGCATCTGGAGAAAACCGGTGGCGCGCTGCCCGATCTGGAGAATGTCGTCATTGGCGGTTCGGCCTGCCCGCGTGCGATCACACAGGCCTTTCAGGATCGATACGGCGCCAATGTCATTCATGCCTGGGGCATGACGGAAATGAGTCCGCTCGGTACGCTTTGTTCGATAAAGCCTGAATACGCGCATCTCGAAGGTGAAGCAAAGCTGGATCTGCAAGCCAAGCAGGGGCACCCGCCATTTACCGTGGAAATGAAAATCACCGATGATGAAAACAATGCACTGTCCTGGGACGGCAAGACATTCGGGCGCCTTAAGGTTCGCGGACCGGCAGTCTCATCATCTTACTATAAGGGACGAGGCGCCGAGCAGTTTGACGAAGACAACTGGTTCGATACCGGCGATGTAGCCCATATCGACCCCCACGGGTACATGGAGATCACGGATCGCGCCAAAGATGTTATCAAGTCGGGCGGCGAGTGGATTTCTTCAATTGAGCTGGAAAATCTCGCCGTCGGTCACGACGAGGTCGCAGAAGCCGCGGTTATCGGAATCATGCATGAGAAATGGGGTGAGCGACCGCTGCTGGTCATCGTGCGCAAGGAAGGGCGCGAGCCGACCAAGGACGCCATCCTCGATTTCATGCGCGGCAATATTGCCAAATGGTGGATGCCGGACGATGTCGTCTTTGTCGACGAAATCCCGCACACGGCGACAGGCAAAATACAAAAAACAGTTCTGCGGGAGCAATTCAAATCATACAGTTTTCCGGCTGCCTGAACGGGCATCGCAACAGCGGAGAATGCCGGCCGGTATCGACAAGGGGGCAGCCGGCCGTGCTGAGCCGATCTGGCTTGTAATTTAACGGTTTAGTGATCCGCGCGAAGGGCGCGGACGTATCTCGATTACTGGGTGACGGAGCAAATCTAGGAGGCGCGGTTGAGGAAGCTGAATATTGCGGTGATAGGAGGCGGCATTGCAGGTCTTTCCTGCGCGTGGTTGTTAAGCAAAGGTCACCACGTTACCCTTTTTGAACGAGCCGACTACCTCGGCGGACATGCGCATACGATCGATGTCGAAACAGCCGACGGCGTCATCCCGGTCGACAGCGGTTTCATCGTCTACAATGACGGCAACTACCCGAATCTTTCCGCTCTATTCCGCCATTTGGGCGTTGAGCGCAAACACTCCGAAATGAGTTTTGCGCTAACGCATGATTCCGGCCGATACGAATATGCCGCGCACGGATCGGGGTATTTCGGCCAGTGGCGCAACCTGGTCAATGTCAGCCACTGGATGCTCCTCAAGGAAATTAATCGGTTTTTCCGCAACGCCGGGCGCCGCATAGCCCTTTATCACCCGGACACACCACTCGGCGAGTTTCTTGAGCAGGAAAATTATTCGCGCGATTTTATCGACGATCACATCGTGCCGATGGGCGCGGCGATATGGTCTTCGTCAGCCAAGAAAATGCTCGCCTTTCCCGCGAAGAGCTTCATCGAATTCTACGCCAACCACGGAATGCTGCAGTTCAACAACCGGCCGCAATGGAGCACAGTCCTTGGCGGCAGCCGCAATTATGTCAAGAAACTTGTCGCAGACGCCGCATTCGAAACGGTCTTGAACGCGCGGATAACAGACATTGTTCGACGGCCCGACCGCATCCTTGTGGAGATGAAAGACGGCGTCACGCGGCTTTTCGATCACGTGGTGATGGCGACCCATGCCGATCAGACGCTGAAGCTCTTGGGTGATACCGATGGGGCGGAGCGTATGTTGCTTGAGGCATTTCCGTACCAGGAAAACATCGCCGTCATGCATCGCGATGAAAGCTGGATGCCAAAACGGAACCGGGTCTGGTCAAGCTGGAACTACATCAAGTCGCGCGGCAACATGGGCAGCGACCTGTGCGTGACCTATTGGATGAACATGTTGCAGTCCCTGCAAACGCGCAACAACATCTTCGTTACCTTGAATCCACCGCGCGAAATCGACAGCAAGGCGGTGGTCAAAGCGATGTCCTTCGACCATCCTGTCTTTACCGCCGAGGCCTTCCGCGCTCAGGAAAATATGCCGATGCTGCAGGGCTACCGGCGCACATGGTACTGCGGCAGTTATCTCGGATACGGTTTTCACGAGGACGGCATTGCAAGCGGTCTTGCAGTGGCAGAAAAACTGGGCGGTGTCGCGCGGCCCTGGGCCGGCGACCCGGATTTCGACATGCGGCGGACCGGATTTGATGAGTATCTTCAGGTGGCTGAATGATCAGTGAAGCGATTTACGCCGGCAAAGTTGTTCACCGACGGCTGCGTCCAGCGCCACACCGTCTGGAATACTCGGTTTTCTCGCTTCTTGCCGACATCGACCGCCTGCCCGATCTCGGCCGCCGGCTCTGGCTGTTTTCGCATAACCGCTTCAATCTGTTTTCCGTACATGAACGCGACCACGGTACCGGAAACGATCTCAAACAGCACCTATTGAAGTGTACGGAAGAGGCGCTGGGGGTTCATGACGTACAGCGCTTTCTGATGCTGTGTTACCCGCGTGTGTTTGGATATGTTTTTAATCCGCTGACCGTCTACTATGGGCTCGACGGCCAAGGGCGCACGGCAATCGTTATCTACGAGGTCAGCAACACTTTCGGCGAACGTCATACTTATGCGCTGAGCGCGCAAGAAGCCGACGACGGCGTCATACGTCAGGACAGTGTCAAAGTGTTTCACGTCTCTCCATTCAACAAGGTTGAGGGCCGCTATTCGTTCAGGACACGGTTGCCGGGTGACGATGCGTCTGTCGGCATATTGCTGAAAGATGACGGTGGACCGCTGGTCGCAGCGCACTTCAACGGGCGTTTCCGATCTTTGAGCGACGGCACGCTCGTCAAGTTGTTCTCCGCCTATGGTTTCATGACCGCCAAGGTGTGGCTCGCTATCCGCTATGAAGCGTTGAAACTGTGGGCCAAACGCGTTCCCTTTTTCTCCAAGCCTCCGGCACCGGACACGCTGCTCACCACGGACCGTCCACGCGGCCGCGACATGGCCGCATGAACAACTGGACGTGAGCCGTTACTGGTTTTTACCTTCGCCCCCTATGCGTCCGGCCAGCCAATAGAAGACCCTGTATGGTAAAAAATTGAGCGCGCGCATGAATGTGGTGAACCCAAAGGGAAAAAAGATAGCTGGTTTCTGCTTTAAGATGCCGTCGAGCATTTTTTCCGCGGCAGCCTCAGAGCTTATAATCCCGGGCATCTTATAGGTGTTTACCCGTGACATAGGCGTATCGACAAAACCAGGGTTCACCAGCGTGACGACGATGCCGTATTTGCGCAACTCAACGGTCAGGGTTTCGGTCAGGTGCGAAAGCGCAGCCTTGCTGGAACCGTAAGCAGCCGCGGTAGGCAGGCCGCGATAGCCGGCGACCGACGAAACAATGACAATATGGCCACTACCCTGTTTCTTCATACCCGGCAGCACGGCATTAACGATATTGACCGCGCCGAAGTAATTGATTTCCATTGTCTGGCGCATCTTGTCGATGTCCATCGAATCCGCGGACATCGGATGCCAAACGCCGGCGCAGAATACAGCGAGGTCTATGCTGCCGAAACGCTGCTCGATCTCTTCAGCGGTTTTATAGGCCGCCTCGTGGTCGGTTACATCGAGCGGATATGAGACAATATGTTGGCCAGAGTTTGCGACGCTCTCCAGCCCTTCTTTTGAACGCGCCGAAACAGCAATGTGATCGGCGCGATCATCCGCCAGTTTTGCAAGGCTTGCGCCAATGCCGGAACTTGCTCCGACAATCCATACATTGCCGAGCCGGCGTTGCACCATAGGCCGGTCAGATCCCCACGAGCGGCTGCAGCAGGCGGCTCATGACACCCTTGAACTGGGTCGGTTCTTCGGTCGCAACGACGCAAACACATGCTTCCGCCGAATCCACAAAGGGTTGATGTTCTACATGTTCATCCAGATCAGCAATGTCTCCGCGGCCAAAACGGCCAAATGTATCGCTGTAAGATCCGCGAAGAACAAGCGTCATTTCCACGCCGCCATGACCATGTTCCGGCATTTTGCGGCCCGGGCCAATCTTCAACATGAAGAGGGATGACGAAGTACCTGCCATTTCAATCCGGTGACGATGGACACCAGGCGCGAGCCATTGCCAGTCCAATGCGTCGATCGAGTCACCGATAAGGCCCTGGAGAGGCAACGGAACTTCGGCATTGACCTGTGTAGAGACCTCCTTAGGCCTTTCCATAACCGCAGCCGTTGCCGTTGGCCGGTTTTCGGCTTCAGCATCGAGCAGATGGGAGATGCGTGCAAACGCATCAGCCGACACATCTGCCTGCGGACCGTGTTCAAGACAATCTCCGCCAAGGGCTTCAGCCATTCGCACGGCATTGCGGCATGTTTCGCACATGGCCAAGTGCGAGGCGACAATAACACAGAATGCGGGATCGAGGTCTCCGCTTGCGTAGCGCATTAGCGACGCATCATCGAGGTGATGATGGATGCTCATTTCAGATCCTCAAGCTTCTCTTTCAGCTTTTTATATGCCAGCCGGGTCCGCGATTTCACGGTACCAATTGGCAAGTCAAGTTTTGCCGCTATCTCGCTTTGCGGCATGAATTTCAAAAAGGCGAGTTCGATCACTGTTTTTTGCTCTTCCGGCAACAATTCCAGCGCCTCACGCACCCGTTCCTCGTTTTGGCTTCCGATTACCCTCGTTTCCGCATCAGGCGCTTCACAGGCGATCGAAACCGTTTCCACATCAACATACGGCTGCACCGGTTGCCGGCGCAGGCGGTCGATACGTGCATTGCGGGCGATGGTAAAAATCCATGTTGCAACGCTGCCGCGTCCGGCCGAGTAAAGCGCAGCCTTTCGCCAAACCGTCAACATGACCTCTTGCATCATATCCTCGGCGAGGTCGTTGCTGGCGCCCGAGCTCAGCATCATGCCCTTCACCTTGGGCCCAAAAATCAAGAAAAGCGCTTCGAAAGCCTTTCGATCCTTGGAAGAAGCGACATCCGCTATCAACGTTTCGTGGAGTGACTGCTCCGGACGTTCATCCGGCGCCTCCGTCGTTTCTTCCATACTCAAGGCTTTCAGCATCGCCCGTCTCGATAGTTTGTAATGGACCTAATACGCGAGACGGGAGCGGGTGGATCACGGTTTAAGGCGAAAATATCAGTAAAAAGCAAATAATCGAGGGTTCTTTTTGCCGCGCCGGTGATCCGACGCAAGTCGCGTTTCGTATAGCCCGCATCCCAAACAGGAGGAAATCATGAAAAAACTGACAATTGCGGCAGCCGTGGTGGCTGGCCTGAGCATGAGCGCGCCGGTTTCAGCGGCCAACATCGTCGAAACCGCCCAGCAGGCAGGAAGCTTTGAAACGCTGCTCGCCGCAGCGCAGGCAGCGGGCCTCGCCGACGCTCTTGCGAGCGGCGACAACCTCACGGTCTTTGCGCCAACTGATGAAGCCTTTGCAGCCCTTCCGGCGGGCACTGTCGAAAACCTGCTGAAGCCGGAAAACAAAGACCAGCTCGCTGCGATTCTCTCGTACCACGTTTTGCCGCGTAAACTGATGTCTACCGACCTTCCCGGTCGCGCGATCCACGTCAGGACGCTGAAATCGGGCGGTGATCGGACACTTCTCGTTGAAAAGTCGTCTTCGGGCGTAACCGTTGACAACGCAAATGTGGTGTCAGCCGACATCGTTACCGACAATGGCGTCATTCACGTTATCGACGCTGTGGTTCTGCCATCAAACTGATGTTTTCCTTTCGGGCGCGCTGACCCAGCGCGCCCGTCGACGTGGCCTGGGTGTTTGATTCCAGGCAAAAAAAGCGCGGACAGTCAAAGACGGATTACTCAAGTAATCGGTCAAGGAATTTCGGCGAAAGTATCTCAAACGGCTGCTCGCGCAAGTCATCGATCGGGTCAAGAACTTGTTCTAATGTCAATTCAGCTTCCGCTACCTGCGCGTTGTGGATGGAGTGCAGCGCGCATTCTCCAAAAATGGTCTTTTGCGGTCGATGTGCGCCGGCCTTGCCAGCATACCCTCTGTCGGCCAACTACCGGATACGCGCCTCCGTTTGGCCGTCAAACAGCATCGCGCGTTTGAGATCGAAACTGATGCTGACCCTGGAATTCTCGGCCGAACGTTCCTCATCGTGTTCTTCAACAATGATCTTTTCGCCGGTGTCGGCAACGAGGTAATCGTAGGAGACGCCGCCAAGCGCTTCCGTCAGTTCGACCGAAAGCGTATCTCCCGTCCGGTCGATGTCAATGTGTTCAGGCCTAACGCCGAGGATGATTGGCGTACCTCCGGGGGGCATTTTCAACGGGAGCTTGAAGCTGCCTTTCAACGCCGGGACCTCAACCGCGTCACCGGTGCTTGTGCCTGCAAGAAAGTTCATAGCGGGCGAGCCGATAAAGCCGGCAACAAACCGATTGTCCGGATCGCGATATAGCTCGAGTGGTGCGCCGACCTGCTCGATATATCCGCCGCGAAGAACGACGATCTTGTCGGCGAGAGTCATGGCTTCCACCTGATCGTGCGTCACATAAATCATGGTGGCACCGATCTCCTTGTGCAGCCGGGCGATTTCCACACGCATTTCAACGCGCAGTTCCGCATCGAGGTTTGAAAGCGGTTCGTCGAAGAGAAATACCTCCGGCCCGCGGACAATCGCGCGTCCTATGGATACGCGCTGACGCTGGCCACCCGACAGTGCCGAGGGCTTGCGGCTGAGATACTCCTCCAGCTTCAGAATGCGGGTGGCTTCCGCGACCTTTTGATCGATCTCGGCTTTTGGATGGCCGTTCATCTTCAGCCCAAATCCCATATTTTCCTTGACCGTCATGTGCGGATAGAGCGCATAGGTCTGGAAAACCATTGCAACACCACGCTGCGCCGGGTCCATACGTGTTACGTCACGGCTGCCGATGGAGATTTTTCCTTCCGTGGTCTCCTCCAGACCGGCGACCATTCGCAGCAATGTCGACTTGCCACAACCGGAGGGTCCGACAAAGACACAAAACTCACCATCTTCGATCTGCAAATCCACGCCATGGATCACCTGCACATCGTTGTATCTTTTGATTACATCCTGAAGTACGACCCCTGACATGTTGCTACATCTCCATTCTTTCCGGCAGTTGCCGATTTTCCGGGAACCGCCAATATTCCGCTGCGGAGGCGATTGCGCCGGCAGCGCGCTTTAAATCGGGTACGAATTCTTCCAGTCGTCCGAGCGATGTTCGGGCTGACGTACTCGTGATCGAGATGGCACCCATCATCTGACTGGTACCGGATAGAATGGGAACTGCCACACAGATGATTCCAGGCTCGTGATCTTCGCGGTCGAGTGCGTAGCCGCGCTTGCGAACTTGCTCAAGTTCGACAGTCAGTTCTTTCCGGGAGCAAATCGTCGACTCGGTGAAGCGATGAAATGACTGCTGGGCCAGCACGCGCCGCAATTCCTGATCGGGAAGATGGGCGAGCATCGCCTTTCCGACACCTGTGCAGTAAGCGGGTCCGACTTTGCCGGCTTCCGAGAACATATTGACGCGGCGTTTGGAGTCGCGCTTGTCGAGGTAAAGCACATGCGGTCCGTCCAGCTGGGCCAGATGGATCGTCTCGCCAGTGGCCTCGCTCAAGGCAGTCAGATGCGGATACGCAACGGGCGCCAGCGACGCCTGGGTCCAGGCCGAGTGGGCAAGACGAACGAGCCTGACGCCAAGCGAATAGGTCTGCCATTTGCGATCATATGACAGCAGGTCCTCGGTTACGAGATTTTGCAGGATGCGATAGAGGGTGGCCTTGGGATAGTTTGACTTTTCGAGGATGTCATTGAAGCGGACCGGCCGTTCGAAGGCAGCCACCCCGTCGAGCACGCTCAACGCTTTACCCACAGTGCCGCTAGACTTGCGCTCGCTCTGCAACCTCTTTCCTCCCATACCCTGCCCCCGGCAAGCGGCGGCGAGGATATTCTTGACAACGCTATGCCAATCATGTTCCAATTTCAATATATAAATGTAAGTTTCATTATTTGGAACCTTAAGGGAGGAAACCATGCGTTCCATTTTGAAAGCGTCAGCGATGGCGCTTGCTGCTGGTGCCGTTCTGATGACGGGCGCCTTTGCCGCAGACGAAAAACTCAGCGGCGAGATGAAGATCTTTCTCGATACTTCGAATCCAGCACCACGCGCGACCTTCGAGGGCGTAATCGCTCAATTCGGCGAAATGCACCCCGATCTGAATATAGAAACAACGATTATCGACCGCGACGCCTACAAGACGCAAATCCGCAACTTTCTCACGGCCAATCCGCCAGATGTGGCAACATGGTATGCCGGTAACCGCATGCTGCCATACGTAACGACGGGCTTATTCGAAGATGTGTCCGATATGTGGACTGGCGAGCTTGCGCAGGAACTGGCATCCACCAAAACCGCAATGACGATTGACGGCAAGCAGTGGGGCATTCCCTATACCTATTACCAGTGGGGCTTGTACTATCGCAAAGACATTTTCGACGAACTGGGTCTGAGTGTTCCGACCACATGGGAAGAGGAAAAGGCCAACTGTCAGAAAATCATCGATTCCGGCAGGAAGTGCTACACGATCGGTACCAAGTTCCTTTGGACGGCGGCCGGCTGGTTCGACTACCTCAACCTGCGCACCAACGGCTACGAATTCCACATGGCGCTGACCGCCGGAAAGGAAAGCTGGACGGATGACCGGGTCAAGAAGACCATGGCCAATTGGCGCGAGCTCATCGATATGGGCGCATTTATCGATGACCACACGGCCTATAGCTGGCAGGAGGCCATCCCTTTTCTTGTCGACGGTCAGGCCGCTGCTTATCTGATGGGCAACTTCGCAGTCGATCCGATCAAGTCGGCGGGGCTGACAGACGATCAGCTTGATTTTTACCAGTTCCCGCTGATTACAGAAGGTATCCCGATGGCGGAAGAAGCGCCGACGGATACGCTTCACATCCCCTCCGGCGCGGAAAACAAGGAAGCTGCACGGGCCTTCCTTCGGTTTGTCGCCTCACCCGAGGTTCAGACATCGATGAATGCAAGCCTCGGACAGCTGCCGGTCAACAACAAAGCCAGCGTCAACACGGATGACAAATTCGTCCGCCAGGGATTCGAGATGCTGAACAATGCCTCGGCCCTCGCGCAGTTCTTTGATCGCGACGCACCGGCCGAAATGGCCAAGGTCGGCATGGAGGGCTTTCAGGAATTCATGGTGCGACCGGACAATCTGGATCAAATCCTGCAGCGCCTCGAGAAAACCCGCGAGCGTGTCTATCAGTAAACGAATAGGGGCGGGCTGAAAGAACCCGCCCCTTTTTTTGTTTCGTGACCAGCCAGCTCGTGAGTCCGGTTCACCAAGAGACCGGTCGGCACGATCTGTCCTAGCAGCGAAAGAGCGGGGATCGCGATGTCCACTGTCAGTCTAAGCAAATCGGAATTCGAAAGCGCTCAGCGGTCCTGGTACAAGCGCAATGAAATCAGCATCACGCCTTGGCTCTTCATGGCGCCCGGCATTCTGTTTTTTCTCTTTTATGTCATCTTTCCGATTTTCCAGAGCTTTGAAATCTCGCTGTTCAGTTGGGATGGGCTTGGTGAACGTGAGTTTGTTGGAACCGAAAACTACAGTGAACTCTGGGAAGATCCGGCGTTTTATACGTCACTGAGGAACAACCTGATCTGGCTGGTCCTATACTTGCTGGCCATTCCCGCGGGCCTTTTCATTGCCCTATTCCTGAACCAGACCGTTTTCGGCATCAGACTTTACAAATCCCTGTTCTTTTTCCCGTTCGTAATCAGCCAAGTGGTCGTCGGTCTGGTCTTTACATGGTTCTACGATCCGACCTTCGGCCTTTTCAACACAATCCTGGGATGGTTCGGCCTCGGGCCCGTCAACGTGCTGGGCGATCCGGCCTATGTTACATATGGCATTATTGCTGCCGGCATCTGGCCGCAGACCGCCTATTGCATGATCCTGTATCTGACCGGCCTCAATGCGGTTGATCCGGAACAGATCGAAGCGGCAAGGCTCGATGGCGCGAAGGGCTGGAAGATGCTTTGGTACGTGGTTGTACCGCAACTCAAACCGGCGACCTTCATCGCATTTGTGGTGACCATAATCGGCGCTTTGCGCTCGTTCGACCTCATTTCGGTGATGACGAATGGAGGGCCGTTCGGTGAAAGCCGCGTCCTCAGTTTCTACATGTTCGAAGTCGCCCTTTCCGAATATGGCTTCCGCATGGGTTACGGCGCCGCAATCGCCGTCGTGCTGTTCATCATCATGCTGTTCTTCATAACGTACTTCCTCTACTCGATGTACAAAGAAGAAAGGGGGCGCTGAGATGTTTCCAACGCCCATCCAGAAATCGCCGCGAAGCTGGCAACTCACCTACCAATCATTTCTTCCGCTGGCGCTGATCATGTGGCTGCTGCCGCTGATTGCCGTCGGGGTGTTCTCCGTCAAGCCGGAAGGCGATTTTGCCGCCGGGCAGTATTGGAGTCTGCCTTCGACATTCGGCGGCTGGGAGAACTACAGCAAAGTCTTTTTCGAATCCGACATGCCGCGTTACCTGCTCAATTCGCTGCTGATTACGGTCCCCACTGCAATCGGCGCCGTGGCGCTTGCATGCATGGCGGGTTTCGCGCTCGGGATCTACAAGTTCAGACTCAACCTGTGGATCTTCTTCCTTTTTGTTGCGGGCAATTTCGTGCCGTTCCAGATCCTGATGGTTCCAGTACGCGATTTGACGCTGGAATTGGGACTCTACAACACCAAGACCGGGCTCGTGCTTTTTCACATCGCCTTTCAAACCGGCTTTTGCACCCTGTTCATGCGAAACTTCATAAAGGGTCTGCCGTTCGCCCTCATTGAGGCGGCGCGCGTGGAAGGCATCGCCGAATGGCGCATTTTCGTATACATCGTGCTGCCGCTTATGAAGCCGGCCATCGCCGCACTCAGCGTCCTGATTTTCACCTTTATCTGGAACGACTATTTCTGGGCCATTGTCCTGACACAGGGCGTCGAATCGCAGCCCGTGACGGCCGGTATCACGTCGTTCAATGCCCAATACCGCGCTGCCTATCACCTTATGAGCGCTGGCGCTATCGTTGCTGCTCTGCCCCCGGTTGCCATGTTCTTCCTCATGCAGAAGCACTTTATCGCCGGCCTGACACTTGGAGCGGTCAAATGATCCGATACGTTCGTACTGGCAGGCGACCATGATCCAGTGCTGGCGGCTGGATGACAGGCGTCAGACTCTGGTGCTCGGCTGCCAGCGGGATCGTCTAGCTGAGGTGATCTATTGGGGGCCCAGATTGCCGGACAACGAGGATTTGAGCACTCTTTTCTCTGTCCATGCAATTGACGTGACGGGCGGCATGCTCGACCTCAATCCGGATCTTTCGATCGCGCCGGAGGCAACACGCACCTTTCCCGGCCAACCGGGCCTTATCCTGCGCGCTGAGGACGGGACGCAGCTGCTGACCAAATTCTGCCTCGTTTCGGCGCAGGAAGAGCCAGGCAACTTGCGCCTTACCTATTCGGACGAAAACAACGGGCTCGTCTACACGGCAGTTTTTCGGATCAACGCCCAGACTCACGTGATCGAAACGCAGGCGCTGCTCAAATCGGAGCAGCCAATCCATCTGCACTGGATGTCCGCACCGGTGATGCCCGCGCCCCAACTCTCCGACGAACTGATCGATTTTGCTGGACGCTGGTGCGGAGAATTCCAACTCAACCGTACGGCATGGTCACCCGGAATGCGTTTTCGCGAAAACCGCACGGGCAGGACCGGACACGAGCACTTTCCAGGAGTGATTGTACCGTGCCGCGGCGCAACAAACACACATGGCCAAGCTTACGCCTTTCACTATGGCTGGTCAGGCGGGCACAAGATGATTGCCGAGGAATTGCCGGACGGCCGGCGCCAGATTCAATTCGGTCACGCAGAGCGTATGGAAGTTGCGCCGCAAACCCGGTTCGAGACAGCGCCACTTTACATCACATTTTCCGATGACGGTCTGAATGGCTGCGCCGTCGCGTTTCAACGCCATCTGAGGGACGTTATCGTACAATTTCCCAACGAAAGCCGTGCACGGCCGATCCATTTCAATTGTTGGGAGGCGGTGTATTTCGACCATGATCTGGAAAAACTCCAGTCGATTGCCAGCCGCGCGGCGGAGCTCGGCGCAGAACGCTTCGTACTTGACGACGGCTGGTTCGGCCGCCGGGACGACGATACCCGCGCGCTTTCCGACTGGGAGGTCGATCCGCGAAAATATCCTGACGGGCTCGACCCGTTGATATCGCATGTCCACAGTCTCGGAATGACTTTCGGCCTTTGGTTCGAACCGGAGATGATTAATCCGGATTCCGACATCCACCGGGCTCATCCGGACTGGGCACTGGGTGCAGAGGACCAGATCCTGGGCCGTAATCAAAAAGCTCTGAATATGGCTTTGACGGAGGTCCGTGACTTTCTCTTCGACCGTATCGCGACGCTGCTCGGGAGCCATGCGATCGATTACATCAAATGGGATCACAACCGGGTTCTGCCAATGCCGGATGCTGCCCAAACACGAGGGTCCTATGCGCTCTTGGACCGGCTGCGCGAGGCATTTCCGAAGATCGAAATCGAGAGTTGCGCCTCGGGCGGCGGGCGCATCGATTTTGGTATACTCAAGCGGACCCATCGTGTTTGGCTCAGCGACAGCAACGATGCGCTTGAGCGTCTCAGCATGCAGCACAATGCAGCCCTGTTTCTGCCGGCTGCTGTTACCGGGAGCCATGTCGGGCCCCGACGCTGCCATACGTCCGGCCGGATACTGGACATGCGTTTCCGCGCATGGGTTGCGGCGCAGCGGCATATGGGGATCGAAATGGATCCGCGCGAGTTGACCGACGAAGAAGCTTCCATACTGTCGAATGTGATCGCATGGTGGAAGAGCAACCGTGACTGGACGATGCATGCCGATATCTTGCGGCTGGAAAGCGCCGACCCGGCGGTGGTCGCCGAACAGCAAATCGCCGCCGATGGGAGCCGCTTCATCGTGTTCGCGGGCAAAGCGACAACAAGCAGCCAAATCGCGCCGAGACCCCTGCGACTTACCCGGCTTGATCCGGATGCGCTTTACAAAATCGCATTGATCAACCGGGACGAAGCCGGTCACCTTTCGCGCGGCACCGTCAAACTGAAATCGGAGGCTGTCGATCTGACAGGAACCTATCTTATGAATCACGGCCTGACCCTGCCGTGGAGCTTTCCCGAAACCATGTGGGTGGTCGAAGGAGTGCGCCATTAAGCGCCGGATTCATACACCCTTTCGCGAAGCACAGTTCAGCGCATTTCGCTTGGCGCGGAAGCGGTGCAGTCGGAACCATCTTGGAGTTTAAAACGATGAAGCTTGAGGCACATTTCGAAGATCTGAAGGGACAGTCGGTCTTTATCACGGGCGGCGGATCGGGGATCGGCGCGTGGCTGACGGAAGGGTTTGTGGCGCAGGGCGCAAAGGTTGCATTCGTTCAACGCTCCGACGCAAGCGCGCTGTGCGACCGTCTGGAGGAAGAATACCAGAACCGGCCGCTGTTCATCAAATGCGACATAACGGATATCGACGCCCTGCGGGTCTCGATCCAGACGGCCCGCGAGACGCACGGACCGATCACCGTTCTTGTGAACAATGCTGCTTCGGATAACCGCCACGAACTGCACGCGTTTACCGTCGAAGACTGGGACAGGACGATCAATGTCAATTTGCGGCCACATTTCTTCACGGCCCAGGAGGTCGCGAACGATATGCGGTCGGCCGGGTCCGGTTCGATCATCAATTTCTCGTCCATCTCCTACATGATGGGAAATGAAGGCTATCCGGTCTACGTCACGTCGAAATCGGCAATCACCGGGCTGACACGCGGGCTTGCGCGGGAGTTGGGAAAGGACAATATCCGCGTCAATGCGCTGATGCCCGGATGGGTCCAGACCGACCGGCAGCGCGAATTGTGGGTGACACCGGAAGCCTTGGCCGCCCATATCGAAAGACAATGTCTCAAACAGGAAATCATGCCCGAAGACATCGTTACACCGACGCTTTTCCTCGCATCATCTGCTTCCCGGATGATGACCAGCCAGGCGTTGGTGGTCGATGGCGGGGTCGTGATGACGGGCTGAATTGATGGATCCTTTCTGTGCAGCGATAGACTGGGGCACATCGCATTTTCGGATTTGGCTTGTGGCCAGTGACGGAACCGTGCTTGGCGAGCGCCGCAGCGGCGAGGGAATGAACAGTGCCGCCGAATCCGGCTTCAAGGCGATCATGGAGACGCATCTGCAGGACATGGAAGCGCCATCTGATTTGCCGGTCATTATCTGCGGTATGGCCGGGTCGCGACAGGGCTGGCGGGAGGCCCGTTACCTGCGGCTTCCAGCACAATTGTCCGGCATATTTGACAGCGCGGTCAGCGTTGATGATCCGCATCGCGATATTCGTATTCTACCGGGTCTGGCACAAGACGAGGCAGCACGACCGGATGTCATGCGCGGCGAAGAAACGCAGCTTTTGGGTTGTTTTTCGAGCACAGACGCATCGGGCTGGGCATGTCTTCCCGGAACACATAGCAAATGGGTCTGCATCAAGTCGGGCAGAGTGACACGTTTTTCTACCTTTATGACGGGTGAATTGTTCAACCTTTTCGCCCGGAAATCCATTCTGCGGCATGCGGTCAGCGGCATCGACCGTTGCGACCCGCACAGTGCCTCATTCAAACAGGCGCTCTTCGAGGCGGCCGAAAATCCGGCATCGGTGTCCAGCCTCTTGTTTTCAGTGCGGGCAGGCCAGTTGCTCCACGGCAGCAGCGTGTCAAACGGCTATGAAAGGCTGTCAGGCCTCATGATCGGCTGGGAAATTGCTGGCGCACGCGCCGCTTTTGGAACCGTCGAACCGCTTCACCTGATTGCATCGGGACATCTCTTTGAGATCTACCGGGCGGCGCTTCAGCATCTGAATATTCACGCCACTGGCGCCGATGCAGACGGCGCGGTTCTTAAGGGCTTGATTGCCGGGGCACAACGGTTCTGGTCGGCAGATGACCGCCGCCGTCACTATGGACAGGCAAAAGTATGAACGCGACGACGCCATGGCCGGGCCTGAAACGATCGCTTATTGCTATCTTGCGCGGTATTCAACCGGAAGAGGTGGCCGATACGATCAGCGTACTTGTCGAGGCCGGTTTTGAAGCGATTGAAATTCCGCTGAACTCTCCGGATCCCTTCCGCTCGATACGCATCGCAGTGGATACCGCTCCGGCAGGCTGTCTGCTCGGAGCGGGTACGGTCCTGACCAAAGAAGAGGTCGATCGGCTCGACGATGCCGGGGGGAAGCTTTTGGTGAGTCCCAATGTCGACCGGTCGGTCATTGCGCACGCCGGCTTGCTCAAGATGGTTACAATGCCCGGTGTGTTTACGCCGACGGAAGCGTTAAGCGCCGTCCAAGCCGGGGCCTCCGGTTTGAAGTTCTTTCCCGCAAACGTTCTGGGGCCAGCCGGAATAGCGGCCATCCGGGCCGTCTTGCCGCCTGGAACCGAGATCGGCGCTGTCGGCGGTGTGTCGCACGAAAACTTCAGCGCCTACGGGGCGGCGGGCGTGCGTACGTTTGGTCTCGGCTCAAGCCTTTACAAACCAGGTATGAAGGCCGAAGACGTTGCCGGGAATGCGCGCATCGCTGTCCGCGCCTATGATGAAGTTTTTGGGGGATGAGCGTGAGTGTCCCGGGATTTGCCTGCTCGATTTTCGACGATACCATCAACCTCCTCGGTGAAGGCCCGACCTACGATGCCGTTGCCGATACGGCATGGTGGTTCGACATCCTGGGCAAAAAACTGATCGAAAAGCCGCTGTCCGCCGACCAGGCAATCGTTCACGAGCTGCCGGTCATGGGCAGCGCGTTGGCGACCATCGATACGGACCGTCAACTGATCGTGGCCGAAGACGGCCTTTATGTCAGAAGCGTACGGGACGGCGCGTTATCGCTATTAACGGCACTTGAGTCGGACAACGGAGAAAACCGTTCCAACGACAGCCGCGTGCATCCGTGCGGGGCCATGTGGATTGGCACAATGGGCAAATCCGCCGAGCCGCAACTGGGTTCGATCTATCATTTCTTTTGCGGCGCGCTGCAGCGAATTTTCAGCAATATCACGGTCCCCAACAGTATCTGCTTCTCGCAGGACGGGACTGTCGGTTACTACACGGATACCGTGACAGGAAAGGTCATGCGGGTTGCCACCGATCCGCAAACCGGGCTGCCCACCGAGGATCCGAAACCGTTTCTCGTCCGCCAACCGCAGCATCCGGGCTGGGCTGACGGCGCCGTCATGGATGCCGACGGTCTCATCTGGATTGCCCGCTGGGAGGGATCGTGCGTGCAGGCTTATAACGCATCGGCAGAGGTGGTCGAAACGATTGAGTTGCCATGTTCGAAGATAACCTGCCCCTCTTTTGTCGGACGCGATGCGTCGCAGATGATCGTCACCTCAGCTTCCACCGAACTGAGCAAAGAGGAGCTCAACGAAACGCCGCATGCGGGAAAGACATTCCTGCTTGACCGGCGCTTTAACGGCCGCCTCGAACCAAGGGTAGAAATCTAGAGGCTCGACTATGGTTTCGAACCGGAAAATCGGTGTGTGCTACTACCCGGAGCACTGGCCCGAGGTACAGTGGTCCGAAGATGCAAGGCGCATGGCGGCGCTTGGCATTGCCTATGTGCGCATCGGCGAGTTTGCGTGGTCGCGGCTTGAGCCGGCGCGCGGTCAGTCAGCGTTCGAATGGCTGGAACGCGCCATTGCGACCATGCATGATGCGGGCCTCAAGATCATTCTGGGAACACCCACGGCCACGCCTCCGAAATGGCTGGTCAACGAGATGCCGGACATGCTTCCGGTCGATCAGCACGGCCACACGATTGGCTTCGGTTCGCGCAAGCACTACTGCTTTTCGCATCGCGGTTACCGTGCCGAATGCGAACGGATCGTAACCGCGCTGGCGGAACGATTTGGTCAACACCCCGCGATCACAGGCTGGCAGATCGACAATGAGTATGCCTGCCACGATACCACACGAAACTGGTCCAACGCCTCGTTGCTGGCGTTTAGACAATGGCTGCGGCAACGCTACGGTAGCATCGAAAAGCTGAACAAGGCCTGGGGAAATGTCTTCTGGTCGATGGAATACAACGAATTTGAAGCGATTGACCTCCCTGCCCTCACTCCGAGCGAAAACAATCCCGCGCACCGAATGGACTTCTACAGGTTCTCTTCCGATCAGGTCGTCGATTTCAACCGCCTGCAGGCAAACATCCTGCGCAAGTTGTCACCGGGCCGCGACCTGATCCACAATTTCATGGGGCGGACGCTAACATTCGACCATTTCGAACTGGGCGGAGATCTCGATGTTTCTGCATGGGACAGTTATCCGCTCGGTTTTCTCGAGGACCGTTCGGATGCCGATGCAGCCTGGCGGCGGCGCTTTGCGAGGGCGGGCGATCCGGATTTTCAGGCCTTCCATCACGATCTCTACCGGGCGACGTCAGGCGGACGCTGGTGGGTCATGGAACAGCAGCCCGGACCGGTCAACTGGGCCGAGCACAATCCCGCGCCACGCAATGGCATGGTACGGCTCTGGTCGCTTGAGGCGTTCGCCCATGGTGCAGAGGTGGTGAGTTACTTTCGCTGGCGCCAGTTGCCCTTCGGTCAGGAGCAAATGCATGCGGGGCTTTTGCGCCCGGACGGCGTCGAGACGGAGGCCTTTGACGAGGCGAAAGCGGTTGTGAAGGACCTCGAAGCGCTCGCGTTTTCCGATGGCGAACCGGCCGAGGCCGCAATTGTTTTCGACTACGCGTCCGCATGGGCGTGGGAAATTCAGCCGCAGGGTCGCGACTTCGACTATTTCCGCCTTGTCTTCGACCATTACCGGGCGCTGCGGCGGAAGGGACTGTCTGTTGATATTCTGCCGACCGACACAGCGGATCTGTCGAATTACAGGCTCGTCCTCATTCCCGGGCTCTTTGCATGGAACCAAACGCTTGTCGATGCTCTCAGATCCTTTAGCGGTGTTGTGCTGATCGGTCCGCGTAGTGGCTCAAAGACCACCGAATTCCGCATTCCGGACAACCTGCCGCCCGACCTTGCCGACGATCTTCTGGACTTGACCGTTGCGCAGGTCGAGAGCCTCCGGGCCGACAGTCCGCTGGACATGAATGACATGCCGGGACAACTCATGTTTTGGCGCGAATTCCTGAAAACGGGCGAACAGTGCAGGACCGAGTTGAGCAGCTCTGACGGAAAGCCTGTGCTGGTACGCCAGGATAAGCGCTACTATCTTGGCGGCTGGCCGAACGACATATGTCTTGATGGAATTGTAGGACGGCTGTGCGGGGAAGCGGGTCTTGAGACGCTGGAACTCCCCGATGGACTGCGCATCCGCCGATCAGGCACCTACACTTTCGCTTTCAATTATGGCGATTCGCCGGTGAACCTGGCGGCTGTTGGTCTGAAAGGAACGCTGGTCTTGGGAGAAAGCACAGTCGCGCCCGCCGACGTCGCCATCATCACGACCCGCGGCGTTTGAGCCCGCAGCCAAAGCCTCGACAACATCGCACTGGCCAACAGGCACCGGCTATGCGAAAGCAATGGGGTGTGTTCAACGACAGCTGATCCTGAAAGCCTCCAATGACATCAGCCTTCAAAGCCTACGATATACGCGGTGAAATACCCGGCCAGGTCAACGCCCAATTTGCCTACCGTTTCGGACAGGCAGTCGCCGCTCACGAACCGCGACGGGCAGTCGTTGTCGGCCATGACATGCGCCAGGACAGCCCTGCACTCGCCCACGCCATTGCGCAGGGATTGCTGGACAGCGGCGTCGATGTATTGCCGCTCGGACAGTGTGGGACGGAAGAGGTCTATTTCCATACCGACAACAGCGGCGCCGATGCCGGCCTGATGGTCACAGCAAGCCACAACCCGATCAGCTATAACGGGATCAAGATGGTGCTTTCAGGATCGCGCGCCGCTACCCCCGGCAATGCGCTCGGCCCGCTTGAAAGGCTGGTTTACTCGGATCGAAGGTTTGACGTCGTACCGGATTACTCGAAGCGCGGTTCGCTAGCGCCGGAATTGTCCAAAACCGCCTATGTGGAGCGCTTGCTGAGACAGGTTGAAGGCCATGATCTTAAGCCGCTGAAGATCGTCTGCCACGCCGGGAACGGGTGCGCCGGACCGATTATCGATCTGCTTGAGGCGCATCTGCCATTTGAATTCGTCAAGGTCGACCACACGCCCGATTCGACATTGCCCAACGGCGTTCCCAATCCGCTCCTGCCGGAAAAGCGCCAGCGCGCAAGCAACGCGGTCATCGAGAATGGCGCCGATCTGGGTCTGGCGTGGGACGGAGACTTCGACCGCTGTTTCTTCTACGACGAAAAGGGCCGGTTCGTTGAGGGCTATTACCTTGTCGGACTGATCGCTCAGACGATGTTGAAAGCAAGTCCCGGTGCCACTGTGCTTTACGATCCGAGGCTCATGTGGAACACGATCGACGTGGTGGAAGCCGCGGGCGGTCAAGCCAGGATCTGCCGTACCGGCCATGCCTTTTTCAAACAGATGTTGCGCGATGAAGATGCCGTTTATGGCGGCGAAATGAGCGCCCATCACTATTTCCGCGATTTCAGCTATTGCGACACAGGCATGATCCCGTGGCTGGCAATCGTTGCAGAATTGTCGGCCACCGGCGCACGGCTCAGCGAACTGGTGGAGGCGAGGATTGCGGCGTTTCCGTGCTCGGGCGAAATCAATTTCACCGTGTCCGATTCCGGTCGCGTACAGGAAAAAATTGCGGACCATTTCGCGGCTGCCAATCCGGCTGTCGAATCGATCGACGGCCTTTCGATGGCTTTCGACGACTGGCGTTTTAATGTGCGTGCTTCAAATACCGAGCCGCTTATGCGCCTCAACATCGAAGCGCGCGGCAATGCCGGTTTGGTCGCGGCAAAAGTCGCTGAAATCTCGGGATTGATCGAGGCTGCATAGGACGCTTCCGGCTAATATCAGTGGTCCAAAGCACCCTTTCGCTGCGGCGCCGCAACAGCGCATATCGCCAAAATCAAACCGCTGACCGTGGCAATCATGCCGGCGGCACTGACGCTGAAACCGCTGCCGATGAGCTCCATTCCGCTGCCCGCTGCCCAGAAGCCGACGACGGCAGATACAACTGCGAAAACGACACTCCACACAACCTGCGGAATGAACCGATTGGTCATCAAGCGTGCTGCGGCTGCCGGGCAGATCAGCATGGCAATCGTGATGATCGCACCGACTGCCTCAAAGGCCATAACCGCCACGATTGCCACGAGGGAAATCAGTGCGGCGCCGATGAAGCGAACAGGAACACCCGCCGAATGGGCAAACACCGGATCGAAAGTGGATACGACCAGTTGCCGCCAAAATACGAAGAGGAAAACGATGACAACGACGAGCGTAACGAAAAGCCGTCCCAACTGCGGGGGCAGTCCGGCGAGTGCTGCGCGATCGAAAATCGAGTCTGCATCGATCCCTGCCAGCCAAACGAGGCTTTCGAGGTTGCCGTAGAGCGCGTGTTCAACATCGAAGTGGACATTGCGCGTATCGCTCTGTTCAAGAAGCAATATGCCCAGCGCAAACAGCGCAGTAAAGACAACGCCCATGGCAGCGCCCGATTCGACCTTGCCGAGATTGCGCACGAGCTCAATCAAAAGTGCCGATATCAGTGCGGCTGCCGCTGCGCCCAAAAGCATCGGGCCGACCGATACGGAGCCTGTGAGGATAAAGGCAACGACAATTCCAGGCAGGACGACGTGGCTGACCGCATCGCCCATGAGGCTTTGCTTGCGCAAAACCAGAAAATTGCCGAGAAGCGCACAGGAGACCGCCGCCAGCACGCCGATCAGCGTGGGAACAAGCACAAGTCCGATATAAAGACCGTCCATCGTATTCCCCTACCCGGCTGGAAGCGAGCCAGCGGGCGCGTTCAACTGTCGCTCCAGCTCGGCAATCTCGCTTCCCGTCAGGCGTTGGGCTATCGGATCGAGACGCATACGCGCAGCGCGATAGGCCGCATCGGGGTTATCACGCAGATAAATCGTCCAAAGTGCCTCTTCGCGGGCGGCATTTTCAGCCGCATCGAGCCCGGCTTCGGTCGGCGTTCCGTCAGCGTGTATCAGACGTTCGGATCTTAAGACCCTGATGGTGTCTCGATCATAGATCGCCTCGCCTCGTAAAATCGCCAGAAGCCCCTGACGCCGGTGCACCTTGCGCGAGAAGGCCCTTGATCGGTAGAGGCCGTAAAACACGCCGCGCGCCGGCGCGAAAAGCAGTGAAACAACGAACAGGCACGCAGCAACGAGTACGATCACCGGCCCGGCGGGAAAGTTCGGGACCGAAGCGGAAAGAGCCGTGCCCACAAATCCGGATAGGCCGCCTATCAGGCCGCCGACAAGCGCCATCGTATTCGTCTGGTCTGTCCAGAACCGAGCCGCGACAGGCGGGATGATGAGCAAGGCTACCACCAGAATAAGGCCGACGATCCGCAAACCGGTAACCGTGACGGCCATGACAAGAAGCATGAGCAGCAGGTCGGTCCTGCGGATATCAATTCCGGACGTTCGAGCAAAGGTTTCATCGAAACAGATCAGCGTAAGTTGCCGGCGGAAAAGGAACACGAGAAGCGCTATGCCAAATGCCAGCCCAGCCAGCGTGATCGCCTCATTGCGCAGCATCCCGGATGTGGACCCAAGCAAAAAACTACCGATACCGGCCTGGCGGCCGATGCCGAGCGACTGGATGACTGTGAGAAGGACAACGCCAAACCCGAAGAAAGCGGACAGAACCGCACCGATGGCCGCGTCTGCATTCAATCGTGTGCGGCGGGTCAGCCACTCCACACTGGCGAGGCCGATCATCGCACTGATCGCGGCTCCCAGCAGCAGTCCCGGCAAAAATCTTCCTGATCCGCCCATCCATGCCATGACAAGAAAGGCGATCCCGATGCCCGGTAAGGTGGCATGGCTCAACGCGTCGGAGACAAGCGAGCGGCGGCGTAGCAACAGAAACGTGCCGACCGTTCCGCCGGCCCAACCCAAAAGAACTGCTCCGGTTGCAACGATTGCAGTGTTGTAGCCGGCATTGAATGTCAGCGCATTGACGAATGTGGCTCCGTCAATCATCTCAACTCAGGCCGTGTGTTCAAGCACCGGTTCTGCCGGCACCAGACGCCCACCATAGGCCTCGGCGAGATTGGCTTCGGTAAAGGCTTTGTCAACCGGACCGCTGGCAATCCGGCGTACATTCAGAATAAAGACATCCTGAAAATAATCGGGTACCGTCGACAGATCGTGATGGACGGCAACGACAGTACCGCCGTCGGCCACGAATTCCTTCAACAGCGCAATGATGGTCTTTTCGGTTGCCGCATCCACGCCCGCAAGCGGCTCGTCCAGAAGGAGAAGCTCGGCATCCTGTGCGAGGGCCCTGGCAATGAACACGCGCTGCTGCTGACCGCCGGAAAGCTGGCCAATCTGTCGGTTTGCGAGTTCCGCCATATCAACTTTTTCAAGGCATTCGAGCGCAAACGAACGTTGTGCTTTTCCGATCAAACGCAGCGGACCGAGGCTTGTGTAGAGGCCCATTAGGACCACGTCGATCACCGTTGCAGGGAAATCCCAATCGACACTGGCGCGCTGCGGCACATAGGCAACACGGTTGCGTGCCCCATCAAGCGGCAGGCCGAAGAAGCGAGCGTCACCGCTGATCGAAGGGACAATGCCGAGGGCGGCCTTGATGAGCGTCGATTTACCGGCTCCGTTGGGACCGATGATTGCGCTCATAGAGGCCTTGCGGAAAACCGCATCGACAGACGAAAGGGCTGGTTTGTCGCCATAGGCGACCGATAGTCCACGGACAGTTAGCGCTGCACCGATATCGGCGTTGTAGATGTTCATCTCAGCTCCCGGCCAACTTTCCGTGCAGACCCGCTTCGGGTGCACTGCCACCCAATGCATTGGTTATGGTGGTTGTGTTGGAATCGATCATGCCCACATAGGTTCCGGTGTAGGTTCCGGCGGCGCCCATGGCATCGGAATACAACTCTCCGCCGACAACCACTTCATGCCCGCGGGCAGCGGCACCCTCGATGAGGGCACGGACATTGCGCTCCGAAACGGATGTTTCAACGAAGATTGCACTGATATTGCGGTCGACAATCATGTTGACAATCTCATCGACGCGCTGAAGCCCCGCTTCACTCTCGGTGGAAAGCCCCTGGATTCCAATCACGTCAAAATCATAGGTTTGGCCGAAATATCCGAATGCATCGTGCGCTGTGATCAGGACACGCCTGTCTTCAGGAACCGAGGCAAGGCTATCACTTGCAAATGTTGCCAGTTCGGCCAGTTCCGCAATGTAGGCGTCGGCATTGGCCCGGTAGGTTTCGGCGCCCGATGGATCAAGTTCGATCAGTGCGTCGCGCGCTGCAGTGACGGCACGCTGCCAAAGATCCGGTGCCATCCAGACATGCGGATCATAACGGTCGGCGTAGTCTTCGCTGGCAATGCGCTTGTCCTCAGGCACCGCTTCGCCCAGGGCAAAAACCGGCTTGCGCTCGTTCAGATTGTTGAGAAACTCTTCAAGTTGCGCCTCGAGATAAAGCCCGTTCCAGAAAACCGCGTCCGCGCTCACCATTGCCGCAATGTCAGATTGGGTCTGCCGGTAAAGGTGCGGATCCACGCCCTCACCCATCAAAACGGTGACATCGGCCCGGTCGCCCGCGACTGCCGATACCGCATCGCCGACCATGGATACGGTCGCAACCAGATTGAGCTTGTCAGCCGCCCGTACGCCAGTCGTCGCGAGTGAAACTGCAAGAGCCGCCGCCAGGATGCCGGCCAGCGAAAATATGCGACGTGAGATCATGTATCAGCTCCGATTGTGATGGCGCATTGGCCGATTGCTCGAGGTTTGAATTTGATTTTATTGCAAATCATTCGCAATAGCAAGTAGAGCACAACAAGAATTTTTCCAGCCCGGCTTTTCACAAAAGCCCGAATCCGGGATGATCGAATTATGAATGTACGCCATCTTCCTGACACGCTGATCAATCAGATCGCCGCCGGCGAGGTCATCGAACGCCCTGCAAGTGTGGTCAAAGAACTGGTTGAAAATGCCATCGACGCAGGCGCAACACGGGTCGAAATTGCGACTGCAGGCGGCGGCAAAGCCTTCATTCGCGTCACCGATAACGGTCACGGAATGGATCCCTCCGACCTTGCAATGGCAGTGCAAAGGCATTGCACATCGAAACTCGGAGGCGATCTTTCAGAGATTTCGACACTCGGCTTTCGCGGCGAGGCATTGCCCTCGATCGGCTCGGTCGCAAGGATGCGCATTGTCAGCCGGACCGCTCAATCCGACGGTGCCCATGAAGTGCGGGTGTCGGGAGGCAAAGCGGAAGCCGTTCGCCCGGCTGCCGCTAATCGGGGCACAACGGTTGAGGTGCGCGACCTGTTCTTTGCCACACCCGCACGGCTGAAATTCCTGAAAAGCGAACGGGCTGAGAGCGGAGCGATCGCTCAAATCTTCAAGCGGCTCGCCATCGCATTTCCCAATATCCGCATGACGCTTTCCGGCCCAGATCGTTCGACCCTCGAATACCAGCCTGCCGGGCCCGATCCGCTTCGGCGCATCGCTCAGGTCGTAGGCGGGGATTTCGCCGACAATGCCATCCAGATCGATGCGGAACGCGAGGGTGTGGCGCTTGCCGGCTACGCCTGCGTGCCGACCTATAACCGCGCCAACTCGTTGCAGCAGTTCGCGTTTGTCAACGGGCGCCCGGTGCAGGACAAGCTGATTTTCTCGGCTCTCAGAGGTGCCTATTCGGACACGCTTGCGCGCGGAAGGTATCCTGTCGCGGTTCTGTTTATTTCGATCGATCCAGCCCAGGTCGATGTCAATGTGCATCCGGCCAAAGCGGATGTGCGGTTCCGCGACCCGGGACTTGTGCGCGGCCTCATTGTCGGCGCGGTCCGAGAGGCGCTGATGCGGGAGGGCGATCGGGCCTCGAGCGCCAGTGCGCGCGATATGGTCTCCGCGTTTCAGCCGGCAGGCGGTTTCCGACAACGGCCGGTGGGCGAAAAGGAAGGACAATATCAGCGGAACACAACGCAAAACGGCGAGTACAGCGTCGCCACCTCTCCTTTTCGACCTCTGAAGACCGCAGACAAAACCGGCTTTTCGGACAACGACCAAGGTGCTTTCGAAACCGTTTCCAGCCCTTCGGCCCGTCGTGAAGCGGCCGCGGAAACGGATGTCCAGACGGTCGGTTTTCCGTTGGGCGCAGCGCGCGCGCAGCTACATGAAAACTATATTGTCGCGCAAACCGAAGACGGTCTGGTGATTGTTGACCAGCATGCGGCCCACGAACGGCTGGTTTATGAAAGCATGAAACGGTCTTTGCAGACGCAATCTCCGGCATCACAGGTTTTGCTGATCCCCGAAATCGTCGATTTGCCCGAGGAGGATTGCGACCGGCTAATGGTGCATCGTGAGGCATTTGCGAAACTGGGGCTTGTTATCGAGCGGTTCGGGCCGGGCGCCATGGCGGTTCGCGAGACGCCCGCCATTCTCGGCCAAATCGATGCAGCATCGATGATGTCTGAGCTTGCGGACGAGGTTGCCGAGTGGGATGATTCAGGTGGCTTGAAAGCAAGGATTGACTGTGTCGCAGCCACTATGGCATGTCACGGGTCAGTACGCGCGGGACGGCGCCTGAATGCCGAAGAAATGAATACGCTGCTGAGGCAAATGGAGGCTACTCCGGGTTCCGGCCAGTGCAATCACGGACGTCCGACCTATATCGAACTCAAACTGGCGGATATTGAAAGGCTGTTCGGCCGGCGATAGAGCGCTTTGACGGACCATGGGAAAGCAGAATGAACAGATTTGAAGGACATGGCTCGGGCGAAGCCAAAATCCGTTACATGGACGCCGATTTTCAAGTCATATCACCCGGATCACATGTGCGTTGCGCCGTTACGGGCGAGATTATTCCCTTGGACGAACTGAAGTACTGGAGCGTTGAGCGCCAGGAGCCCTATATCGATGTTCAAGCCTCGCTGGCAGCAGAGCAGCAAGCAGGTCGTGTACCGTCACGGAACTAGCGTACTTTTAGCGCAATCAAAACGGCCTGGTGTTCAGGCTTCGTTTCTTGAATGCCTGAACTGTGCGGTCGACGAAATCGCGTCCTAAATCGGCCCGCTCGAAGACCAACTGGACTTCGAGGACGCGTGTCGCTGATGCCAGTTCCGCCAGCTTTCCGTGTGCATGCCTAAGCCGCGCCATGTCCTTGCTTGTGGTGACGATTTCAAGTTCGTTCTTTGCGGCATCGGCAAGCACGCCGGCTGCTTCTTCCTCGGTAAACTGATGATGGTCTGCAAAGCTGCGCTCAATGGCGATTTCCGCGCCCGTTGAGCGCAGGCTGTCAAAAAATTTGCCGGGATTGCCGATCGCGGCAAAGGCGAGAAAACGCCTGTTCTTGAAGCTGCGTGGTTTCAGCGTCTTGAGCCGGGCCGCATATACCGGTTTGGCGGCCCGGCCCGCGCTTCTGATAACGTTGTCGGCAGCGGCCCCCTCACCGATCACCAAGAGTGCGGACGCATTGCGGATCTGGTCAAGCAATGGCGCGCGCATCGGGCCGCCCGGAATGATGTGCCCGTTACCGATCCCGCGGTTTGCATCAACCACGAGCAGTGCGAAATCGAAATGAAGCGCGGCACTCTGAAAGCCATCATCCATGATGATGAAGTCAACGCCCTGTTCCAAGAGCCTTTCCGCACCGCGATATCGATCGGGCGTAATCACGGTGACGGCTTTTTGCGCAAGCAGCAAAGGCTCATCACCGACGTCGCGCGCATTATGCCGGGCCTTGTCGACAACGGTCGTGGTTCGCAGACTGCCCCTGTAGCCGCGTGAAAGAAAACCCGGTACCAACCCGGCCCTCTTTGCGGCGGCCGCCAATGCCAGAGCGGTCGGTGTCTTTCCGGCGCCGCCCACGGTGAAGTTCCCTACGCACAGGACAGGCGCCGTTACTTGCTTTCGCGGCGCGTTTTCCATCCGGTTGCGTGCCACCCTTCCGTAAACCCAGGATGCCGGTGACAGCATCCAGGCACGCCAGTCCGGCTTCGACCACCAAAAGGGAGGCGCCTCGCTTACCATCTCAGTTTTCGGCCGCTCTCCTGATAGAGTTCAGCCTCGACCGTAAGCGGCTGAATGTAAGGCTCCAGTGCACGGATGGTTCGCGGAAGCGCGCCACTCAGTTCTTCAACCGTTTCTTTCGCGGCCGCACGCATCTTTTCGGCCGTACGTTTGTTGGAAAGCAGGAATTCTACGGACTTTACCAAAACTTCGCCGTCATTCACCAGCCGCGCACCACCGTTTTTCAGCAGTGTGCGATAGCTGTCACGGAAATTCTGCACATTTCGTCCCGACAGAATCGCGCAATCGAGCATCGCAGGCTCCAACGGATTTTGCCCGCCTTCAGCAGTAAGCGACCTGCCGACGAAGGCGATGCCAGCAAGCTTGAGGTATAGTCCCATTTCGCCGATCGTATCGCCGAGATAAATCTGGGTTTCCGACGTAATGACCTCGCCGCGCGAGCGCCGTGCCAGTTTGAGACCGCGCGCTTTCAGCATGTTCTCGATTTCATCCGCACGTTCAGGGTGTCGCGGAACAATAATGGTGAGCGCCTTGTGCCGGGGGTTCAAGGCTTCATGGACATCTGCTGCGATGGCCTCTTCGCCCGCATGGGTCGAAACGGCAGCCCATGTTCCCCTATCACCGATGCGCTGCGCCAATCTCTCGCACTCGGTTTCATCGCAGGGTGGCGGCTCGGTATCGACTTTCAGGTTCCCCGAGATAGCCACCGGCCGAGCGCCGAGCGCGCGGAAACGTTCCGCATCCTCATCCGACTGGGCTACAACGAGAGACAGGTTCTCGAAAAGCGCCTCGGCGAGCTGCGGACGCTTGCGCCAACTCGCAAAGGACCGATCGGACAACCTTCCGTTGACAAGCACCTGCGGCATGCGCCGCGCCCCAAGTTCCAGGATCGTTACCGGCCAGATTTCAGACTCGGCTATAATGGCAAGATCCGGGTGCCAATGGTCGAGAAAACGGCTGACCGCAGGTTTGATATCCAGCGGTACGTATTGGTGGATGACCTTGTCTGCGAACCGTTCTTTCGCCACTGCAGCGGACGTTACCGTACCGGTCGTCAATACGACAAAGATGCCGCGTTTGACGACCTCGTCGATCAGCGGCACGACTGCTGTTGTCTCGCCAACGCTCGCCGCATGTACCCATACGACCGGACCCTCCGGACGTTCGACAGTGGCAAATCCATAACGCTCGCGGCGCCGTGCGTGCTCCTCCTTGCCCTTCGTTGCGCGCAGGGCAAGATAGGACCCGACAAACGGATATATTGCTGCGCCGAGCCATCGATACGACGTCAAGGTGACGCGCGCCCATCCTAAACTCATACTTCGTTCCTGACCGCCCGATAGGCGCCCTCGGTTGCGCTGTTCAGTTCGTCCGTCACCATTTGCCTGGAGCGTTCAACGTCGGCTTCCGAAGCGTCCCGTGGAACATAGACTGGATCCCCAAGTTTAAGGCAGATACGACCGAAGGGTAGATTGATCGTCGTCTTGTCCCACGATTTTTCGACAATGTGGTGGCGGCTCGTTGCAATTGCAGCCGGAATGACAGGGCGTCCCGAGAGCTTTGCGAGCGTAACAATACCCCGCCCGGCGCGGCGCGGTGTTCCCTTCGAAATGTCGGCAATCATGACAACGGTGTTGCCGCGTGCGAGCGTACCGGTCAGCGCCTTCAGTGCACGCACACCACCCTTTTCATATTCGCGTCCGCGGACGCGTCCTCCCGATCCGCGTATGACCTCGACATCGAAGCGTTGAAGCACCTTTGCATTGATTTCTGCATCGCGGCTTTTCGACACCAGAGCGGCAATCCGATATCCTTCGCCTTTGAAAAAGGGTACGAGGAATTGCTGCCCGTGCCAGACGGCGATGATGGCCGGCATATGCGGCTCAAGGCGGACAGAAACATCATCGGATTCACTGACAAAGCGGTTCGACTTGAAGACCGCCCAAAAATACCCGTGTATGCCGGCGGCAGCGGCGGTTTGAAAACCTTCGGACGAAAGCAGCCTTTTGCCGATACGCCGACGGGTCAACTTCACGCGGCCACTCCGTTTCTTCTGACCGATGCCGTGACCATGGGCTGCATCATGCGGGGTTTCAGTCCTGATTCGTTGCTTCATCTTCCGGATTCAACAGCCTGTGCAGATGAACAATGAAATACCGCATATGCGCATTGTCGACCGTTTGCTGTGCCTTCGCCTTCCACGCGGTATAGGCGGAACTGTAATTCGGATAGATGCCGACGACATCCAGTTCATCCAGGTTGCGAAATTGGGAACCGTCAAGCGATTCGAGCTCACCGCCAAAAACCAGATGCAAGAGCTGTTTGCCGTCTGCCGCCATTAGCTTGTTCCTCGATTCTTGATTGCCTCTGACTCGCCTACCGCCAGGCCGGAGGCGCCTCCACCGATTCGGCGAACAGTTTGTCGCCTTTCGTGCGGGGTTTGCTGCAATTGCTGCTAAAGGTCAATAGTCGCTGCGGCGTGCTGCAGTTCGGGGAGAAAGGTGTGCGGACCGGCTATGAGAATGCCGTGGGTTATGTTTTCGCGATTATACAGCAGCGGTTCGCCTTCAACGTCGACAACGGCGCCTCCTGCGTTGTGCAGAATCAGGTCCGCGGCAGCCAAATCCCAGTCATTTGCATTCGGCTTAATAAACGTGCCATTCAACCGGCCATCGGCAACCATTGCGACACGGTAGGCAAGCGAAGATACGTGCGGGGGCCGCGTCAGACCGGCAATCCAGCCCTTGGGCAAACGGTCATAGACGGAGTCGGGAGCGGCAATCAGGTTTTCCGCGCCTTTTTCTGCAACATGTATCGCTGCTCCATTTTTGAGAGCGTTTCCTTCATCGCCACTCTCAAAGAGCTCCTCCAGAGCCGGGCAAGCAAGAACACCGGCAACGGATTTTCCGTTTCGCACGACCGCAACGCTGACGCACCAGTGATCGTCTCCGCGCAAGTACGCACGTGTGCCGTCGATGGGATCGACAACAAAAACAGGGTCGCCGTTGAGACGGGATTTATCGTCCTCGGTCTCTTCGGAAAGCCAGCCATAGCCCGGGCGTTGAGCGAGCAGTTCGGCATGCAGGAACCGGTTGACGGCGATGTCGGCTTCGCTGACTGGAGAGCGGCCGTTCTTGTACCAGACATCCGGGTCATTGCGGAAATAACGCATTGCAATCCGCCCGGCCTCTTGCGCAGCTTCTCGGATCAACAAAAGATCCTGGGCATCATCGTCATTTACCCGCAAGTGTAATCCCTTCTATGACCAGCGTCGGCGCAGCGGTACCATATTTGCGGTCGATGTCATCAGCCGGTGTTGTATTCAAGAACATGTCTTTCAGATTGGATGCAATCGTAACCTCTGAAACAGGATCGGTCAGTACGCCATTTTCGATCAGGAAACCAGCAGCGCCACGACTATATTCGCCGGTGATCATGTTGACGCCTTGGCCTATCACTTCGGTAACGTAGAATCCCGATTTGATACCAGACATGAGCTCTGCGGGGGATTGCCTGCCTGGCTCCAGCGCAAGATTGGTTGAGGACGGCGTGACATTGGACCCGTTGCGCACGCCGCGCCCGTTCGTTTTCAACCCGAGTTCGCGCCCGGTTCCAGTCGACAAAAACCAGGTTTGCAGTATCCCGTCTTCGACCATTTCGAGACGCTTTCCGCGCACGCCCTCGCCATCGAACGGTTTGGACGCCGGTCCTCTGGCGACCTGCGGATCATCGGTGACCTTCAGGCCTTCCTTCATCACCCTTTGTCCCAACATATCCCGCAGGAAGCTGGTCTTGCGTGCGACCGCAGCCCCATTGATCGCGCCGGCCAGATGCCCGACGAAGCCCCGAGCCACGCGCGGGTCGAGCACGATCGTTACATCCGACCCCGTATCGGCTTTGCTTGGATTGAGGCGCCGGACTGCCCGTTGCGCTGCCGATCGACCAATCTCAGCCGCGTCGTCAAGGTCGGCGTAGTAAAGGCGTGAATCGTATTCGTAATCGCGCTCCATTCCGGTGCCCTCACCCGCAATCACGCTGATCGAGCGGCCAAATCTGCTGCCGGCGTAGGAGCCCGTGAAGCCTTCCGATGTTACCAGAACGAGGCCGCCCATACCCGCCGAAGCGCCGGCGCCACCGGAATTCGTTATCCCGTCGACGGCAAGCGCTGCTTCCTCCATGGCCAAAGCCATATCGGTCAAGACTTCGCTGTCGACATTGGTGGGATCGAACAAATCAAGATCTTCATAGCTCTGCGCAATGTCTGCCGGGTCGGCAAGTGTCGCAAAGGGATCTTCGGGTGAAACGCGTGCCATTTCAACCGCGCGTGCGGCAAGTTCGGCGGCATCGAACCCGGCATTGGCTGAAATGCTTGCGACACGATTGCCGACAAAGACACGTAGCGCAAAACTGTCACTTTCCGATGCTTCCGTCGACTCGACTTTTCCGAGCCGCGTACTTACCGAGGTCGACCGGCCACGCACAACCACCGCATCGCATCGATCGGCGCCAGCTTTGCCTGCCTGTTCGACAAGTTGTGCAGCGGCATCGACAAGTTCGGTGGACTTTTGCGCCTCAAACATATAGTTGGCCTTTCTTTTCGAGCCTAAAGCAACTTGGCCCTGCGCTCCATTTATTGTGGCGCCGGAATGACATCAAGGCTAATAACCGAATGTTTTATAGTCGAAAGATGATCCTGGACGACACACCCTATGGCAACTGAAGACATCTCCGTCTACGGCCACGCCCTCGTCCTCCTCGGCGGGGCAGTGATTGCGGCGCCGTTTGCCAAGCGGATCGGTTTGGGCACCGTCTTGGGTTACCTCGCCGCGGGCGTCATTATCGGGCCGGTACTGCGTCTCGTCGGCGGTGGCGAGCGCATCCTCCAGTTTGCCGAACTCGGCGTCGTCCTGCTTCTGTTCCTGATCGGACTTGAACTGAAACCGTCGCGATTGTGGTCAATGCGACGCGACATTTTCGGTCTTGGCCTGAGCCAGGTGGTGTTGAGCGGCCTGATCTTGATGGGAGCCGTTCTTCTTGCGCGCTGGCTCAATTATCCGGTCTCGGCCGCCATCGTTATCGGATTTGGGCTTGCCCTCTCATCAACCGCCTTCGCACTTCAGATCCTGGAGGAACGCGGTGAACGCAGCACGCGCTACGGACAAAGAGCATTCTCCATCTTGCTGTTTCAGGATCTTGCAATTGTGCCGATACTGGCAATGATCCCCCTGCTGACGCTTGCTCAACCCGAGACAGACACGAGCGCGCTGGTGGATTTCGCCATCGCAATCGGCGCCATCATTTTTCTGATTGCAGCCGGACGATACCTGCTCAATCCGCTGTTTCAGCTCATTGCCAGTACAGGCGCGCGCGAAGTGATGATTGCGGCGGCGCTTCTGGTTGTGGTCGGCTCGGCCGTGCTGATGGAATATGTCGGACTGTCTATGGCCATGGGGTCCTTTCTGGCCGGCGTTTTGCTCGCCGAATCTTCCTACCGGCATGAGTTGGAAGCCGACGTTGAACCGTTTCGCGGCATCCTGTTGGCGCTGTTCTTCATGGCTGTCGGGCTATCGATCGAGATCGACGTCATCGTCGAGAACTACCTTCTGATCATTGTCTCGGTACCGGTCATCATGGTGTTGAAGAGTCTGATCATTTATGCCCTTTGCCGTGTGTTCGGATCGGCTCATAATGAGGCTGTCCGCATCGCCGGGCTTTTGCCGCAGGCTGGCGAATTCGGCTTTGTCATTTTCACTGCAGCGGCCGCCTCAGGTATTTTTCAATACTCGGTCGCATCGGTACTGATTGCGATCGTGACCGTATCCATGGTGTTGACACCCTTGGCATCACTCATCGCAAGCCGGCTGCAACGCGGCGAAGCCGAGGATGACATGCTGGAGGACTTCGAAGGCGCCGGCTCCGATGTGTTGATGATCGGCTTCTCTCGCTTCGGTCAGATCGTTTCCCAAACCCTGCTCGCCGGAGGCTCTGAAGTGACGATCATAGATCACTCAGCGGACCGCATTCGCAGCGCTACCAAATTTGGGTTCAAGATCTATTTTGGCGATGGAACACGGCGCGATGTTCTGGAATCGGCGGGAATCGCGAGAGCCAAGCTCGTCGCCGTGTGTACGCATGAAAAGAAGACCACGGACAAGATCGTCGATATCATTCAGTCTTCATTTCCCGACGCGCGAATCTTTGCGCGCGCCTATGATCGGGCGCACACATTGTCGCTGCGCGAGAGAGGCGTTGAATACGAGTTGCGCGAAACCCTGGAATCGAGCCTCGTTTTCAGCAGGAAAACCCTCGAGGCGCTTGGCCTCGACGAAGGACGTGTTGAGGCCATTGTCGATGAGACGCGCAAACGCGATGAAGAAAGGCTGAAAATTCAGGCAATCGAAGGCATGCAGTCGGGCGGTCACATGCTGCATACAAAACCGGTGACACCGGAACCGCTGATAAAGCCCAAAACGACCGCGGAACGGCTGGATCTTGAGGAATCTGAGGAAACTGCGAAATAGCGACGCCTTTTGTGCGGCTGCATGGGATCCAGAGCTTGTGCCCCAGATTGACCGTAGCCGACGAACAGCGGCACGGGCCTTGAAGGGGAATATGCCTTGACCCTTGGATATTCAGGGATGAAAGGCCTTCGGCCGCGGCGAACCGCTTCCTTCTGTTCAAAACCGGCGACGGGCAATTGAGCGCGCAGGCCAAGTTCGTCACCGGTTCGACCATGCGGCATGTGATCGTAATGGCGTCGACAGGCTCCATCGGCCTCGTTGCCGTCTTCATGGTCGACGCGCTGAACCTGTTTTACATTTCGCTGCTCGGGCAACAGGAACTGGCAGCCGCGATCGGCTATGCCGGAACGCTCATCTTCTTTTCCGTATCGGTCAGCATCGGCCTTTCGATCGCGGCAACCGCCATTACGTCACGCGCCGTCGGGAGCGGTGACCGCGAACGGGCCAGGGAGCTGGCGGGAGCATCAATCATCTATACGGCGGTCATCATGGCGATCGTTGCTGCTGTGTGTTATCCGCATCTGGATACCCTCGCGGCATTGATGGGCGCGCGCGGAACAACCGCGCGGCTGGCAGTCGAATTCATGCAGATTGTCTTTCCATCACTGCCGTTGCTCGGCATCGGCATGTCAATGTCGGGGCTCCTGCGCGCCGTGGGCGATGCGAAACGTGCCATGTATGTCACACTTGCCGCCGGCGCTGCCACGGCAATCCTCGATCCGATCCTCATATTCGTTTTCGATCTTGGCATTCATGGTGCAGCAATCTCAACGGTGATCGCGCGAATCGTGTTGATTATCGTCGGGTTCATCGGTCTGCACCGCGTTCACCAAATGCTCGCGCTGCCGTCTTTGCCAATCATGGCGAGCACGATCCGCCCTTATCTTTATATCAGCTTGCCGGCGATCATGACGCAACTCGCAACGCCGGTCGGCAACGCTTATGTAACCATCGAGATCGCCACTTACGGGGACTCGGCCGTCGCGGGATGGGCTGTGATCGGCCGGCTCATACCAGTGGCATTTGGCGCGCTCTTCGCATTGTCGGGCGCCGTTGGTCCAATTCTTGGCCAGAACTACGGAGCCCAGCGTTTCGACCGGATCTCAAACACCATGCGCGATGCGTTCATTGTCATCATCGTCTACACGCTGGTGGTCTGGGTTATCCTGTGGCTGGCAAGCGGATTCATTGCTTCGCTCTTCGGCGTCACCGGTAACGCGGAAGCCCTGGTGATCTTCTTTTGCCAGTTTGTGAGCATTTCGTTTCTTTTCAACGGCATGCTTTTTGCAGCCAATGCCGCTTTCAACAATCTGGGTTATCCGATCCTGTCGACCGTCTTCAACTGGAGCCGGTCGACGCTTGGGGTGATTCCATTCGTTTGGATAGGATCGCGCTATTACGGCGAACTCGGCGTGCTGGGCGGGTACGGGCTTGGGGCGGTGTTCTTCGGCCTTGCCGCCGCATTTGCCTGTATGCGGGTCATCAGGCGCATATCCGAAAAACCGGATCATCAACCGCCCGAAGATCCGGGCGTACAGGTGCCGCCGGCTGCAAACTCGCCTTTCACGACCGGAAAGGGCGCAACATGATACCCCGTTCGCAAAGCTGTGATCATGATTTGACTACGTTCCGAACAATTTAGCGGCCAGTATTCGGAGTTCCGCCACATTCGTTCATCGTGATGGAGAATGAATCGCACCAAATGTCCCAGGGGAGACCAAAATGACATTCACCGCCTTGAGAACCGCGCTCGCTGCCGGTTCAATCGTCGCATTGACCGCGGGATACGCGGTTGCCGATGACGATCTCGTCAAAGTTCCAAGTCCGCATTCCGTGTCGGACACGATGGACAGGCTCGCGACCGCGGTCGAGGGCGCCGGCGCCCACGTATTCGCCCGCGTCAATCACGCCGAAGGCGGTGCCAGCGTCGGAATGGATGTGCCCGACAATGAGCTGCTAATCTTCGGAAATCCGGCGCTTGGGACACCGGTCATTCGCGACGCGCAAACCGCCGGTCTGGATCTGCCGATCCGCGTTGTAGCTATAGAGACTCCTGATGGTACATTCCTGATCTACCGCGCGCCCGAGGCACTGGCTGCATCACACGGGCTTCCGGCTGACCATCCGAGCATCGCGCAGATGAACGGCGCATTGAAGAACCTGACGACAAAGGCGACCGAGCAATAACGGACCGTCATTGCCGTATCGCGGCGAATGTCATTGGTTCCGGCCCTTGATGTGATAGGTAAAGATCGCGTCGAGCCCATGTTTGAGTTCGTCGCGAATACCGGCCGAGACCGTCAGAACCTCATCCGCCTTGAAAAAGTCCAGCACACGGAAACGGCTGACATCGGGGCGCAACATGACGTCCGGGCGGTTCGATTTGAGCTTCATGGCAATGATTGACTGCATCATGAGTTGACTGGCACCGAACATGAGATCGGTCGTCGAAGGCTTTTCAGAAGCATCGCCGACAGGGCCGCCAACGACGTCGACGCCAATGACAATGTCGGCGATGTCGATGAGATGGTCGAAGGGGACCGGGTTCGATATGCCGCCATCGATCATGTACCGCCCGTTCAACAGGACCGGGCGAAAGAGTGCCGGTATCGCTGCAGAGGCAGAAATTGCGTTGTGCAGGTCACCCCTTGTACAGACGATCTCTTCCTGGCCATAAAAATCCGTGACCACAACCTTTGTTGGA
Organism: Pseudomonadota bacterium; assembly: GCA_039025395.1. GTDB lineage: Bacteria > Pseudomonadota > Alphaproteobacteria > Rhizobiales > Rhizobiaceae > Hoeflea_A. The sequence goes on from JBCCOK010000008.1 coordinate 84,314, forward strand.
ATTGCCAACTCCTCGAAGGTTTTTGGGAATTGCGGCGGCAGGAAAGCTGAAAGGATCCGCTCGACGTTGAACTGCCCCAGTTGAAACCCGCGCGATATCACATGGCCCATGCTCGGCGGACGAGCCTTCCAGATACGGGTGAGCACTTCCCGGCGCTTGCCGAGCGTTTCAAGCGTGTACGTGCGGATATCCCGTCCGGTCAGGCCCGATGCCATCGCAGCGCCCATGATCGCCCCAATGGAGGCACCGGAAATTGCCACCGGACGAATGCCCAGCTCATTCAGAACCTCTATGACATGAATATGGGCAAAGCCCCGGGCTCCGCCCCCGCCAAAGGCAACCGCAACAGTGGGCTCTCCGGAGTTGCCCCCTTCAACGGGCTGTTTATCGTCCATCAGCACATTTTCGCCCATGCAGCTTCCATTTTCTGCGCACTTTACGCACGAATTGATCGGCAGGCGACCACACCAATGTGAGCCTCCTTCGCAAGAAGTTCAAGGTCAGGAAGCCGTGCCGCGTTTCAATCCTCGGCCGATACGCCATCATAGAAAAAGAAGTGCATCGCCGTGTCGCCGAAGTCGCGCCGATCCGTCAGACGAAAAGCCCGGACAGGCTTGGGTTCAATGTCGCTGCGCTCTTCGAGGATCACCAATGCGCCGCTTTTCAGCCAGCCGCCCGATGCCGCACTCTGCAAGGCGCTTTCACCAAGGCCATGGCCGTAGGGTGGATCGGCGAACAGGAGATCGAACGGTTCGAGACTGCCGACCCGGCCCAGCGCAGTTGCATCGCGGCGAAAGACCCTTGATTGCCGCTCAACACCAAGCAACGCGATGTTCTGACGGAGCAAGGCCTGCCCCTGCGTTGACTGTTCAACGAATGCGACAAAGTCCGCGCCACGCGACAGGGCTTCCAGCCCGACCGCGCCGGTGCCGGCAAACAGTTCAAGCATGCGCCGGCCCTTGAGGGCAGTTCGGAAAGTGTGGGTAAGGATATTGAATAACGCTTCACGCGTTCGATCGGTGGTCGGGCGGATGGAAGCGGAGCGCGGCGCTTTCAACACCCTTCCCTTGAAGCTACCGCCGACGATCCGCATGGCTGCCCCGGTCTGCGCCCCTCACCGGCTTATGGCGCTTGTCGCGGCGCGATCCGGCCGAACCTTCAGGCCGGCTACCCCGACTGCCCGACTTAAGTGGATTCGTGCCGGCATTGGACGTCTTCTTGTTTTTGCCAACCGGGCGCGCGCCCGGTGCCATCCAAACATTGGCGGTCCGGTTGGTTCGCTGTTGGGGCTTGGGCCGTTCGTCGCCGCGCGAAGCGGTGTCCTTTCGATCAGGACTCTTGCCACGGTATTCCTTCCGCGACCCTTCGGCAAAGGATCCGCGATCGTCTTGCGATCGGCGCTTATCGGCTTGGCGCGGTGCCTGCTTCTTTTTCTCACCAGCGCTTTTTGCATTGAACAGCGGCGCCTCGAAATTGGCGCCTGCGCGCTCGATCAGTCTCGGTCCAAGTTGCTCACGCAGCGTCCGGCTCTTGACTTCGACAATGGCACCTTCTTCGAGAGCCCCCAGTTGAAACGGTCCGTAGGATATCCGGATAAGCCGGTTTACTTCCAATCCGAGGGCGGCCATCACATTCTTGACTTCGCGGTTTTTTCCTTCTCGCAATCCCATCGTTATCCAGACGTTGGAGCCCTGGACGCGGTCGAGTGTTGCTTCGATAGAACCATAAAGAACGCCGTCGACTGCCAAGCCCTCGCGCAAGCCGTCCAGCGCCGACTGGTCTACACTGCCATGGGCGCGAACACGATATCGGCGCAGCCAGCCGGTGGACGGAAGTTCCAGTTCGCGCGCGAGTCCGCCATCATTGGTTATCAGAAGCAAGCCTTCGGTGTTTATGTCGAGCCTTCCGACAGAAACGACATGCGGCTGGTCCAGCTTCAGCGTCTCAAACACTGTCTTGCGGCCTTGGGGGTCATGATGAGTGGTCACCAACCCGGTCGGCTTGTAGTAAAGCCAAAGGCGGGTGCGGTCGATTCCGCGCAGCGGTTCACCGTCCACCTCGATCGTGTCAGAAAGTTTCGCCGTCACTGCCGGAGTATCGAGGACTTTTCCGTTGAGGCGGATGCGCCCCTCGGAGATCATGCGCTCCGCCGCGCGGCGTGACGCCACGCCTGCGCGGGCAAGTATTTTGGCTATCCGTTCGGGTGTTTCGTCAAGTGCGGCGGTGTTCGGCGTGTCTTTGCGTGCGGCGTTGCGGCCACCATTGTCACCGCGGCCTGGCGATTTGTTTCCGGGCGGTCTGATCGTGCGGGGCTTGCCACGGCTGTTCATCTGATGTTTGCCTTTCAACTGACCGCCGCGCCTTCGATGGCGCTCGCTGACCATTTCCGCAAGCCTTAACAGGTTGTCCGGGCCGGGTTAACAGAAAAGGACAAAGAATTGCGCAACCGGAGCATGATGGACCTTGCCATTGAAGAGGCGCGCGCCGCCGGGGAGCGCGGCGAAGTCCCCGTGGGGGCGGTTATTGCGCACAAGGGCCAAGTCCTGGCCCGCGCAGGAAACCGCACCCGAGAGCTTTTTGATGTCACCGCCCATGCCGAAATCCTTGCAATTCGCAGCGCTGCGAAACATCTTGCCTCCGACCGGCTGTCGGACTGCGATCTGTTCGTCACGCTTGAGCCTTGTACTATGTGTACGGCTGCGATCTCATTTGCCCGCATAGGGCGGCTGTACTTCGGTGCAGAGGATGTGAAAGGCGGGGCGGTCGTCAACGGCGTGCGGTTTTTCGATCAGCCGACCTGTCATCATGCCCCTGAAGTCTATTCGGGTATCGGCGAGAGGGAGGCCGCAAAACTGCTGACCGACTTTTTCAGGCAGAGGCGCTGAGACTTCATAAAAAAACCGCCGGTACAAAGTCCGGCGGTGTCGTTTTTTGGCATTTCAGGTCCGACTCAGAATGGCCAGAGATTGCCTATCCTGAAGCCCTCCTTCTTCTTCGCTTCCTGCTTGCGTCGGCGTTCCTTTGCGTGCTCAGGCTCACCGAGATCGTCAGCCGGAGCAGTTTCAGATGGAATGCGGTAGGCCATCGGCGGGTCGGAGAGATTGCGGCGTGTTGACGAAAGCGTCTTTGCCTGTGCCTTGGCTTCGCGGAACTTTGCGAACTGCTCGGATGACACGTTGTCATCGTTGCTGGCAAGAGGCGACCGGTATGTCGGATTGCTTTCGTCCGAAGCTGCAGCACGGAGCCGCTCACGCGTTTCTTCCGGCGATTCCGGCCACTGCGGGTTGTCCGCCGAAGCGATACTCGTCTGCGGCGTGGGCAATGCCGCCCCCTCAGGCGGCGTCACGATCTGCGGCCGAGGTGCACGGGACTGCTCCCTGTCGGTCGCACGCGGCGAGAGCGATACCACATTCACCAGATCTTCCATCAGGTGAGCGTTTGCTGTTTTGCCCGTCCCGTAAGTCGGGCTGCCCACACAACCACTTACGGCTACACATGCAACGACGGCACCTGCGATGGTGCACACTGTGCGTGTCTTTATGATCATTCCGGTCAATCCCATTCCTGGCCGAATACTTCCTGCGACCCAATTCCGGCCATTTATTGACCACCCTTCTATCGTAATCTGCCGTATTCGGCAATAATCGCCGCTTCCAGCGACCACGGTCAAATACGGCCCAGCGCCTTTAACTCATGCAGTGCAGCAGCATCGCGGGCTGACACATCCGGAAACTCCGGATCAGATCCGACATCGTCGGTCAGGCGCCATGACCGGGCACATTTCATTCCGGTTGCACGTTCGGACACCACGCCAACGCCCGGTACATCATCAAGGCGAAAGGCAGCGTCCGGAATTTCACGGTCCGACAGGTTTATTCCGGACGTGATGCAGATTTCAGCGAAATCGCGGCCGTCCAGCGCCGACATCAGATCTTCATCGGTTATGTAAACAACAGGCGCGGCTTCAAGCGAGGAACCGATTCGTTTGTCGCGGCGTTCAATCTCGAGCGCTCCGGTCACGACCCTGCGCACGTTACGGATTTTTTTCCATCTTGCATTGAGCGCGTCATCGCGCCAGTCGCTTTGAACAGCGGGAAACTGTTCGAGGTGTATCGAAACGGCCGCCGGGTAGCGCTGTAGCCAGGCTTCCTCCATAGTAAAGGGCAGCATGGGCGCCAACCAGCACGAAAGGCGATCGAACACGGTCCTGACAACCTGCAACGCCGCCTTACGACGCACGCTCGACGGCGCGTCGCAATAGAGCGCGTCTTTTCTGATATCGAAATAAAATGCCGACAATTCGACATTTGAAAAATCGATCAGGGCACGTGTTATGCGCTTGAAGTCGAATGCGTCATAGCTTTCGCGGACCAGTTCATCGAGTTCGACCAGCCGGTGAAGCATCAGGCGCTCAATCTCCGGCATATCAGCAAAATCAACGACTTCGCCCTCATCATGAGAGAGCGTTCCAAGCATCCAGCGAATGGTATTGCGAAGTTTGCGGTAGGCGTCGATGTTCGTCTGCAGTGTCGCCTTGCCAAGACGCTGGTCTTCCCAGTAATCGGTCGTCATGGCCCACAGGCGCAATATGTCGGCGCCCGATTGCGCCATGACATCCTGCGGAACCACGGTATTGCCCTTCGATTTGGACATTTTCTCGCCGTTCTCATCCATGGTGAAGCCATGGGTGATGACGGTGTCGTAGGGAGCCCGGCCTCGGGTCGCGCAGCTTTCGAGAAGCGAGGAATGAAACCAGCCGCGATGCTGGTCGGAACCCTCGAGATAAACATCAGCGGGCCATTTCAGATCAGCCCTGTCTTCAAGCGTAAAGGTGTGGGTGCTGCCGGAATCGAACCAGACGTCGAGAATATCGGTCACCTTGGTCCAACGGTCGAGATCGTTTCTTCCGGCGAGAAAACGCTCCTTTGCACCCTCTGCAAACCATGCATCGGCACCCTCTCTTTCGAATGCCTCGATGATGCGTGCGTTGACGGCATCGTCGACGAGGATCTCGCCATCGGTGTCGACAAAAACCGTGATCGGAACACCCCAGGCGCGCTGCCGCGACAGCACCCAGTCGGGCCGGGTTTCGATCATGGTGCGCAGACGGGTCTGCCCGGAAGCGGGAACAAAACGCGTTGCATCTATGGCTTTCAATGCACGGTCGCGCAGTGTTGTGCCGTCCTCGAAGGGCCTGTCCATATGCACAAACCATTGCGGCGTGTTGCGGAAAATGATCGGCTTCTTTGACCGCCAGGAATGCGGATAGGTGTGCTTCAGCCTGCCGCGGGTGAACAGGCGATCGGCTTCGATCAACGCAGCGATGACGCGTTTGTTGGCATCGCCCTTCTTGCCTTTGTCATCAAGAACGCGGGCGGCACCTTCTGCGCTTGCCGGCCCGAAGCCCGGCGCATGATCGGTGAAATGGCCGTCATCACCCACGGTGAACGGTATGGCGGTATCGATGCCGCGTGCCTCGAGCCTGCGGGCATTTTCCATCCAGGCATCAAAGTCTTCGCGCCCGTGTCCGGGTGCCGTGTGAACGAATCCGGTTCCGGCATCGTCGGTCACATGATCGCCGTCGATCAATGGCACATCGAATTCATAGCCCATCGCCACCAGCGGGTGGCCGCAATGCATGTTTTCGAAGTCGTCTGCCGTGACATCGGAAAGCCTCTGCATGGTTACCTTGGCTTTGTCGGCACTTTCCTGCGCCAACCGGTCGGCGAAAATCACCTTCTCGCCTGCCTGGGGACCGAAATCGTTTTCCGCTGCGGTGATTTCATAGAGACCGTAGCCAATGCGCGAGGAAAATGAGATCGCGCGGTTGCCGGGTATTGTCCAGGGTGTTGTGGTCCAGATCACGACGGACGCGCCGATCAGCGCATCGGGTCCGGCAATCACCGGAAACTTGGCCCAGATCGTGTCGCTCTCGTAATCCTGATACTCGACCTCGGCCTCGGCGAGCGCAGTGCGTTCGACGACCGACCACATGACCGGCTTGGAGCCCCTATAGAGCTGGCCGAGTTTGGCGATTTTCAGCAGCTCGCCGGCGATCCGTGCCTCGGCATGATAGTTCATGGTCGTATAGGGCTCATCGAAATCGCCTTCGATGCCCAAGCGCTTGAATTCTTCGGTCTGAACCTCGATCCAATGGGCAGCAAACTCGCGACATTCGCGGCGGAATTCGTTGACAGGCACTTCGTCCTTGTTCCTGCCCTTGGCGCGATATTGTTCCTCGATCTTCCACTCAATCGGCAATCCGTGGCAGTCCCAACCCGGCACATAATTGCTGTCATAGCCGCGCATCTGGAATGAGCGGGTTATGACGTCTTTGAGGACCTTGTTGAGCGCATGGCCGATATGAATATTGCCGTTGGCGTAGGGCGGCCCGTCATGCAGTACAAATTTCGGCCTACCCTGAGCGTCCTCGCGCAGCTTCCCGTAGAGGTTCATGTCCTGCCACCGGGCGACGATTTCCGGCTCTTTCTTTGGCAGGCCGGCGCGCATCGGAAATTCGGTATTCGGCAAGTTCAGTGTTTTGGAATAGTCGATCTTTTCAGTTGTCTCGGTCATTGTTCAATCGTGTCTTGGCGTTTTGCATCCGTCTCTTTGTTCAGGGAGCGGATGAGAAGTCCTGAAGACTCTTGATTACTGAGAAATTCGCGCAATCGGCGCTATACCTATCGGTCCCGGACTTCCCAAGCCGGCAATGTCGCCGTTCAGGAAGCCGGGCCTATAATTCGCAGCACTGATCTGATTGCAAGTTGGGCCGACATTTCGCCTCGCTTCTATCAATGCTTGGGCGGGGAATAAAGGCTTTTCTCAATAAACGGTGCGGTCGAGTTTCTCGAAGATCATACGCCGCATGAGGCGCGTCATACCGCGCGGCATGAGTCTGCCAATCACGAACGCGCTCTTTGCCGGAAGACCGGGATAGATCACCGATCTGCGTTTGGCCGCCGCGCGAACAATCCGGTCTGCAAGGTCGGCAGGATCCATGCGCTTTGCCGCATCGGCGTCCGGCGGTGCGTGCCGTGCGGCATGCGGCGTCCGCACAGGCCCGGGATAGACGGTCATGACGTTCAGATCCTTACGCCGCAGGTCCCTGCGAATGCTTTTTGCGTAGACTGCAAGCACATCCTTCGATGCGCCATAGCAGGAAGCGCCTGGATATCCTGTGAAATGGGAAATCGAGGAAATGAAAATAATATGCGCACCCGGTGCGAGATATCCCGCTTGCAGCATCGCCGATGTCATGACCAGCGGGGTTTCGCAGTTGACAGTGAAAAGCCTGCTCATGGCCGCTTCGGGAATCGTTTCGAACGGTCCGGTGGCACTGACGCCGGCGTTGTGGATGACGTGGTCGAACGGACCCAGTGCTTTCAGTTCGGTCAGAAGGCGGTCGACGGCTGCCCGGTCAGCAAGGTCGGCAGTCAAGGCCGTTACCTTGTCACCTTCCTCCACGGGATCACGATCAACCGCAACGATTTCAAACCCGTCCGTTGCAAGGCGCTCAACAAGCGCCTTGCCAAGGCCGGAAGCGGCGCCTGTAACCAGCGCTTTCAAGACCGCTTCCCCGAAACGAGGCGGCGTAAAGCTGTGCCAAACATGATGGTTTTCTGCGGACGGGCGCTGTCCATACTCCGCATGATTTCCTGCGCCATGGCGTCGGCCGAATAGAACAGTTTTTCCAGATGGCCGCCGGTCGGAAAGCCAGCTTTCTTGTGCATCTCGGTCCTTGTCGGGCCCGGATGGATAATCTGAACGCCGATCCGACCTTGCCATTCGGACCCGAGCGACCGCGCCAAGCCCGCCAGGCCCGCCTTGGATGAAGCGTAGGACGGCATGTTTGGCGATCCACGATGTGCAACCGAACCGATGAGAACCAATTTTCCACCGCTGGCTTCAAGAATTGGTGCGAAACGATGCGCCAATAGAGCAGGTGCGACGAGATTGACGTCAAGCGTTGCACGAATGGTGGCGGCGTCTTCACGGTCAGCTGACAGATAGAAGCCTGTTCCGGCATTGACAATGAGCCGGTCAAGCCGCTGATGGCCGGCTGCTGTGAAGGCCGTTTCGATGGTCTCGACCGCGCTGCCGGGATCAGAAAGGTCGGCGCGAATGTAAAGCGCGTCAGCTGGCAGCGAACCCGAAAGGGCTGCGGGATCCCGGCGCCCGGTCAGTACGAGCCTGTGACCGGCAGCGAGACGCCGCGCAAGAGCAAGGCCTATGCCGGATGTAGCACCAGTCAACAGAACTGTCGGGCGATCATCCATTCGATCAGGCGAAGGCAAGTGCGCGATCCAGCTCTCCAAGTGGACGCAGGTCCGCCAGCACCGCGCGGGCCTGTTCTGAATCGCGTTTCATCTGTTCAACCATCTCGTCGAGATCTGCATATTTTTCCTCATTTCGCAGATGAGCAAAGAAAATGACCGAGCAGGTCTCACCGTAAATCAGGGAATCGAAATCAAAGATGAATGTTTCAAGCAGAGGACTGCCGGTTTCATTGACGGTCGGACGAAAGCCGAAGTTGGCTACACCGTCGCGGAGCGATCCATCGGCGCGCTTGAAACGGACGGCATAAATCCCGGTTCGCAAATCAGCCTCCGCCGGCAGCGCCATATTGGCAGTCGGAAAACCGAGCTTGCGGCCAAGCTGCTCACCCTTCAAGATCTCGCAACGGACCGTATAGTGATAGCCGAGGAGACCAGCCGCCTCCGCGATCTCTCCGTCGCGCAAACAGGTTCGGATGCGGCTCGATGAGACCAGTTCGGCGCCCTCGTCCTGAAATGGCTCGACAACGGTTACGGCAAAGCCATGCTCGGCGCCGGCGCGTTGCAGAAATGCGGGGCTTCCCTCCCGCGCGCGGCCAAAGTGAAAGTTGAAGCCGGTGACCACCTTGCTGATGCCAAGCGCATTGACGAGAATATCGGTGACGAAGGTCTCGGGACTCTGCTGAGCAAACGTCCGGTCAAAAGGCAGTTCGACCGTCGCGGTAAACCCGAGGAGGCCGGCCAGTTCCGCCTTCAACGGTGCCGGTGTCAGTCTGAAAACCGGCTTTTGCGGATTGAACACGGTGCGCGGGTGCGGTTCAAAGGTCAGCAAGAGAGCCGGCACGCCGGCGTCGCGCGCCTGTTGGAGTGCAACATCGAGTACTGCCCTGTGACCACGATGTACACCGTCAAAATTGCCGATTGCAACGACCGCGTCGCGCAATGAGGATGGCACGTTGTCGAGCGCTGTAATGCGCGGTATCGGGTCACTCGCCATGGACACCAAACCTATCTCAGCCGCTGCATCCAAGCGATCGGCTGGGCATCGTGCCGGGCGAGAAACGCATGAAGCTTTTCCTCGTCGACAACGGCGCCTCTGGTGTATTCGCGGCCATGTATTCCATCTGAAACGTAGAGGAGATCAACGCCGAAATCCCGTGCACCCCTGACATCGGTCGGCATGCCGTCGCCAATGGCGAGAATACGTTTTTTGGGCACGTCACCGCCGGCCTCGACGGCGGCCGCCAGAGCTGCGTCGTAAATCGGCGCATGCGGTTTGCCCGACACCAAGGTTTGACCTCCAAGGCTTTCGTACAGCGCTGCAATCGACCCGGCGCAGGGGACCAGCCGATTACCCCGCTCGACGACAAGATCGGGATTGGCGCAGATCAGCGCCAAATTCTTTCGCTTAATGTCTTCGAGGATCGAGCGATAGTCTTCGGGACTTTCGTGTTCATCATCGAAAAGACCTGTGCAAACGGCGGAGCCGGCATCTGCGAGGCTGACGAACTTCACCGGCAGATCCTCAAACAGCGACAGGTCGCGGTCCGGGCCGATAAAGTATATGTCGGACGAACCGGCTTCAATCAGATCGCGCGTGACATCGCCGGACGTTACAATGCGATCGTAGGCACCGGCTTCGACCCCCATATGGCCGAGCTGTTCGCTCACACCGTACCTGCGGCGCGGCGCATTCGTTATCAGCACCACCTTGCCACCACGGTTGCGAAAGCCGGCGAGGGCTTCAACGGCAAGCGGCCAAGCTTGAACGCCATTGTGCAGAACACCCCAGACGTCACAGAAAATGACATCATATCGGTCACCGAGGTCGGCTAGTCGATCTAATTTTTCCGGCATGAGTTTCCATAAAGCGGCAAGCGGTTGATGAAGACGGCTCGTGCGCAGACATTGACCATCGGTGGCAAGAAAACAAGCCCCCGAATGGCTCGGGTCCTTGCAATTGATTGCGCGGATCATTATTTCGCGGTCGAGTGAGGGTCGATCGTTAACCGCGCGACGCAGATAAGATCGTCCACCGCGCGATAGACGGCCAAAAGGTCTTGACTCGCAATCACAGCATTATTATCTCCTGCCTCGATTAGCACTCGACTTGGGTGAGTGCTAGCAGTTCCCGACCGGGCACCCGTCCGGTCTCGTCATTTGATCGAGGGTAAAGACAATGGCAAAAGTAAATTTCCGTCCATTGCACGACCGCGTTGTCGTGCGGCGCGTAGAGTCTGAAGAAAAGACTGCTGGCGGCATCATTATTCCTGACACCGCAAAGGAAAAGCCTTCCGAGGGCGAGGTCGTTGCTGTCGGCAACGGCGCGCGCGACGATAGCGGTAACATCGTTTCACCTGACGTAAAGGCCGGAGACCGCATTCTTTTCGGAAAGTGGTCCGGTACTGAAGTCAAGCTTAATGGCGAAGACCTTCTGATCATGAAGGAATCCGACATCATGGGCGTTGTCGGCTAAACCGATCCCGACCAATTCAATCGTTTATGTAATCGGGCTGAAACCCGAAAGTGAGGAAAAATGGCAGCTAAAGATGTAAAATTCAGCCGTGACGCGCGCGAAAAGATGCTGCGCGGCGTGGACGTACTGGCGGACGCCGTAAAGGTAACGCTTGGCCCGAAAGGCCGCAATGTCGTCATAGACAAATCCTTCGGCGCACCGCGCATTACCAAGGACGGCGTCACCGTCGCCAAGGAAATCGAACTGGAAGACAAGTTCGAAAACATGGGCGCGCAGATGGTGCGCGAAGTTGCATCCAAGACCAATGACGAGGCTGGCGACGGCACCACCACGGCAACCGTTCTGGCCCAGTCGATCGTTCGCGAAGGCGCAAAAGCCGTTGCTGCCGGCATGAACCCGATGGACCTCAAGCGGGGTATCGATCTTGCGGTCACCGAGGTCGTCGCCGAACTGGCCAAGAAGGCAAAGCCGATCAAGACGTCCGAGGAAGTCGCTCAGGTCGGAACAATTTCCGCAAATGGCGAGACAACCATCGGCAATGACATTGCCGAAGCGATGCAGAAAGTCGGCAATGAAGGCGTTATCACCGTCGAAGAAGCCAAGACCGCCGAGACGGAACTCGAAGTGGTTGAAGGCATGCAGTTCGACCGCGGTTACCTGTCACCCTACTTTGTGACCAACCCGGAGAAAATGATCGCCGATCTGGAAGACTGCTACATCCTGCTGCACGAAAAGAAGCTCTCGAACCTGCAGGCCATGCTTCCGGTTCTCGAATCGATCGTTCAGTCGTCCAAGCCGCTGCTCATTATCGCAGAAGACGTCGAAGGCGAGGCGCTTGCCACGCTGGTCGTCAACAAGCTGCGTGGCGGTTTGAAGATTGCAGCCGTAAAAGCACCGGGCTTCGGCGATCGCCGCAAGGCCATGCTTGAAGACATCGCCATCCTGACCGGTGGACAGGTGATCTCCGAGGATGTCGGCATCAAGCTTGAGAACGTTACGCTCGACATGCTTGGAACCGCCAAGCGCGTTTCGATCTCCAAGGAAAACACCACCATCGTAGACGGCGCCGGCAAGAAGGGTGAAATCCAAGGCCGCGTTTCACAGATCAAAATGCAGATCGAAGAAACCACCTCCGACTACGACCGTGAAAAGCTGCAGGAGCGCCTTGCAAAACTCGCAGGCGGCGTTGCTGTCATCCGCGTTGGCGGTGCAACGGAAGTCGAAGTGAAAGAGAAGAAGGATCGCGTCGATGACGCGCTGAACGCGACCCGTGCGGCCGTTCAGGAAGGCATCGTTGCCGGTGGCGGCGTCGCACTTCTGCGGGCATCTGCAAACATTTCGGCCAAGGGCGAAAACGAAGACCAGGAAGCCGGCATCAACATTGTCCGCCGGGCGCTTCAGACGCCTGCCCGCCAGATCGTTGCCAATGCCGGCGAGGAAGCATCCGTCATCGCGGGGAAGATCCTCGAAGGCAAGAAGGACACCTTCGGCTACAATGCACAGACGGGCGACTATGGTGACATGATCGCCCTGGGCATTGTTGACCCCGTCAAGGTCGTGCGGACCGCACTGCAGGACGCAGCATCGGTCGCAGGACTGTTGGTGACCACCGAAGCCATGGTTGCAGAACTTCCGCAGAAAGAAGCTGCAGCACCGGCCATGCCAGGCGGTGGCATGGGAGGAATGGGTGGCATGGATTTCTAAGTCCACGACATCATCAAATGAAAAGGCGGCCCGCGTGGCCGCCTTTTTTGTTTGCACGAATATAGTCTTTTCCTGCCGGACGCTCTTATCGGGCACCAAAAAGCACACCCCGTTTGAAAGGGATGTGCCGATATAAGCCGATACCGCTTACGATATAGTTTGATCTCTTTTGAACGTTGTTGAACCTGTTTGAGGTTTCTTGAACTCTGCTGAGCGTGTACGATGGCCGCATGCGGCCTTAAACCGGAGCGCATTATGCTGAGCAAACCGTTCCTGACCACCCAAGACATAGCGGAGCTCCTGAAGGTCCGCGAGCAGACCGTGCGTTCGTGGATCCACCAACAAAAGCTGCGCGCCGTGAAGCTCGGCCGCGAGTTCCGGGTGGCGGTCAAGGATCTTGAAGCCTTTGTCAATGAGCATGCGACGCGTGAGCCGAGCTGGCGTGAAGACAATGGGCAGCGACATCCATGACGGCGGCCATCGAAGGTTATATCTTCTACGAAATCGCAGCCCTTCTTGTGCTGGCTGCGGGCGTCGGGTTTCTCGGCCTTCTTTTGCGCCAGCCGCTGATCGTCAGTTTCATCGCTGTCGGCATTCTGGCCGGGCCATCCGTCCTCGATATCGCCCAGTCCGACGAGCAGATCGACCTGCTTGCGGAACTGGGCATAGCCCTTCTGCTTTTCCTTGTCGGACTCAAGCTTGATTTCAACCTCGTCCGGACGCTGGGGCCCGTTGCGCTTGTCACGGGTCTCGGACAGGTCATCTTCACCACCGTCTTCGGCTTTGCGATTGCTCTCGCGCTGGGGCTCGATCCCCTGACATCGATCTACGTCGCCATCGCGCTGACGTTTTCGTCGACGATCATTATCGTGAAGCTGCTTTCCGACAAGCGCGAGATCGATGCATTGCACGGGCGTATCGCGCTGGGTTTCCTGATTGTACAGGACGTTGTCGTTGTTATTGCGATGATCGCTCTTTCGGCCATCGGCGTCGGCAGCGCGGCCGCAGGCGACGGCGCAATCGGGGACGTGTTGCAGGTCCTTGGCTACGGGCTTGGGATGCTGGTAGCCGTCATTCTATTCATCCGCTATGCGGCCGATCCCCTGGTCGAGCGATTGTCGCGCGCGCCGGAGTTGCTGGTGTCCTTCGCCATCGGCTGGGCCGCGCTGCTTGCAGCACTCGGTCACTATCTGGGCTTCGGCAAGGAGCTGGGCGGTCTGCTCGCCGGTGTCTCGCTCGCTTCGACACCGTTCCGCGAGGCCATCGCAGCCCGCCTCGCCTCGTTGCGTGACTTTCTGCTGCTGTTTTTCTTCATTGCGCTCGGTGCGTCGCTTGACATTTCAGTTCTGGGTGCAAGCGTCTGGCCGGCCGTCGTGCTTTCGCTCTTCGTGTTGATCGGCAACCCGCTCATCGTTTTGGCGATCATGGGTGCCATGGGCTACCGAAAGCGCACCGGTTTTCTTGCCGGACTGACAGTCGCCCAAATCAGCGAATTCTCTTTGATTTTCATGGGTATGGGTCTGGCCATCGGTCACGTTGCCGAAGATGCGCTGGGGCTCGTCACCCTTGTGGGTCTGGTGACAATCGCTGCGTCGACCTACATGATCACATTCTCGCACCAACTCTACAGCGTTTTCGAGCCGGTCCTCGGCATTTTTGAGCGTCGCAATCCGGGAGCGGAACCCGAAGAAGGTCCGGAGGCCAAGCGGCCCCATGACGTTATCCTGTTCGGTCTCGGCCGCTATGGGCTCGGCATTGCAGCAGCCCTGGACGATACCGGCAAACGCATCCTGGGTGTCGATTTCAGTCCCGAAGCCGTCCGCAACGCCCGGGCATTGGGCTACGACGTCGTTTTCGGTGACGCAACCGATCCTGAGTTTCTCGCCCATCTGCCGCTTTCGCGCGCCGAATGGCTGGTGATGGCGGTGCCGGAACACGATACCGGTGTTACCCATGACGACCCGCGCCAGGCACTGTTGAAGGCGGTGCGCGAGCTTGGTTTCGAGGGCAAGGTGGCTGTCGCCGCACATCATGAGACCACGGCGCAGGCGCTCGCCGACATCCGGGCCGATCTCGTCCTGATGCCTTACCGCGACGCTGCTTTTGCCGCGGCGCGCATGATCGCCGGCGACACCCGGGCGCCCGAACACGCCGTTGATGACCCGGCCGGTCAGAAAGAACTGCCGGTATGACTGGAGACACCGGCGCGCCCGGCAGGGTTCTTGCCGTCATGGACGACAGCGACTCACAGACCGCATTGCGGACCGCTGCCGGACTTTGCGAGCATCACGGAGCCGCGCTGGACGTCCTCGTCTGCGTCGAGCCGCCGCATGATCTCGACATTATCGCCCAAGTTTCCGGAATCGAGCCGCACCGGCTGATGGAAGCCCTCACTGAACGTGCGGGCACCGAAGCGTCTTCGCGCTTGCAGAGCATATTGCCTGAACGCCAGATCGAGCCTGACGTGGTCGTTGGCAAGGCGTTCATCGAAATCATACGCTATGTCGGCGGGAACAATTGCGATTTCGTCGTAAAGACGGCGGAACCGCTATCGGGCATGCAGCGGTTTTTGTACGCCAGTACTGATCAACATCTGCTGCGAAAATGCCCCTGCCCGGTGTGGCTGCAAACCGCTTCGGCACCAGTGGCACCGAAACGTGTCCTTGCGGCAGTCGACCTCGATGTCCGGGACGCGGCCGAACCGGAAACCCTGATGGAACTGAACAGACGTGTGGTCGACGCGGCACGCGGCGTCGCCACTGCAAACCATGCAGAAGTGACCGTTGTCCACGCCTGGGAAGCTCAAGGCGAGGGTATGGTCTGGGCGTTTTCCAGTAGCGGGGATGCGCGCATGTCAGCCGATCAATATATCAATGAAGTGCTTTCAAACCGTCAGCAGGCCATGAACCGCTTCCTGGCTTCGATCGATGAAAAGAGCAAGCCCGGCCCGCGACTTGTTCCGTGCCTTGCGCGCGGCAGCCCGCAAAAGGTGATTGAAGAGCAGAGCCGGCAACTGGCCGCGGATGTCGTCGTCATGGGTACGCTGGCGCGAACCGGTCTGAGCGGGGTCTTTATCGGCAATACGGCCGAAAACATCATCAACAGCCTTGCTTGCCCGGTCCTCGCCGTCAAACCCGAAGGCTTTATAAGCCCTTTGCTCTAACCCGGACGTGCCGGAATATTGAGGCCCTTCTGGCTTGCCGGACGTTCAACGCAACGCTCCACCCAGGCCGAAACGTTTTTGAGCGACGGCAAGCCTACGGCTTCGCCTGCCCCGTAGAAGTCGCGCACTGTGCGCACCCAGGGGAATGTCGCGATGTCGGCGATGGTGTATTCATCGCCCATGATCCAGCTCCGACCGTCAAGCCGCTGTTCAAGCACACCGAGCAGGCGTTTGGTTTCGTTGAGATAGCGTTCTGTCGGATAATCGTCGGCCAGCTTGCCGGCCATGAATTTGTAGAAATGTCCGAACTGGCCGAACATCGGGCCAACGCCGGCGATCTGAAAGAAAAGCCATTGGATGCACTCGATGCGCGCGGCGGGATCTGCAGGTATCAGCTTGCCTGTTTTTTCCGCAAGATAAAGCAGAATAGCGCCTGACTCGAAAATTCCGATCGGTTCCCCGCCCGGTCCGTCGGGGTCGATCAGTGCCGGGATCTTGCCGTTCGGATTAAGCGACAGAAACTCGGGCGTTTTCTGGTCGTCTTCCATGATATTGGCCAGATGCGCGTCATAGGGTAGACCCATTTCCTCCAGTGCAATCGATACCTTCACTCCGTTCGGCGTCGGAAACGAGTAGAGCTGGATTCTGCCCGCATCCTGCGCTTGCCAGCGCTGTGCGATCGGAAAGGTTTGCGCGTCTGTCATTCAATTTTCTCCCTGCCTGTGGGTCCGGCTGCCGGGATGCCGGCTTTTCCGGTGCAAATGTTCAAACGGACTTAGCAAAGCAATAACCCATTGACGATCCCCGCAGCGGATCCGCACAGTTGCCAATTGTTGAACAAACTGTCGTTCTTTGTTCAGCTATCAAGGCTGCAGTCGGCTTCTATAGTGCCGCCGTGAATGAAGCTGTCGCCAAAGCCGGTGTAGCCGTCGGCCAGTCGGCATGTTTCAGGTGACAGGCACCGGAAGAGGAGATGGGATATGTCAAATTCAGCAATTGTTCTTGTGGGCCGCGTATTGCTGGCCGCAATTTTCATCATGGCCGGTCTACAAAAGTTAGGCGCGGTTGAAGGAACGGCGGGTTACATCGCCAGCCTCGGCATGCCGATGGCGGGCATTCTTGTGTGGCTTGTCATTGCACTGGAAGTGCTTGGCGGGATTGCTATTTTGATCGGCTTTCTCACCGCACCGGTCGCCTATCTGCTGGCGCTGTTTTGTGTCGCGTCAGCGGTGCTTGCGCATTTCAATTTCGGCGATCAGGTGCAGGCAACAATGTTTCTCAAGAACCTTGCAATGGCCGGCGGATTTCTGGTGTTGGGGGCAAGCGGGCCCGGCAGCATTTCCGTTGACGCAAGACGCAGCGCCTGAAACAAGAAAAACCGCAGACGGCACTGCCGTCTGCGGCCTGTCAGGCGTTAGGACGCCTTATCAAGAGTTGCGGAAAATCGTCGCCAGAAAGTCGACGCCCTTTTCCTGGTAATAGCGCGAAGAGTTGCCGGTCGGACCAATAACAATGACCTTGGTTCCTACACCTGCCCTACCGTAGAGGTGTTTGACATCACTGTTCATCATCCGAATGCAGCCTGATGACATGTTCTGGCCAATGGTCCATGGCTGATTGGTGCCGTGGATCCGGTAGATCGTATCTCTACCGCCCTTGTGAAGATACAGGGCACGGGCACCGAGCGGATTGTTGACGCCACCTTTTACGAAGGGTGGAATAATGCGGCCTTTAGCACGTTCGCGGGCAATCATGCGTGCCGGCGGCCGCCAATCCGGCCATTCGGCCTTACGGCCTACCTTAACCGTACCGGACCAACCGAAGCCCTCACGTCCGACACCGACCCCGTAACGGGTCGCACGTCCGTTGCCTTCGACATAGTAGAGAAACTTGCGCTGGGTATCGACGATAATGGTTCCGGGTTTTTCGCGTGTCGAAATACGCACTTTCTTGCGCATGAACTGTTGTGCCGGCCGCTTTGCAGAAGCCTTGCGGACAGAGTCTGTCGTCCCATTCTGACGCACTGTCGTCTGGTCGCGTGCGACCGCATCGACGGTGCTTATCGCGGCGGCAGTGGCAAACACCATTGCGGCCACAAGCACAGGTGAAATGTAGTTTCGCACTATATGTCTCCCCTCTCAGATGTACACAAAGCGTATCACTGCCGTTCTACTGTGCAAGAATTGACACACAGAATAAAGTGAAAGTGAACGCCGTATGTGACGAAAAAGCAATAGTTGATGCCAATCGGAGCCGAAAAACGAGCCCTGCCCCGGCTCTCGGCATCATTCGGATGTCATATGACGATGACCTTGGCGCCGTTTCCAACGCGCTCATACAACTCAACGACATCCTGATTGCGCATCCGGATGCAACCGGATGACACGGCGCCGCCGATCGTCCATGGCTGGTTGGTGCCGTGAATGCGATAGAGTGTCGAGCCAAGGTAAAGCGCACGCGCGCCCATCGGATTTTCCGGACCGCCGGGCATGAAGGTCGGAAGTATGCGGCCCTTTTTCTTTTCCCGTGCAATCATCTGGGCGGGCGGGCGCCAGTCCGGCCACACGGCCTTGCGGGTGATCCGGTGTGTGCCTGCCCATTCAAATCCGGGTTTTCCGACCCCGACACCGTAACGGCGCGCCTTGCCATTTTCCATGACAAGATAAAGAAACCGGTTCGGTGTATCGATGATGATGGTGCCGGGCTTATGTTTCGTCTGGTAATCAACAACAGTCGGCAAATAAACGGGATTCATTGCCGGTTGTGTTTGCCGCTTCGTCTGCGGGGCATAGGCCACGCTCCGCTGGCGCTGCCGATTGTTGAAGTGATGCCGGCTCACCGTCCTTTTCTGGCGAACGACGTTTCCGGCACCGTGATTGGTCGCTGGCGTGCGCAGTTGCGTTACCCACGGGGCCGTCAGGTCAGGGCTGAGCACGACCGGCGGGCGCTCGCCGTAACGGTCATTGGCAAAGGCGCCGGAGGCAAGTGTGCCGCTGCAAAGCAGGGCAAGTACAAGCGTTTTCAGTTTCATCGCGGATGGTCTCCCCACCATTCTTCAGACAAAGTTTCACCGCGCGCAGTCTCGCCGAGATTGCGCGGGAATTCGTTTCGTTTCTGGCATCGACACTGGCGGCAGAAAGAGACTCAAAGGTGAATCTGTGACCGGTAAAATGCGATTCGACCGGTAAAGCTTGAGGCAGGGTTATTGGCGGGTTGAAAAAGCCGGTTAATACGTGCTTAACGCTGGAACAGGACGACGAAACCATGATCAAAGATCGATAAGAATGTCGGACACAGGACTCATTCTGGGCGATGACGGGAGGCTGCGTTGTTTTTGGGCGGGCGATCAGGAGGACTACCTGCGCTACCATGACGAAGAGTGGGGCTGCCCGGTCGACAATGACATCCGCCTGTTTGAAAAAATCTGCCTTGAGGGATTCCAGTCGGGCCTGTCATGGCTGACGATCCTGCGCAAGCGGGAGAATTTCCGCGCCGCATTCGCCGGCTTTGATTTCGACAGAATTGCCAAATTTGGCGATGCGGATGTGGAGCGCCTTGTCCAGGATGCCGGCATCATCCGCCACCGCGGCAAGATTACCTCAACCATCAACAATGCAAGGATGGCCTTGCGACTGCGCGACGAATACGGGTCGCTTGCCGCCTATTTCTGGACCTATGAGCCCGGCCCCGATCAACGGCCGAAGCGGTGCGACTGGGAAACCCTGCGTACAATTACCAAGACAGAGGCTTCAACCGCCCTTTCAAAGGACCTCAAAAAGCGCGGCTGGAGCTTTGTCGGGCCGACAACAGTCTATGCCTTCATGCAAGCCATGGGCATGGTCAACGATCATATCGAAGGCTGTTTCGTGCGCGACGTGTGCGAAAAGCTGCGGAACGACTTTGTCCGGCCTTTCTGATTGCCTTGCTGCACTGCGGGCAATCGGCTAGAAAGCCGCGCTCTATCTCAACACTTCAGTTGCCATGAATGGCACTGCCACGGTCGAACGGCGTATCATGGGCGAGAAGAAGAAGAAAACGCAGAGATTGCAGGCCCGGCTGCCGCGCGGGTTCGTGGACCGAGGCCCTGCCGACATAAGGGCCACGGAGGAAATGGTTGCCAAGGTCCGCGATGTCTTCGAGCTGTACGGCTTTGATCCGGTCGAAACGCCGATGCTCGAATACACCGATGCGCTGGGCAAGTTCCTCCCCGACAGCGACCGGCCGAACGAAGGTGTGTTCTCCCTGACCGACGATGACGAGCAGTGGATGAGCCTGCGCTACGATCTGACGGCGCCGTTGGCGCGCCATGTTGCCGAGACCTTCAACGATATCCAGCTGCCATACCGGACCTATCGGGCCGGTTGGGTCTTTCGAAACGAAAAACCGGGGCCGGGCCGCTTCAGACAATTCATGCAGTTTGACGCCGATACCGTCGGTGCACCCGGCGTCCAGTCGGATGCCGAAATGTGCATGATGATGGCCGACACGATGGAGGCCGTCGGGATTGCGCGCGGCGACTATGTCATCCGTGTCAACAATCGCAAAGTGCTCGACGGTGTGATGGAGGCCATCGGCATCGGTGGCGACGCGCATGGAGAGACACGCCTGACCGTGCTGCGCGCCATCGACAAGCTCGACAAGTTCGGCGTGGACGGAGTCCGGTTATTGCTTGGCGAAGGCCGCAAGGATGAAAGCGGCGATTTCACCAAGGGTGCGGGATTGAATGCTGAAGCGATTGAGAGAGTTATCGCATTCGTCGAAGCTGGCGGTGCGGATGGAACGGAGACGATCGAAAACCTATTGAAAGTCGTCGGCGAGGACAGTGCATCCGGTGCTCAAGGTGTCAACGAACTGTCACAGATTTCGAGCCTTGTCGCTGCAGCCGGGTACGATGACGGACGCGTCAGGATCGACCCGTCGGTGGTGCGCGGTCTCGAATACTACACCGGCCCGGTTTACGAGGCAGAGCTTTTGTTCCCGGTTACCAACGAAAAGGGCCAGACCGTGCAATACGGCTCGGTCGGCGGCGGCGGGCGTTATGACGGGCTGGTTTCCCGCTTCATGGGGCAGCCGGTTCCGGCAACCGGGTTCTCGATTGGCGTGTCGCGGCTGTTCACCGCCCTGAAGAACCTCGGAAAGCTCGGTCTCGATGACATCGCGGCACCGGTGGTCGTGTGCGTGATGGACAGGGACACGCAGAGCATGGGCCAATATCAGCGGTTTGTCAGCGATCTGAGGCGGGCCGGCATCCGCGCGGAGATGTTTCAGGGTAATCCGAAGAATTTCGGAAAACAGCTGCAATATGCGGACCGGCGGGGAAGCCCGATCGCGATCATTCAGGGCAGCCAGGAGCGCGACGAAGGCACCGTGCAGATCAAGGATCTGATCGAGGGCAAGCGGCTTTCCGGCGAAATCGAGGACAATGCGGCCTGGCGTGCAGCGCGCCCTGCGCAGGTTACAGTCAAGGCGTCCGACCTCGTCGGCGAGGTCGAAAAGCTTTTGGCCGCACAGGCACAGGATCGCAGGGCGACCCGACGATGACCGACCAACCGGAATTCGCTGGCGATATCCTGTCCCTCTTTGCGCAGCGCGGCGCGCACCGGGTCGACATCCCGGTTATCCAACCTGCCGATCCGTTTCTCGATATGGCGGGCGAGGAATTGCGCCGGCGGATCTTTCTGACGGAAAGCGAAAGCGGCACCAGCCTGTGCCTGCGGCCGGAGTTCACCATCCCTGTCTGCATGCATCATATCGAAAGCAATCCGACGCGCGGGCAGCGCTATGCCTATCTTGGCCAGGTCTTCCGGCAACGGCGCGACGGCGATAGCGAGTTCTATCAGGCCGGGATCGAGGATCTCGGCGATGCCGATATTGCCCATGCCGATGCCAAGGCCATAACGGACGCGTACGATACGCTGAGCGCCATTCTGCCGAAGGCATCTTTCGATACCACGCTTGGTGACCAGACCGTCTTCGAAGCCGTCATCGCGGCGCTCGGTCTGCCGGACGGCTGGCAGACGCGGCTGGTACGGGCTTTCGGCGAACCCGAACAGCTGGACCTTCTGCTTCAGGCGTTGTCGCGGCCGCCCGGGCAAATCCCTGGCCTCGACGCAGAGACTGCAATCCTCCTGGCGCGCGAAGACGAGACGGCGCTTGCGGTCGCGATCGAATGGCGCATGGCTCAGACCGGCTATCTTGCCGGTGCCGGGCGCGCCCCGGATGAAATCGCACGTCGGCTCATACAAAAAGCGCGGCTGGCCGGCGCCCATCTTGAACCGGAGGCACTTGACGTCCTGAAGACGCTCCTTGCCCTTGAGGTCGCGATGCCGGACGCGATTGGTGCGTTGGATATGTTTGCAGCGAAAGCAGGCCTGGATATCGGATCAGCGCTCGCTATTTTCGAGCGGCGCGTCGAAGCCTTGCGCGCATCCGGCTTCGACCTTGCAGCGATGCATTACAGGGCCGCCTTTGGCAGGCCGCTGGATTATTATACGGGCCTCGTGTTTGAAATGTCGTCGAGCGGGTCTGTTCTTGCTGGCGGCGGGCGTTTCGACCGGCTCTTGACGTTGTTGGGTGCGCAGACGACGACCCCGGCCGTGGGCTTCTCTCTGTGGCTCGACCGTATCGCAGCGGTGCGCGGAATTGGAGATGGGGGCCGGTCGAAATGCGTGTGACCATTGCGCTGCCTTCCAAGGGCCGGATGAAGGACGAGGCGACGGACGTGTTTGTGCGTGCCGGCCTTGATGTTACCGACACCGGAAACGAACGCTCCTATCGGGGCAGGATCGATGACATGCCAGAGGTCGAGATTGCATTCCTGACGGCTGCTGAAATCGCCCGGGAGCTTGGGCGGGGCGGTCTTGATCTCGGCATCACCGGCGAGGACCTGGTGCGTGAAGACCTGAGCGATGTTGACAACCAGGTTGAGTTCTGCGCGCGCCTGGGTTTTGCCAAGGCCGACGTTGTGGTTGCCGTGCCGGATGTGTGGATCGACGTGGAAACAATGGCCGATCTCGGCGATGTGGCGTCCGAGTTTCGCCATCAGCATGGAAGGCGCCTGCGGATCGCAACCAAATACCGGCAGCTGACGCAGCAGTTTTTTTCCGCCAAGCACGGCATACAGGTCTACCGTATCGTCGAGAGCCTTGGCGCAACAGAAGGCGCGCCCGCATCGGGCCAGGCCGATATCATTGTCGATATCACATCGACCGGATCGACGCTAAAGGCCAACCATCTGAAAACCCTCTCGGACGGGATCATCCTGAAATCGCAGGCATGTCTTGTGCGTTCGCACACGCGCAAACGCAATGCGGATGGGGAACGGGCTCTGCGGACGGTCATTGACAGAGTGCGTGGATCGCTTGGCAGCTAGAGCGCTTCTGGCTTAGATTGGATCATTTGACCGAGGCGATTTTGGTCGCTGACAAGGCGGGTTGCGCGCCGTGGTGCCAACCCACCACAAGCGTGAGCCAACGCCGTCAGGG
>JBCCOK010000009.1:0-106045 GCA_039025395.1 Pseudomonadota bacterium
CCCGAATGAACCGATCTTCCGCCATCAAATGCTTCAAGCTAAACCTGATTTGCTCTAGGAAGAACTGCCGGGTCTGTCGGCAGCGCAATCAGCCACAAAAAAGGCCCGGATCGCTCCGGGCCATTGAATTTCTGAAGGTTCAAAAACCTATTCGGCAGTGCCGGTGCTCATGAGCTTGCCGTCTTCGATCGCCATTGTCTCGAAAACACCGGGCACGTCGCCATTCTCATCAAAGTCCTGACTGCCGGCGGCGCCGTAGTAGTTGATGTCCGTTCCAGCGGCTATCAGTTGCTTTGCCTTCTCCCACTCGCCCGGGAGGATGGTTTCCCCCGGCTCATTGGCGACCTCACGAACAGCCGCGGCAATCGCCGCACGATCCGTGCTTCCCGCCTTTTCAGCAGCCAGAGCAAGAATAAATGCGGCATCGTAGCTGTTGCCGATATAGGTGGCGTTCGGATCAAGGCCCGCTTCGGTGGCGCCGACGTTGAAGGCCTGCGAAGCCGGCGTTTCCGGATTAGCCTGGCGCGTCATGATGATCTTGCCCTCGGCAGCGGGCACATTGTCGGCCAGAGTCTGCGAGACCATGCCGTCACCGCCGTAGAAGGCATCAAAATCGCCGCCTTCGAGCGCCTGGCGCAGGATCGTCTGACCGGATCCGTCCGCGTAGGCAAGGATCACCAGTGCCTCCGCCCCAGTCGCTGAAAGCGAACCGATTTCTGCGCGGTAGTCAGCCTTGCCGTCCTCATGGGCTTCCGAGGACGCAACGTTACCGCCGGCTGCAGTGAATCCGGCCTCGAAGGAATCGGCAAAGCCCTTTCCGTAGTCATTGTTCACATAGGTAACCGCGACATTCTTTATGCCGGCAGCCATGATCACGCTTGCTAGCACGGGGCCTTGAGAGGCGTCAGACGTGGCCGTGCGCGAAACAAGGCCCTTGTCGTCCAGCGTCGTCAATGCAGGCGACGTTGAAGCCGGCGAGATCATCGCAACGCCACCGGGAATACCGGCATTGTTGGCTGCCGAAATGGTTGCACCGGAACACAGGGCGCCGACGATTGCCGACACATTCTCGACATTGACGAGACGGTCGGCTGCATCCGCCGCTTTGGTGGCGTCGGCACAGGTCGTATCGCCAACGATCACCTCAATGGTTTGCCCGTCCATCAGACCGCCCTGCGCGTTGACGTGGGTTGCCGCGAGCTTCGCGCCGTCGATGATCGGCGGGACGAGGCTTTCGATCGGCCCGGTTACGCCGCCGAGGAAACCAAATTTCACATCGGCTGCCATTGCGGCGCCGGACAGCCCGGCCAAGGCCACGCCTGTTGCGAGTGCCATTTTGAGTTTTGGCAACATTTCAATCTTACTCCCATTGCTGTGAGCCGGTTGGTCCGGCCCTACCTCCGTTTAAACGGTCCTTTCCGCCAAGTCACGGAAAGTTGGGCGCAATCATAACGAAACAATCGTAGCTGGAAAGCCGAAATTTGAGTTTTGGTAACCGCGCTTTCGGCCGCAAAACGGGCCGCCTCAGCGCCCGCTTAGACAGTACCTAACATCGCCTAGCGCCCTGCAACAGGGTCCGCATCCTGCGGGCGATAAATCAGATAGACACCAAGGACAACGATCACCGTGCCGGTCATCATCGGAACTGTCAGACGCTCACCGAACAGCAAAAAGGCTTCAATGGCCACGGCTGGCGGGACAAGGTAGATCAGCGAGGCAGCGCGCGATACCTGCCCGCGCCTGATCAGGTACAAAAACAGCATTATGGCGCCGATGGAAAGGCCAAACACCGACCATGCCATGGCGGTAACCGTGTCAAGATTCCAAACGATGTCCAAATCTTCAATCAGTAGCGCGATTGGCACGGTAAATGCGAAAGCGCCGATATACTGCAGCATCGCTGTTACCCGCAGGTCGCCTGATTGGAGGAAACGCTTCTGGTAGATTGTTCCGGCGGTGACGCTCAGCATGGCGACCGCATTGACGATCAGCGGGACGGATGCGGCACCAAGTTGGGACCATTGCAGGCCGGCACGCCGCGGAACGATGGCGATCAGCAGTCCGACGAAACCAAGTGCGATGCCTGCCCACTGCGCACGGGTCAAACGCTCGCCGACAACGAAAGGTGCCGATATCGCGGTCAGAAGCGGCTGAAGTGCCGCAATGAGACCCGATAGCGCGGTCGGCACGCCGGCATCGATTGCCCACCAGACACCGCCGAGATAGACGGCGTGAAGCAGGACGCCGGAAAACACCGCATGCGCCCATTGGATACCGGTCTTTGGCCACGCCGCCCGCACCGCCAAACAGATTACCAGCAGCGCAATGGCCGCGAGGCTGTAGCGAACCGCAAGGAAAGTCAGCGGATCCGCGTAGGGTGCGGCCGTGCGCGCCATGATCCAACCGGTGGACCAAATGAGCACGAAAATCACGGGCGCAAGGCGGACGAGCACAGACAAGTGTTGTTTCCTGATAGACCAGTCCGGGATTGGAGGCCCTGCCGCTCTAAGCCCCTCGCCCGCCATAGTAAAGCGAAACCGCGTGCTCGGCCTCCGCAAAGAACAGCCAGCGTTCGATGAACAGGCCGGTCGTCAGGGCAATGAACGCCGGCACCAGCCACAGCGTTGAGGCGGCCGCCAACCAGACTGTCAGTGCTATCAACACCGGCAGTAGGGCGCCGATGACAAGCGCAAGCATGCGGAGCTTTGCGGCGTGTTTGCGGCCTATAACATGAACCATTTCCTTGGTCAGGTAGTTCTCTCCGGTGTGCGGGCGTTCGAGCAAGCGGACCCGGCCGATCGACCCGAGGCCGGTGGCCGTTTCCATTGTTGAACCGGTTGCTTCAAGGCTTGTCGTCTCTGCCCGTTTCCACCAGGCGTATTTGCAGGCCCAAGTGACGACAATTGCGAGGACAGCAATGCCGGCGGACCTTGAGGACGCAGACACAAAGCCGTTGAGACCGGCGGCGAGCAAAAAACCGGATGTCAGTGAAAACAAGAGATAACACAGCGGCGTCAGAGCGGTATGCCAGTGCGGGACGGTCTTGAGCTGCGCGTAAATCATCGCTGTTGTGTAGACCGTCAAAAGCGAGCCCGCGGCGACCGGCACACCTAGCCATGCGAGCCGTTCGCCGCTGATCATCCAGATCAGCGCGTAAAGGCCAAGCAGCGAAAGGGTTGCAACGGCCGCGATGCCCTCTCGGGAAAGCCATGACGAACGCCATTGCGAAAACGCCCGCCAGGCCCGCTCAGGATGACCGAGATGGAAGGTCGAAGAAATCAAGCCGGCGACCGAAAGCAGACCGGCCAGTGCGGGAATGAAAAAGGCGGCAGCCAGGCCGGTCGGCAAGGGAAAGCCGGCGCCAATCATGAACATCAGTCCGAAACCCGCACCGGAGGTAACGGTGAAGAAGATAACCGAGATGGCTGGATGCATGCCCGTCTATCCCAGTTTTTCCAGCGCCTGGTCCAGCCAGCCGAGAAAACCGCCTGGATTTTCCGCCGCTGGCGCAACTGTCGGCGCCGACGTGCAGTCCGGTTTGATTTTCGGACGCGGGGGCAAGTATTTGTTGACTGGCGCGGTTCCCATTTCCGGCATCAGATCCATGCCGCCGCGCTCGGCCACCAGTCTGGAGACATCGGAATTGGGATCCGCCAGATCGCCGAAATGCCGGGCTCCCGCGGGGCACGTGCGCACACATGCGGGTTCGCGGTCTACTTCCGGGATATTTTCGTTATAGATCCGGTCGACGCACAGGGTGCATTTCTTCATGACGTTCTCGACCGGATCCATTTCGCGTGCGCCATAGGGGCAAGCCCAGGCGCACAGACCGCAGCCAATACACATGGATTCGTCCACCAGGACGATGCCATCCTCCGAACGCTTGTAGCTGGCGCCCGTCGGACAGACGGTGACGCAGGGCGCATCTGCGCAGTGCAGGCAGGATTTCGGAAAATGCACAATTGAGGCAGGCGCATCTTCGGGCGTGACTTCAAAGGTGTGAATGCGGTTGAGGAACGAGCCGACCGGTTCAGCACCGTAAGGATCAAGATCGGCCAGCGGCGAACCGTATCCGCCCGTATTCCACTCCTTGCAGCTGATTACACAGGCGTGACATCCGACGCAGGTATCAAGGTCGATAACGAGGCCGAGTGATTTGTCCGTCGATTGCGGGAGGCTGGTCAATGGCTTTCGTCCCATTCACGGCCAAAGGCGACTTCCCCGGCCGGCTGCGGCAGGCAATCCTTTTGCGGTTCGAACTGCGGCAAGGAAACGGGATGCTCTTCAGCTTCAGCCTTTTCAATGCGCACGCGCAGATCGAACCATGCCGCCTGCCCGGTGATCGGATCCGAGTTGGACCAGCGCAGACCGTCTGCTTTGGGCGGCAGCAATTCGTGGATCAGGTGGTTGAGCAAAAAACCCTTCTTGGCCTCTGGCGCATTTTCATCCAGGCTCCATGCGCCAGCCCTTTTGCCGATGGCGTTCCAGGTCCACATGGTTCTGGGATTAACGGCCTCCATACGCCGCACCGGCACCTTGATCCTGCCATGATGGGACGTAACCCAGGCCCAGTCGCCGTCCTTCAGACCGGCCTCGTCGCAGATCGGCCCCGGCACATAAAGCGGATTGGTGCCGTGGATTTGTCTGAGCCAGGCGTTCTGCGAACCCCAGGAATGGTACATGGCCGGCGGTCTTTGGGTCAGCGCATGATAGGGGTATTCTGCAACATCAATCCCTGCGCCTTCGAACGGCGGATACCAGATGGGCAGCGGGTCGAAGGCTGATCTGATCCGCTCGCGATGGCTGTCGGGCGGCTGGCGTTCCCCGTGCCCTTCGGCCGCTAGCTGGAACTTGCGCAGCGGTTCGAGATAGATCTGAAAAATGTTCTCGACCGGTCCGTCCTGCAATCCCATTTCGATGGCCCAGTCGGACCAAGCGCGGTTGGCATGTTTGAAATACTGCGCTTCGGCGGGAACGTGAGCCTCAAAGAAGCCTCCGTTCTCAATGTATCGGTTGATCTGATCGGGGTTGGGTTCGCCGCGGCCATGGGTGCCGCCATTCTTGCCGCGCCAACCGGCAAGCGGCCCGACGCCCGGCCTGCGCTGATGGTTGATCATATAGTCGGCATAGTCCGCGTAGAGCGCCTCGCCGTCGGCGTCAACCATGCCGGGCAGGTTCAGACGGGCGCCAAGATCCAGAAGTACCGACTGAAAACCGCGCACATCGCGGCCCTCAGCTTGCGTTGCCGGGTCGACAACCGGCCAGCGCAGCGCATCGGCAAGTGCTTCAGGTTCGGAAATCGGCCGGTCCAGAAGTGAGATGCAGTCATAACGCTCCAGATAGGTCGTGTCCGGCAAGACAAGATCGGCATAGGCCACCATTTCGGAATTAAAGGCGTCCGAATAGATGATCTTGGGAATGCGGTAGTTGCCGTTTTCGTCCTTGTCCTCGAGCATTTTCATGACGCCGCGGGAGTTCATCGACGAGTTCCATGACATGTTGGCCATGTACATGAACAGGACGTCCACCGGATAAGGATCGCCAGCATGGGCATTGGATATGACCATGTGCATGAGGCCGTGCGAAGACATCGGCGCATCCCAGCTGAATGCCTTGTCGATGCGCTGAGGCGTGATGCCGTCTTCGGCGAGAAGCAGTTCCTCAGGGCCGCGCAGGAAACCCAGGTGCGGCCCCGGCAGCGGTTCACCCGGTTTACAGCCGCCATGGGGTTTCGGCTGACCGTCGATGGGCCTAGGATATGGCGGCTTGAACCGGAAACCGCCGGGACAGTCGATGGAGCCGATCAGGATCTGCAACAAATGCAGCGCACGGCAAGTCTGGAAGCCGTTCGAATGGGCAGAAATGCCGCGCATCGCATGAAAGGATACAGGCCGGCCGATCATCTTTTCGTGCCGCTCGCCTTTCATGTCGGTCCAGGGTTGCTCGACAGTGATTTCCTTCTCGAAAGCGGCTTCGGCGATTTCGGCTGCGAGACGGCGAATTTGCGCGGCTGAAACGCCGGTCGCTTCCGAAACGGCCTCGGGCGCATAGGCCTCACTCAGATATTTGCGTGCCAACAACTCGAAAACCGGGCGCGCCTTGCGGCCATCTGGCAAGTCAAACTGACCCTTGAGGGCCGGTTTTACATCCGCTTCCCGCGAGGAAACGCAGTTCAGTGACTGCCGGTCATAGACCATAGGCTCGCCGGCTTCGTTGCGCGCAATCAGCCCGTTATCGGCCGCACCTTCATCCTGAATCACCAGCCAGGGCGCATTTGTGTAACGCAGAAGGTAATCCAGATCGACCTTTCCGGCGCGCAGCAACTCGTGAACGAGCGAGAGGATAAAAAGTCCATCGGTTCCAGGGGTAATGCCAACCCATTCGTCGGCGACCGCGTTGTAGCCGGTGCGTACGGGATTGACGCCCACCACCTTGACACCGCGCGCTTTCAGCTTGCCGAGGCCCATCTTGATCGGATTAGAGTCATGATCTTCGGCAACGCCGAAAATCATGAACAGTTCGGTCCTGTCCCAGTCGGGGGCGCCGAACTCCCAAAAGGCCCCGCCAAAGGTGTAGATCCCGCCAGCCGCCATGTTGACGGAGCAGAAGCCGCCATGGGCGGCAAAGTTGGGCGTCCCGAACTGTTGCGCCCACCAGCCGGTCAACGATTGGCTCTGATCGCGGCCAGTGAAGAACGCCAGCTTCCTGGGATCGCGTATACGCACTTCGCCAAGCCATTCGCTGGCGAGCGACAGCGCTTCATCCCATTCGATTTCCCTGAACTCGCCCTTGCCCCGCTCGCCGGTCCTTAGCAGCGGCTTTTTCAGGCGCGCCGGCGAGTAGTGTTGCATGATACCGGCCGATCCCTTGGCGCAAAGCACGCCTTTGTTGATCGGGTGATCGCGGTTACCCTCGATGTAGCGGACCTTAGGCTGGCCGTCTTCTCCGGTGCGCAGATGCACGTTGATGCCGCAACGGCAGGCGCACATGTAGCAGGTGGTTTTGCGGATTTCGTCGGAGACATGGGGCGATAGGTCCACATTGTGTCTATCCACGCCCATCAACAACTCCCCATAGCTTTACCAAGCAGCCCGTCTGGTCTCGAGTCTTCTATATTATATCTTTTAACTGTTCTAGATCTGACTCACTCGAATTGTAGAACGTTTATAAAGAACGGGCCAGATCCCGCGGAGAACCAACATCCGTGAAGATGGAGACCAGTTGAAACCGCAAACAATCAGAGCTCGTCGGATCCGCGTGGTCGGTTTGCCCGCGCTGCTTGTGGTGGCCAAAGGGGGTTGCCACAAAAAATCCGCCCCGGAGAAATCAATCCCCGGCGGCGGCAGCGTTTTCGTCGACCTGAAGGATCAGTTGCTGGCCGTCAGCTTGAACCTTTCAAACCCGGCAGCGATGTTAAGGCCCGTCTGGATCTGAATGTTAAGCGGTTGCAGTGAAATTGAATCCTCGAATCCGCCGACCAGCACATTTGCACCGGCACCGACACCGGCTGTCGCTTCAGCGCCCGCACCCACATAGGTGCCGGACAGCGCGCCTTTCGGAACATCCCTGCTGGGCGCGAGCACGACCCAGATGAGCTCCGAGATGTTGGTTTTACCGATATCAAGGCCGTATTTTTCAATCGTACCCGTATAGAGTTCCGTTGACCCGCTTGCTGATGTGTACTGACAGCCGAGCGTCTTGCCGGAAACGAAAATGTTGCCACCGGAGCTTTCGATGGAACAGGCGAGCTGACCGACCTTGATCTTCGTTGCCATCGCAGGTGTGGTTGCGCCTGCGGCCAAGGTAGCGGCCACGAACAAAGACGCGATTGCGGTTTTCATTGCATATTCTCCTGTTTGTTTGCTGTGCAAAATCAGAAAGTTGTAGTGAAAATAAGGCAGGCGTGCCTTTGTTTGCAGAGGACAGTGGGTTGGTTCGGGATAATGCTGCCGTGACAACGCACGACGGGTACCGGTGGATATCAGCGATGCGCCTATTCGGCCTTGCTGCCCGGCGGTAGCCAGGCCCGCTTGACTTCATCCTGTGCCGAACCCTGATCCGAAAGGGTTTTCTCGAGCTCTTCCTGGATCTGGCGCGCCAGCTTCATGTACGGTTCGTTCTCGAATGTCGAGAGGTCCGGATCATAGAGCTCCGCCAGCCGGCGTATGGCGTGACGGTCATGTTCGACAAAAACGGTGATCAACTTCTCCGCCTCGTGCGGATGGACGCCAAAGGCTTCAAGCGCATAACGAGACGCGCGCACCGCGCTGTCGAAGGTCTCACGCACAATGTCAGTGGCTCCTGCCTTGTAAAGTTCATAGACAAAGTGCCGGTTGCGGGCGCGGGCAATGATATGGAGGTCCGGCCTTACAGCGCGGGCATGTTTGACGATCTCCACGGCCCGCTCCATTTCGTCGATCGCGACCACCAGAAGACTGGCTTCGGCAAGGCCTGCAGACTGCAGGAGATCCGGCCTTGACGCATCGCCGTAGAACGTCCGGATGCCGAAGCGATTGAAGCCGTCGACCATTTCGGCGCTGACATCCAGAACAACGGTCTCGTAGCCATTGCCTTTGAGGACCCTGTTGATGACCTGACCGAATCGCCCCATGCCCGCAATGATCGCGGCACCCTTTTCGGTAATTTCGTCCGCTGAACGTGCCTCATCATCATGCATGCGCGGGACGATCAAGCGGTCAAAGGCAATGAACAAGGCCGGGGTGAACAGCATCGAAAGCGCAACAACCAGCAGCAACATGTCCGAAAGCGGCTCCGGAATGACGGCGTTCTGGACCGAAAAGGACAACAATACGAAGCCGAACTCGCCGGCCTGCGCCAGCGAAAGCGTGAAAAGCCAGCGGTCGGAACCGCGCAGCTTGAAAACAATGGCGAGCACCATCAGGACGGCAGCCTTGAGCACCATGAGACCAATGGTCAATCCGAGAACCGTCAGCAGATTGTCGTAAAGCAGCAGGAAGTTGATACCGGCGCCCACGGTGATGAAGAAAAGGCCAAGCAAAAGGCCCTTGAACGGCTCAATATCGCTTTCCAGCTCATGGCGGAATTCGCTGTTGGCAAGCACCACGCCAGCGAGAAATGTGCCAAGAGCAGCGGACAATCCGACAAGCATCATCAGGAACGCAACGGCAACCACCAGAAACAGGGCTGTGGCCGAAAACACTTCACGCAGTTGCGCCGAGGCGATAAAGCGGAACAGCGGCCCGGTGAGATAGTGTCCGGCGGCAATCACGGCCGCAATCGCCGCAATGTTAACAAGAGCAACCTGCCAGCCGGAAAGGCCTTCTATGAGGCTCAGTTCGTCGCCGTGGTCGCCGGCATGCCCATCAGCGGCAAGTTGGGCGAGCTCGGGCAGAGCCAGTAGCGGCAAAAGCGCAAGCATCGGAATGACGGCGATATCCTGGAACAGAAGCACCGAAAAGCTCGACTGGCCACCGTCGCTTTTCATCAAGCCTTTCTCGTTGAGGGTCTGCAGGACGATGGCCGTCGAAGACAGGGAAAAGACCAGCCCAACCGCAAGTGATATGGTCAGCGGCTGACCGAGCGTCATGCAGGCAGCCATAACCAGCAGCGCAGTGACCCCTACCTGCAGCCCGCCAAGCCCGAGGAGCTTGTTGCGCATGTTCCATAGGTTGCGCGGTTCGAGCTCCAGCCCGACCAGGAAAAGCATCATGACGACGCCGAATTCGGCGACGTGCTGGATTCCCTCCGTTTCGGATCCGACAAGGCCAAGGACAGGTCCGATAATGATCCCGGCCATCAGGTAGCCAAGCACCGAGCCGAGGCCGAGCCGTTTTGCGATCGGTACCGCAATGACTGCTGCGCCAAGGTAGACAAAAGCCTGAAACAGCAGGCCGGTCATGCCCGCGCCCCTTCAAGGAGGGGCAGCGTCGAAGCAGACATCTGCTTCATACCTGCGGCGGCTTGCAGATCGAGCGTTCCATCGCGCAACGCCGTGAGATAGCGCGCGTAACCATCAATATGCGCCTGCATGCGGTCGCCGCCTGCCGCTTTCAGCGCGGCAAAGAGAGAAAAAGGCGGCAAGAAACGCAGGCCGCACAGATTAGCCGTCTGCTCGAGCGGTGCAAGAAGGTCCCTGAGCGGGAAATTGTTGCGCCCGCCCTTGCGGTAGAAATCTTCCGGGCCGCCGGCCGTAATCGCCGGCGCAAAAAGTTTCCCGGCAATCTTGTCTCCGCCCTCGCCATAAGCAAAACCATATTCAAGAACGAGATCCTGCCACTCCTTCAAAAGTGCAGGTGTCGAATACCAGAACAGTGGAAACTGGAAGACGATCACGTCATGGTCGAGCAGGCGCTGCTGTTCAGTCGCTATATCAATCTTGAAACGCGGATAGGCCGCATACAGGTCTACAAGCGTAACGCCCGGTGTTCTGTCCGCAATCTTGGCAAGTTCGACATTCACCTTGGAATAGCGCTGGCCCGGATGGGCAAATAGAACAAGGATCTTCCGTTTCTGCTCGTCCACGCGGTCTCCACATCATTGAGCGTGCAAGTCTTCCGAACTGCAGCGCCGCGTGTCAAGTCCACGCCGGTTGTACTTGCGGGACTTGATCGGTCCGCGCATGATAGAGGTTGACGGAGACTAGAGGAGATGAACGTGGCTTTTGAAAAATCAGCTTCGCCGTTTTTTGTTGCGGCCGTGCTTTCAATGGCTGCGATTGCGGCTCCGCCGATGGCGACGGCGCATGATATTGAAACGTCGCAGATCGGTGCCCGCACAACGCTGTATGTTTTCGGGCCTGAATTGCCCTTCATGTTCGATATTGACGGGGAGCGTCTCGACTTTGCATGGTCCGACATAAAGACCTTCGGCGGGACGGGTCTCGGCACGCTTGAAAACGGAGCCGGAGAGGTGATCGGCCTCAATGGAGAGTTCTGGGTCGCCGATCCGACAGATACAGTTCCACGCAAGCTTGCTGACGAAATTACACCGTCCGGTGTGTTGGCCACCTTCTTTCCGACCGAAAAGACGACGATTTCCACGACCGTCAATCTGGAAGCCCTGCAGACAATACTCGACGAAGCCTTCGGCGACACGGAGGCTTACGCATACATGTTTCGCGCCACGGGCCAGCTCAATTTTGTCGAGTACCAATTGTCCGGTCCGATTCCCAACGGTGAGATACTTGAAGAGATCAATGCCAATAACAGTCAGGCGGCTGTAGCGATTGGAACCGAGAAATACGACGCCGAGAACATTCAGGTCACACTCTTGGGCATTCGCGCGCCGTCCTATCTGAATACGGTGCTGCAAGTGCCCTATCACATGCATTTCATCTCCGACGATAAAAGCGTTCTCGGCCACGTCACCGATCTCGAAGCCGATGATCTGGAGATAGAGTGGACCCGCGTAAACGCCATCAATCTTCACATGTGGGATAAGCGCTAACGCACGGCGGAAACCTGTCCTTGCCGCAAGTCGCAGTTTCCCTTAGGCTTTGAATGCCGTTTGAGGCGGCACCCGGATCCGCGGAAAGCTGCATCGGCACCTCGCACCAAACAAGACAAACCTTTCGGTTGTCTCGGGCCCGGCCGGCGGATCATCGGGCGTAAGCGAGGAAACCGATGCACATATCCCTAGAAAACCTGCGCCGCCAGGCCAAAAATCTGAAACGCGACTTTGCCGACAACAAACCCGAAGCCGTCAATCGGGCAAGGTCGGTCTTCCCGGAGACTTCGGAACTCAAACACACCGATGCCTTGCATGTCGTTGCACGGGAGAACGGCTACGCGAGCTGGCCACGCCTGAAGATCGCTGCCGAACTGGCGACCTTGGACCGAAGCAAGCGGATCGAACGGCTCAAGATTGCCCTATACTATGGTCAACACTGGGTGACGGAAGCCCTCCTCACGGACGATCCTGAACTGGTGAATGAAGATCTCGGCCTGCAAATCGCCGTCTACGACCGGGCCGCCGTCGAACGCGCCATTGCCCGGGATCAAAAAGCTGCGGTCCGCAAGATCGGCACCCGCAGCCCCATTCTCCATCTGGCATTTTCGCAGCATATCCATGCGGCGCCAGAGCTGCGCGACGACATGATCGCCATCGCCGAGGCTCTTGTTCAAAACGGCGCAGATATTGATGACAGCTATGCGTTGGAGACCGGATCGGAGCACCGTCTTTCTGCACTATACGGTGCGCTCGGCCATGCCAACAACATGCCCCTGGCGGAATTTCTGCTCGATCGCGGCGCCAACCCGAACGACAATGAATCGCTCTATCATTCGACTGAACTCGGCCATCATGATGGGCTTAAGCTGCTCTTGAAGCATGGGGCCGATCCTGCCGGAACCAATGCCCTGCCCCGCGCCCTCGATTTCGATGACATCGAGGCGGTGCGTTTGTTGCTGGAAGCCGGCGCAGATCCGAATGATGGGACTGCGCCGCATCCGTCTGGCGAACCGCCGACGACCATTCCCGCCCTGCATCAGGCGGCCAGGCGCATGTGCTCAGGCGAATTAGCGACGCTTCTGATCGAGCACGGAGCGGACGGCCGAATGGCGTTTGGTGGCCACTCAGCCTATGCGCTTGCTTGTATGTACGGCAACGCGCCTGCGAGGGCCGCAATGGCAGCCGCCGGCCATGCAACAGAGCTTGATGCGTCAGAAAGCCTGCTCGCTGCAGCGGCTGACGGACAGGCGACGGGTACCGTGGACCCGGATCGTCTCACTGGCGAAGCACGAAGGATCATGTGCCGAATCGCCGCGATGCCTGACAGGCTCAATCACATCAAATCGCTGGTGGCGATCGGCATCAGCCCCAACTGGAGCGACGAAATGGGAATGACCGCCATCCATGTCGCAGGGTGGGAAGGATTGGCCGATTCGGTGGAGTGGTTATTGAACTTCGATCCGGACCTCACACATAAAAACAAGTACGGCGGTGATCTTTTGGGTACAATCATCCACGGTTCGGAGTTCTGTCCCGCCCGAAACATGCGGTATCATATCGCCTGTGCAGGGATGGTGCTCGACAGCGGCGCGGTTCTGCGACGCTCGGCAATCGAGCTATGCGGCGCCGAGGAAATGGCCGGTTTTCTGGCTGATTGGGCCTCCGCCCATCCGACGCAAATGATTGAGGACAAGTCGACATGATTGATCTTGCAGACAAATCCGACAGCATGGCATGGGCATCGGCTGCGGCATCTGATCGCCTCAGCAACAGGCAAAACGCATCCGCTCCACGCCTTTGGGCCATGTTCGGATTGATCCTGCTCATCGCCGGCTTCGCCAATCAGGCGCGCGCCGAGGTCGAGGTTGATGTCGAATTGGTGCTTGCCGTGGATGTGTCCCGGTCGATGACCGACCGGGAACTGCAAATCCAGCGCCGCGGCTACGCCGAGGCGCTGAGAAGCGATGCAGTAGCGGCGGCAATCAAGAACGGGCTTTTGGGGAAAATTGCTCTGACATACGTCGAATGGGGCGGACAGTTCTGGCAGCGAACCGTCGTTGACTGGCGGATTATCGAAGACGAGCAGGATCTGGCGGTTTTTGCTGAAAGGATTACAGCCAGTTTTGACGGCTCGCTCCGCCGGACGTCGATTTCCAGTGCTATCGACGATGCAGCGAGACGCATTGAAGAAAACGAGTTTTCAGGATTGCGTCAGGTGATCGACATTTCCGGCGATGGCCCGAACAATGACGGAGCGCCGGCCACGGGTGCGCGCGACCGCGCACTTGCCAAGGGTATTGTCATCAACGGTCTTCCGCTGATGACACGCGAAGGCATGGGGGCCCGGTTTCACCTCGACGACCTCGACGACTATTATCGCTACTGCGTGATCGGTGGGCCAGGCTCGTTTGTCATTCCAGTGACAAAGTGGGAAGAATTCCCCGAAGCCGTGCGCCGGAAGCTGGTTCTCGAACTTGCCGGTACATACGATGCCGCCGTGCACAAAGCCGCTTTCTCCGGCGCAACGGAAGGCGGGTATGACTGCATGATCGGCGAAAAGATCTGGCGGCGCTTTATCGATCAGAACGGCATTTTCGAGGTTAATCCATAATATAACGGGTGCGGCGGCCAGGCGCAGTGATGCACTTCGTAAAACTGTAGTAGGCTTCCGACGTTCCTGATTTGCAGCAGGACTTCGATCCTGCAACTGAAATGCAGGCGGCCATGCCAAATTCAATGAATGAAATCGTCATTGTGGGCGCGGGCTTCGGTGGGCTATCGGCGGCAAAGGAATTGGCCAAAGCGCCGGTGCGCGTGACGGTTATCGACCGGCAGAACCATCACCTCTTCCAGCCGCTGCTCTACCAGGTGGCAACTGCTGCTCTTACGCCGGCAGAAATTGCCGTGCCGATCCGCCAGATCCTGCGTCACCAGCACAACGCCAGAGTGATCATGGACCGCGTGGTCAATGTAGATGCCGCAAGAAACGCGGTCGTCACGGAAAGCGGCCGGCTTATTCCCTACGATGCGCTTATTTTGGCGACGGGTGCCCATCACAGCTATTTCGGAAAGGACCAATGGGCTGAACATGCGCCGGGCCTGAAAACGCTCAATGACGCACTTGGTCTTCGAGAAAAGACTTTGATGGCTTTTGAGGAGGCGGAAATTCTCGTCGAAAGCGATCCGCAAGGCGCAAAGCGATTTCAGACTTTCGTTATCATCGGCGCGGGGCCAACCGGGGTAGAACTCGCCGGTTCGATTGCAGAACT
Organism: Pseudomonadota bacterium; assembly: GCA_039025395.1. GTDB lineage: Bacteria > Pseudomonadota > Alphaproteobacteria > Rhizobiales > Rhizobiaceae > Hoeflea_A. The sequence goes on from JBCCOK010000009.1 coordinate 14,700, forward strand.
GGCGCAATCTGTTGTGCGCGATTTCCGGCTGATAGACGGCGCCGACAACCGCGTTATCCTACTTGAGGGCGGACCCCGGGTCCTGCCGTCTTTCGATGAAAGCCTGTCCGAACACGCTGAACGCGATCTCCGCGCTCTGGGCGTCGAAGTGCGCACCGGCACCATAGTCACGGAAATCGCTGCCGGGCGTGTGACCACAAATCGGTGCGAAATCGCATCGGAAACGATAATATGGGCAGCCGGCGTGCAAGCGTCGCCCGCCGGACAATGGCTCGGGCTCAGAACCATCAGAAGCGGCCACGTCGAGGTTGATGCAAGCCTGCGGCCCGAGGGTTTCGACAACATCTATGTCATCGGCGATACGGCCAGATATGAGGTGGAGGGCACTCCCCTTCCCGGTATTGCGCCGGTCGCCAAACAGATGGGTATCTATGTCGGGCGGCGTCTTGCCGATATCGCCAACGGCAAGTCGCCTCAAAAAGCGTTTCATTACGCCGACGCCGGAGCGCTCGCAACAATCGGACGCAATCGCGCTGTCGCCCATATTTTCGGACTGAAGATAACCGGGTTCGTTGGCTGGATCATGTGGGGCGCGGCGCATGTCTATTTTCTGATCGGCTTTCGAAACAGGCTGTTCGTGATGCTGCACTGGTTATGGCAGTATCTGACATGGCAGCGCGGCGTAAGGCTGATCATGCATAACGACGCGGACGCGGTTTTGGCGCGCGATTACGCAGACACCACAGAGGATCAGCAAGCGGACAAAAAACAGCCGCTTCAAGACAGTCCACATACTGGTCGGGAGAAACAGGACGCCGGTGGCGGATGATGTTTCTCACCCGCAACGTTTGGCATTGAGCAACGCGTCGCGGCGCTGCGCCCTGTCAAGGCGGCTGATGTTTTCAACGGCGCGGTAATAGCTCTCATAATCGCCACCGCAAATTTCCAACAGTTGCAGGAAAGCCGGAACGAGATCGTTGTAGACTGCGACGGTTGCCAGTTTGGCGTTGTTGATGGGTTCTTCGAACCAGCCGTCATAACCGTCGAAACCGTCCCAACGCGTCCGTTTCAGTCGCTCGTAGCGGCTGCGCAGGTCGTCGATTTCGGCCGCTTTGGCGGCGCGCTTCTGCTCGTCGGAGCGATTTCTTGCGTAGATGGAAAGCAGATTTTCGCGCGTTTGCGCAACAAGAGCCAGAAAATCCTCATTTCGCCGTTGCGCCGACCGATATTGCCGCAGCGCATCCGGATTGGACTGGTCCAGCAGCCAAAGTTCAGTGCCGCTCTCCTCAACCGACACGGCGAATGCTTCATTGAACGCCGCATCACCGGGGACATAGATTTTCTGGTGGGACAATTCGTGAAAGACGACACCTGCAACGTAAGTTTCGCCATAGAGAAACATGGTGTTCAACAACGGATCGTCGAACCAGCCAAGCGTCGAATAGGCTGGAACGCCGCCCACATAGACGTCAAAACCCTGCTGTTTCAATCCCTCTGCGAACCTTTCCGCGGCCTGCTTTGAGAAATAGCCGCGATAGGGCACACAACCGACGACCGGAAAGCACCAAAGCTGAACGGACAGAGACAATTCGGGCGCAGCAAACACGGCCCAAGTCACGTATTGCCTGCGCGTGTCGACAAAGGTCTGGTAGCTCCTGTTGTCCGGCAGTGCCAGCCTGTCTACGGCGAACTGACGCACGTCCCGCGCCAACCGCAATTGTTCGCGCAAATCCTGTTCGCCCTGCGGATCGTCAATGATGTTGTCGATCGGCTGTCGCTCGGAAACCAGCGACAGATGGCCGTTGATGGACTGGGAATAATAGGAAAGGTTCTCGCATCCCTGAAGGACTGTCAGGAGCGCAAGAATGACAATCATCGGGAAAAACCGGCGATTCATGATGGCGACAATAGCACTGCGGGTCCATTTTGAAACAGTCTTGGCGGCGCATCAGGATGCCGAAGCAATTGCTTCGGCAAGAACCTTGAGACCGAGTATGAGGTGGTCTTCGGCGGTGTCCTCATCAAACGCATGGCTTATGCCGCCTATGGACGGTACAAAGAGCATCGCCGCAGGCATCAGCCGGGACACGTTGGCGGCATCGTGGAGCGCGCCCGACGGCATTGACCTCCAGGCGCCCGGCGCGATGCGATCTGCGGCGGAGCGCAGACACGCCTTCAGACTTTCACTCATGATCGCCGGCGGCACAGCCATGTGGGCAGAGCATTCCAGTTCGAGACCGTAGCGGCCCGCGCTTTCCTCGGCGGTTGCCAAGATCACTTCATGCATCCGGTCGAGCCGGTTTTCGTCGCCGTCGCGCCACTGCATCGCAAACTGTGCTTCGCCGGGCACGATCGATGCGGCATTGGGATGCAGTGCGACGCGTCCGATCGTCCAGACCGTTGCCGGCGTGACAATTTCTGAAAGTTTTTCGTTTAACCCGACAGCGAAGTCGGCAAGGCCCTGAAAGGCATCGCGGCGCATAGCCATCGGGGTCGTGCCGGCATGGTTCTGGCGGCCATGGAAGGTCAGGTTCTGGCTCCGGATGCCAACGATATGATCGACGATCCCGATCGCCTCGCCCGACTCATCGAGCACAGGCCCCTGTTCGATATGTGCTTCAACAAAAGCGGAAAACCGGCCAGGCGCAATGAACGCGTCGGAACAATGATCCGCCATTGTCGCGCGCATGTCCTTGAAGCTGCACCCGGCAGGATCCAAGAGCCTGTCCGCTTCTGATAGCGGCAAATCGCCTGACCATATACGGCTGCCAGTCAGCACCCCGAAGCGGCCTTCTTCGTCCTGGAAGGAAACGACCGCCACAGGCGGGCCACCTGTCTCGATCGCGGCGCGCGCCACCTCGAGTGCGGCAACGACCCCATAGGCGCCGTCGAGCCATCCGCCCTCCGGTTGGGAATCCGTGTGGGAACCGGTGAGCAGACAGGGACCGTCGCCCGGCGGCAGGCCAAACAGATTGCCAACCGGATCGAACACCGGCTCAAGGCCGGCTTCGCGCATCCGCCGCGAAAGCCACATCCGCGCCTCGATATCGGGCTTTGAAAAGGCCGGGCGGACAACCCCCGTACCGGTTTTACCGAACGCACGCAGCGCACGCAGATCCGCCAGCATGCGATCCGGATTGATCTCTATATCAGGCAATGTTCTGCCCCCAAATTCGGCTTGCAACAACCTTTGGAGTTTCAAAAACGGGAGACCTTGCACGGTAACCGTGTTTTCGGAAAGTCTGTTGGAAACGGCCTGTCCCGCCAAGGCTTGATTGACAGTAAGTTTCCTTGCCCGTTACACTTTTTTCGGACATCAGGTCCATCCGGGGCGGCGTGTTTCGACCGGCCGAACGGTCGGCGGTGCAATGCGATGGCATGCTCACCGGCAACTGTTTCAGCGGGTTGAGGAGGTCTGTCATGCGTATTCGTGCTTTGGGCATTTTTTCTTTCATTTTCATTGGTTTATCGGCGACGATTGCAGTTTCGCAAGATGCAACCTCTGGTGATCAAGATGCTGATTTCATCATCAAGGTCCCGGTTCGGTTCGATAATCTGCACAAAAATGTCACAGGATCCTATGTGCATTGCGAAGCCTATTCGCCCGACTACACCTATGGAGAGACGGAAAGCCCGGCATCGGTTTCTTCCGGCGACCTCGGCACCGAGGATTTCGATGATGTCGTGGAAATGAGCCTTTCCGTGCGCGACTATTGGGATCCGGACGATACCACGGAAATCGTCTGCGAAATGACCTTTACCGTTCAGACGGATCGCGGCGTGGAGCGCATCGATTCAAGCCTTTACGGCCCGACGACCGCCTTCGGTCAGAATCGCGATGCGTGCCGCAACGAAGTCGAATGGCTGCGCGCCGCCTGCACCGAGAAGGACTCGACAGCGCTGGGTATCATTCGCCATTCGCTGGCTGACGCAGAGCAGTGATGCGGCGCTGTGGCATGGCGGCGCTTTGTGCCGCCCTGGCTCTTGCTTTTCCGGGCGGCGCTTTCGCGCAGCAGAGCTCCGGCGCGTCTTTTGCTGCGGTCTGTGCTGCGCTTGACGAGCCGTCAGGACTTTACCGCACGAGCGACGACCAATGGGAAGCGCGCTGGTCTTTTACAAGCCCGGGCGACACGGCGAGACCGGGCGACGCATTCCTTGCCGAACAGACCCACCTTCCCGACACCGATGAGCGGGGTCCGGGGCCGCACTATGTGCTCTACGGCGTTATCGGTCCGGACTGTGCAACGCTGACAGGCAAATGGCGGGCGCTGTTTGCGCCGGACGGTGAAAGGCTGATGACAGGCGACTTCTCGGCGGAGATTTTGCCCGGCAGAATTGTCATTGCGCAGGCCGATGACGACCCCGAAAATCCGCATGGTCTTGCCGGTCCGAGCTTTGTCTTTGTCGAAGAGCCGGACCCGCCTGTTTTGATTGTCTTTGCCGATGCGCTGACGCTGCAGGGCCAGGCAGGCAGAGCGGCGCCGGTCGCACTCGAGGATGAACTGTCCTTTACCGGTGCAGCAACGGCGGCACAGACCGTGGCTCTATCCAATCCGCTGACGTTCACAGGAAGGCGCTTGTCGGCGGCTGGGATCGACATTGGCCGCCCGCTTGCCTTCAGCGGCGTTACGCAAGCGCCTTCGACGATCAACGTTGAAGACACGCTTATCTTCAGCGGCAAGGCGCCCGCTAGCCGCAACATCGATATTGCGTCTACTCTGGCTTTTTCCGGCGAGCCACTGACCCGGCGGACCGTGGTCCTTGCTCCCGGCCTCGCCTTCACCGGTCAAAGCCGTCAAACCAGCACCGTAACCCTGCCAGTGGCGTTGAACTTTTCCGGCGTTGCAAGTCCAATCCGTACCGTGATGCTTTCAGCGCCACTCGAGTTCCGCAGAGGCAAAGACCGCAGCCGCAACATCACCACCGCAGAACTCGCCTTCAGCGGCGCTACCGAAGCGTCTCTCCAAACGATCGACCTTGTGCGCCCGCTGGAATTTTCAGGCCTTGAGACAAGCCAACGCGCAGTCGCGCTCGTCACAAGGCTGGTTTTTCCAGGCGATACCGCAGCTGCCCGCGCTGCCGTCATTGCCTCTCCGGCCGACCCGGCAGGCGCCGGGCCCTGCGGCGCTTTGATCGATGAATCAATAGCGCCGCCGCAAGTCGACGCGCTGATACCGCAGGCAGCGGACGATGTTATAGCGGAAAATATCGAAGCATTGCGTGCTGCCCTTTCACCCTATGCGCAGAGGACTGCCGATGCGCTCGACGCGCAGGCGGATTGCATGCAACGACGGCTGGTTGCATTTGAGGCGCTTACCGCTCTGTCGCCGCATGATCGCTGGGCGCAAAACCCGGCCTTTGACGGCCAGCGCTTCTACACGGATCAAATCAAGGCGGTACGCAATGCGGCGCTCTATGCCCGGCAGGTCGCATGGGAACTCGATGGGATCGCCATGGCAATGGCGGACGAGGAAACGTTCTACATCTTCGATACGCTTGACGATCCGGAGGCAATGAAATTCGGTCTGGTCACGGGCGATGCGGTCGAACCGGCTGTCACCGACGGCGCCTCCATGCGCAAGGGGGATTTTGAACTCTTGCAGAAACATGCCGAAAGCGATGCAACGGCTCTGATGACGCAGCGAAACCGCTATTTTCTGCGCAAGATTGCTCAGCGCATGCGTTACCTCGATGCGCTGATGGCACGAACCGCCGCTGGATTGGCGGATTGGACGACGATCGAAAATCATCTGACGCGCAGCTTCATGCCGCGGGTTGCCTCGGCTATCGGGCTCAGGATCAACGAACTCAAGGCCGCTCACGACAATACAGCGCCGCCAACCGCACCGTTCATTATCCCGGCCGGCGAATTCGACACCTATTTTGAAGATTTTGCCCGACTGACCCAGACACGCGGTCCCAAGATCGGCAATGCTACCTTCCGCGATTTCATGAACAACAAGGTGTGGTACGGCGAATACGATCAGTGGCCGGACGCATCCGTGGTCGTGCAGTGACTGCTGCCATGGGCCCATGGCGCGCATGATGAAGGTTGCGGGCGGTATCCCCGTTTACAGAAACAAGCATGCCGCATGGCGTGCAGGCTGCCGCTTCAACTTCGAAAAGCTGGACAACCGATAGGGCTCAATCCGCCGATTTGCGCCCTGCCAGCCACGCGTCGAATGCAGCGGCAAGTTCCGGCTCGTCGCGGCGGAACAACGCGACCTTGGTGTCCTGCGTGAACGGCCCGGCGCTGACGCACAGGCGCGCATCCGTTTGCGCCAGATAGTCGGCTTCAATCGAATCGGTGAACATCACGTCGGCGACTTCGGCGCGCAGATATTCGAACGGCAGCTCGTTGTTGGGCAGGATGGTCAGAATGGCGTTGCGGACATTGGCCAGCGCAAAGCGCTCATTCGTGCCACCGCGGTTGGAGACGATGCGTATGCCGGCGCGATCGATCGCATCCAGCGAGCCCATCGCCTCGGCGATCGAACAACGGGCGAGCGCCACCTTGCCGAATGTCTCGATCGTATCGGAAGCGATCGCCACCTCGGCGCGATCCTTTGTCCAACTGATACCACCTATGGCAAGCGCAAACCTGTCCGCTTGCAGATCGGCCATCAGGTCCGGCCAGGTGGTTTGCACAAAGGTGATTTCGCGACCGGTCTCGGCAGCGAAGGCGCGGATCAATTCCACATCCCTACCCAACCACTCGCCAGTTGCCGGGTCATAGACGGTGAGTGGCGCATAGTCGCCAGTGGATCCGACCAGAAGGGTCTCTGCTGCGGCAGGCGTCGCGGCTGAAACGAGAAAAAGAAAAGCGAAAAGGAAACGGGCTTTATGCATGGCGGCCGACCCTTTCGTGGTAGTTAAACTCCACTCACTCATCTATCTCTTTAACTGTGAATGCAAGAGGGGTCGAAGGTTGCTGTGAGCAATTTAAATACATTCTAAAAATACCTTGCCATTCGGAAGCAGGACGCGCTAGGGAGTTATGTAATAACATTACCTACATCAATGGAGATTGGCCTGTGTCCGATGCGCGCTTGCCTGTAACCGTCCTGTCCGGCTTTCTGGGTGCCGGAAAAACCACCTTGCTCAATCAAGTGCTGAACAATCGCGAAGGACTTCGCGTCGCCGTCATCGTGAATGACATGTCGGAGGTCAATATTGACGCGGACCTTGTCCGGGCGGGCGGTGCAGAACTGAGCAAAACCGACGAAACTCTCGTCGAAATGACGAACGGGTGCATCTGCTGCACGCTGCGGGATGACCTGCTGGTCGAAGTCCGCCGGCTCGCTGAAGAAAAGAAGTTCGATTACCTGCTCATCGAATCGACCGGCATATCTGAACCGCTTCCCGTGGCGGCGACCTTCGAGTTCGAAGACGAGCAGCAGCAAAGTCTTTCAGATGTTGCACGCCTCGATACGATGGTGACCGTGGTAGATGCGGTCAATCTCATGAAAGACTATGTTAGCCACGATTTTCTGAGCGATCGCGGAGAGACCCTCGGCGACGAGGATGAGCGCACGCTTGTCCATCTCCTGACGGACCAGATCGAATTTGCCGATATCGTCATCCTCAATAAGATCAGTGCTGCTGAGCCGGGAAAGTTGGACGCCGCACGCAAGATCATCCGCAGCCTCAATGCAGATGCCCGGATTATCGAAACCGACTACGCCAAAATCAATGCAAACGACATCCTGAACACAGGGCTTTTCGACTTTCAAAAAGCACACGAACATCCCCATTGGGCCAAGGAGCTTTACGGGTTTGCCGACCACGTGCCGGAAACGGAAGAGTATGGCGTTACCTCCTATGTCTATCGGGCGCGCCGGCCGTTTGATCCGCAGAAGATCCACGCGTTCCTGAACAGCCCCATGCCCGGGGTCATTCGCGCCAAAGGGCACTTCTGGCTTGCCACGCGTCCGGACTGGGTTGCGGAGTTTTCCCTGGCAGGCGCGCTGTCGAATGTCAGCCCCATCGGGACATGGTGGGCTTCGATGCCCGAGAGCTATTGGCCTGAAGACGAACGCGCACAGACCTATATCAAAAATCTTTGGAGCGAACCGTTCGGCGATCGGCGCCAGGAGCTTGTGTTTATTGGCACCGGCATCGACTGGAAAGCCATGAGGAATGCCTTGGACGATTGCCTCATTGGTCAAGATGAAGGCGATGATCTGACTGCATTCGCGAACCTGCCCGATCCCTTCCCGAATTGGCGGCGCCGAGAAGAGGCGGCGTGAACGGGCGCCGTTCCTGTCTGAAAAAGGGCTTTGGTCATCCTGGGTCACCGGCCGCTCGGCAGGAGACAGCTTAAAGTGCTCTGATCGGTCTGCTCAGAGCAAGCCGGGCGCATCTTGGTTTCTCGCCCAGCGCATGGCTCTGTTTCGGCGATTGCCTGCAGAGTGCTATTGACGTGACCGGTCTCGGACCTACCTCGAGCACATCAAGAGCGGACGCTTTTCGTCCGACGGTCAAGGACGGGTCCTCTTTGCCATGAAACGCTATGCCTGGTTTGCACTGCTGGCGATACTGGCTGCACCGCTGCCCGCCCTTGCGGCCACCCTCACTGCCGAGCAGATTCAAGCCGAAATGCTGAAAAAGACCATTGTCACCTGGCGGTTCGGCATGCGGGTCACAATGCGCTACATGGAGGGCGGTGTCGTATCGGCCAGCGCGCTCCTTGGTTCTGTCGATGGCTCATGGGAGGCGCGCGGCAATGAAATCTGTTCGACCTTTCCAAGCGGACCCGCCAAGGGTACAAGCTGCGTCAGTTTTCGTCGTCTTGGCGAAAACCGGTATATCAGCTCGGAGGGTGTGCGGTTCCGCGTTATCGACTGAAGCAATTGTGAACGCGCCCGATTTGCCATAGGTGTACAATCCGTGGGTAAAGCCGCCGCCCGGCAAGGGTTTGTATTCCTGCAATCCGCCTTAAATACAGAATGCCATGCAGCAGACGCTCAAGCGATTCGCAGACAAGATCACGCCCGGCATCATCGCGTCAGCCTCTATCCACGCGATCATCGTGTTGTTGCTGATTTTCGGCCTGCCGCAACTGGCGCTTGCTCCGCAAGAGCCGGAAACGATCCAGGTGCAGCTGATTTCGCCGGAGGCATTGCAGCAAGAAGAGGAAGAACAGGAAGAGCAGCACACGGAATCCGAGCCTGAACCCGTGCCGGAAACCGAGGAGACGGCCGAGACCGCAACCGAGCCGCCCCCTGGTGCAGACGAAACGGCCTCGGCCGAACAGGCGCTAGCGCAGCCGTTGCGCACGCTTCGTCCCGTTTATCTCTTCGGGGAAGAGGATGCGGGCTCCGAACAGTCGGAAGACGGCAGTTCGCCGGACGGGGCGGAAGCAGATGCGGACGCGTTGAGCGAGGATCAAGCTGATGATCCGGCAACACCGGAGCCGATCATCGAAGCAGAGGAGTCAACGGACGTTGAAGTCGTCGCTGCACCTGAGGCCGAAGAAGAGCCACAACAGGCCGAAGAGACGAGCGAAACAGCGCTCTCATTGATCGAAGATCAAGACGAGGTCGCAACGACCGCGATCAACCAGATGCCGCGCGGAATCCGGGCTGGCGAACTCTGCGCATCCGCATTGCGGCTTCGGCTTCTTGGCGGGCTGCCCGAATATTGGCCGGATCTGATCCCAACCTACCGTCTGGACGAGGGAACGGTCTTGCAGGTTCGCCGGGGAGCGTTCCGGTCGAATGCACGCTGGTACAATCTGGAATTCCGTTGCGAGATCGACGAGGCGGCAACCCGGGTCGTGGCTTTTGATTTCGACGTTGGCGACCCTGTTCCACGCGCCGATTGGGCAAGCCGGGGGCTGCCGGAATCCTAGAACAGGTCGGGCTCGGACTGCATGATTCGACCGGCCGATGGCAAAAGAACATTGCGCAGCGGAGGCGACATGATCCCGATATTGTACCGCCTTTCCGGTGGGCTATCGGGACGGTTTTCATCGGACACCGCAGTTCGCCGGGTTTGAAGCGCAAAAACAGCAGCCTGCGCCCGGTGTGATGATAACTGCGATGTCCGTTTGGTTTTTCCCCTGCGATTCTTATCCGGCGATCCTTACCCGGCGATTCTGGCCCGGTGATCGTTCGCCGCATAGGGGTCCTTTTCCGTTTCAGTAATCAGGCCCTGCTCGGCTTCGAACAGCGCCATTCTGACCAGATAGGAAAGAAATGGCTCGTCCATTTTCTGGGTTACTAACTCAGCGTCTGCCAGTTGACGCACAACAAATTCCAGGCTCTCAACTCGTTTGCAATCCACAATTCGCCCTTTCGAAATGGTTACGTGTTGCCACAGCCGGAAACTTCAGCGCAATTCCTGTTTCGCATACATGTTTCTTGCAGATATTTTGCTGAGGCTCTCCGCACCAAGTCGCTCCCCATGGCGCAAATCTAACGTAATATTTAGATTTGTACATGCTGATTGTTCCAATTTGCATGCAATTTTTAAGTGTTTCAAATGCTGCTTGAAAATAGGACCATGAGCCGGCGGCTGGATGTTTGAGGGTCAATGCTATCTCTTGTTTTCCGGTGATGCCAACACATGGACGCGTGATGACCGCCAGCCCGTCCCGCAGTGACCCGAAACCGGCTTTGCGTTCATTATCCCGCATCGCATGCCCTTTCGCCCGAAATTCTGTATTCAATACGCGGCAGGAAACACCCCTCCCCGTTTGCGGCCCAGCGTGCTACAGCATGGCAGCAAATGTTTGGTCAGGGAGAGCCAGCAATGGGCACAGCGGAAATCGAATGGCTGTTTACGATGAAGATCAATGACGGCAGCAGGGACGCGTTCGAAGACATGATCGCCGAGATGTCGGATCATGCGAAGGAAAACGAGCCTGGAACGCTCGGCTATCAGTGGATGATCAGCGAGGACGGCAGCCGCGCCGAGGCCCATGAGCGCTACCGCGATTCAGCCGCTGGCCTTGTCCATATGAAATCCTTCAACGCCAATTTTGCCGGCCGGCTGATGGAACTGGTCCAGCCCACCGGCATGATCGTCTATGGCGAACCGGATGATGCATTGCGCGAAGCGCTGAAGGCGGCGCGCGCTGTTTTCATGAAACCCGCCGCCGGTTTTACACGCTGACCTTTATCCGCAGGCGCGGTCGAGCGCCTGTTCGAGATCGTCGATCAGGTCCTGCGCATCCTCGATGCCGATGGAGAGCCGCAGCAGCCTTTCATCTACGGGGAAGTCCGCGCCGGAAACCGTCTTGCGGTGTTCGATCAGGCTTTCAACGCCGCCAAGCGATGTGGCCGGATAAAACACTTTGCAAAAGCGTGCTGCGTCGATGGCCGTTTGCGCATTGCCCCGGACGATGATCGACAGCATGCCGCCGAACTGGCCGATTGTCTGGCGACGGGCGACCTCGTGGCCGGGATCGGACGCCAGCCCCGGATAATGGACCGCTTCGACATGGTCGTGGCCGACAAAATGGCGGGCGATGGCGAGCGCGTTCTGCGACGACTTTTCAACCCTGAGAAAAAGCGTGCGCATGCCGCGGATCAAAAGCCAGGCGTCGAACGACGTCAGCGCCGTTCCCTGCAGCTTGCGGATCCTGGCCAACTCCTGCCACTGATCGCCGGTGTCGCGCACCGACAGCGCGCCGGCTGTCACATCGGAATGGCCGTTCAAATATTTGGTGGCCGAATGGAAGGAGATGTCGGCGCCGAAATCGAGCGCGCGGGTCATCGAGGGCGGCGTTGCCGTGCAGTCGGTGATGAGGCGCGCGCCAGCCCTGTGGGCAATCTCTGCCGCAGCGGCGATGTCGGTTACCTCCCAGGTGGGGTTGTTGGGCGTTTCCACCCAGACGAGCGCGGTTTGGCCTGGCGTTACGGCGGCTGAAAGTGAATCCAGATCGCCCGCCCGATAGGCGCTGACGGATAAACGGCCCTTCTCCTCAAAGCGATGCAACTGCTCGCGCACGCCGTGATACATCACCTCGGGCGCCACCACATGGGCGCCCGCGGCGAGGCTTTCGATGACGGCCGTGCAGGCCGACATGCCGGATGAAAACAGCAGCGTGTCGGCGGCCCCTTCGAGATCGGCGATGACGGCCTCGGCCTGCGCCGTCGTCTCGTTGCCGTCGCGGCGATAGTAGAAGGGCTGGCGCGGTGCATAGGCGTCATCGCGCGCATAGGTCGCCGCCGGCTGGATGACTGGCACAACCGCGCCCGTCGCCTCTTCCACATGGTGCAGCGCCTGGGCCGTGCGGGTCTCGATTGCAGGTTTGCGGTTGCGGCCTTCGCTCATTGTCTCTTTCCGTTTTCGCCTGGAACTGCCCACTGCGAACCGCGCGGGCGGCGCCACCTTGGCACGGGTGCGCGGGCGATGAAAGCGCCAATCTTATCCTGTATGCTGGCGGCTCAAGAGCCCGTGGCCTTCACCCGAAGGCACGCATGAGGGAGACATGACAATGACGCCGGACCGACAGCAGCGCAACGGCTTTGACGGGCCGCTGCAGACCGTGTTTCAGGACTTCATGGCCGACTGGATTTTCCGGCGCGAGAAGAGCGCGCAGGAGATCATGGACAGCTATTTTACGGAGGATTTCAGCACCGAGATCGACGGGCATCTGCTTGACCGCGCGGCCTTTCAAAGCCGCATCGATCGCATGCGCCATGATGCCGATGTGGAGGGCCAGGAATTCATCGAGATGATGGAAACGGAGAACAAGCTTTTCAGCATGCACCTAACGCGCGGCCTGTCGCTCGTCACCCGAAAGCCTTTCCAGACCCGCGCCATTGCCGTGTTCACGTTTGCCGGCGCCAAAATCCGCTCCGGCTATCTCAACAGCGTGACGCTGGGCGACGCGCGGGACGCGGACTTTGCTTCGAGAAGGTAGGGGGTGGGTCGTGATAAATGAGGGTGGTATGGGGAGTTGGGATTTGTGAATCCGCTACAACAACACAAGCAGTTTTCTGGGTACTCAGGTTTTCAAATACGTCTTTCCAGATCACTGCCATTTTGGTCATATGGGGATAGCGGAACTCACCTCTTAGCCTTCGGAATCTTCGCCATCGCCACCTAAATTAAATTCGAAACCCTTCGCGATACAATTGGGAAGATACACAACAACAAGAACCGAATTCTCGGACCAACGGGCACCAATCTGGTGTTAGCTGAAACGCATGCGGAAAAGCAATTCAGGAATCGATTTCCAAAGTCAATCTGGACAAGAGCCTATCAGCATCGGCAGTCTCACACTCCCAAACCACGACTATCCGAGTCGAACGAAACGGGTTCTCTCGCAAGTTTTATGACCGTAGAGGGGAAGAATTCACAGTTGAGGATATGCGCTCACTCAGGGTTGCGCTTCTAGAGTTTCAAGAACTTTTGGATGAGGTTTTTCCGTGACGCCTGCCTTATAATGTTTGGTTTCCGAGAGCAGTTTTGCGATAGACAGGCCAATGGCTTCCGCAACAAGTGGGGGGACCGCATTCGCGACTTGGGTGAACCTTGGTACTTCCAACTTACGCCGCTCACCGCCAGTCGTATATTTCCCTTTAAACGCAAACCAGTCAGGAAAACTCTGAAGTCGCGCATTCTCCCTGACACAAAGGGCGCGCGGTTCTGAATAGTGAATCAAGTCGTCCGGCATACTTGTAACGGTAGGAGATGGGGAGTTGGGATCAAGAACGCGAATGGCGCTCTTCTTAAGGCCAAAGCTCGCCTTCATCTCAGATGACAGCGATACATTGAGCCGCCCATCGGCGTGGCATAAGTCTATGATTTTCGCAAAACGAGCCGTTATATCCGGCCTGTGTCGCGCAAGCCTCGTATCTGGGGGAATGCCTTTCCACCCGTCGTTCATCAGCGTTTGATAAGCTGTAGACGGCCCTTTGTAGGCGATATCGTGGAATCCGGCGTTATCACGGCTGGGTATTTTGCCGTTCCGTGAGACCTCTAAGTCTGAGATCGCAGCTTTGGATGATACTGGCACGTTGGAAATACCCTTACGGCGGAGGAAGCTCTGTCGATCTCGCTCAAGTCCATCGAAAAATTGAAGGGAGTCTATTCCGCTCCCGGCCCTGAAACCAACGATAAAGAACCTATGGCGCTTTTGCGGTACTCCGAAGAAAGAAGTGTCAATCATTTTCGTGGAAACGTCGTAGTCCTCACCAAGGGCTTTGATTATCCACTGCGCATAATTCACTTTGCCACCATCTGTGGCACTATCGTCGAAATCAGCTGTAATGCCTCGTACGTTTTCGATCAGGACAACACGTGGCTTCAGTAGATGCACAAAATCTAGGTATTGCTCTACAAGACGGTTTCTCGGGTCATTGGGATTGCGCTTACCGGCGCTTGAAAAGCCCTGGCACGGAGGCCCTCCGACCAGCATGTCCACCTTCCCCGCATATGTGGCAAGCCGCTGGCGCTGGGTTTTTAGCAGGTCTGCGACATCGGTGGAGACCTTAGGGAGCCAATCTGGCCACGCAAACCGGAACCGAGCATCTGCCTCGATCAGATTATCATGCAATGTTTGAAAAGCATTAGCATCATGCTCCACGGCGAAGAGACCTTGCCAGCCCGCTTGCATTAGGCCGAGGCTTAGCCCGCCGCAACCCGCAAAGACATCTAGAAAGGTGAACGATGGCGAAAAATCGCTATCTTTGCGAGCATACTTAGAACCTGAAACTTTCATCCTATCCCCGTGGCGACGCGAGGCATATTATGCCGACAGTTGTAACGAAGCGCTAGATCTTGCTTAAAGCGAGAGTAACTAAATTTCAGTTAGCGAAGGCAATGATTTAGAGCTGCGATCCTGAATAATGTAAAGCTACGTGGCGAGTTGCTGCGGATTTTGATCGAGCACCAAACCTGAGGCTTTATGCAGGCGTAGAAGAATGGCCGCTAACAAATCAACGACCGTCCATTGGTCCCGATCATTGAAGATTATATCGACCCACGAGAAGCCGGTTCAGATGCCTCACCGAAACAAAGCATCGTGCCCGCTCCCTCACCACCACCCTCCCCGCATTCGCGCCCTATTCCGTGTCCATCTGGCGTCGGCACCTTCGGCGCGGCCAAGACCTGGTCAAATGGCTGCCATGCGTCTTTGTGAAGCTCGCCGCGAACGCAACCTGTGGATGAAAAAACGGCAGGAGCCGCTTGGGCATTCGGCGCCACCGGTTTATAGGTGTCTTCAAACCGCCCAAAGATCAAAGAGTGCCTTCAAAAGCGAACCCGAACCTGCCCATGCACCCGCTCCTCACCCAATCCCATATCGATACCTACCAGCGCGACGGGGTGGTGCTGGTGAAGGGGTTGTTTGCGGAATTTGTCGAGGAGATCCGGGCGGGCATTGAAATCAACATGGAAGAGCCCGGGCCCTATGCGGCGGAGAATCTCAAGGAAGGCGAAGGCGGGCGGTTTTTCGACGATTATTGCAACTGGACGCGCATCGCGCCGTTCGAGACTGTCGTGCGCCGGTCGCCAGCGGCACAAGTGGCAGCGGAACTGATGCAGTCGCAGACCGTGCAGATGTTTCACGACCACGTGCTCGTCAAGGAACCGGGCACCGCCAAGCCGACGCCCTGGCACCAGGATGCGCCCTACTATTTCGTTGACGGCATGCAGACTGTCTCGTTCTGGTCGCCGGTCGATCCGGTCACCGATGCGTCGCTGCGCTGCGTCGCCGGTTCGCATCTGTGGGACAGGCCGGTCTTGCCGACACGCTGGCTGAGCGAAACGGATTTCTATCCCGACAGCGATGCCTACATGCCCGTTCCCGACCCGGACGCCGAGGGCATGAAAATCGCCGAATGGGCGATGGAGCCTGGCGACGCCGTGGCATTTCATTTCAGGATCTTGCACGGGGCGCGGGGCAACCGGACGGCTGCAAGACGGCGCGCCTTTTCGCTGCGGCTGGTCGGTGACGATGCGCGCTATGTGGAACGCCCGGGCCGAACGTCGCCGCCTTTTCCCGGCCACGGTATGAGACAGGGCGACAGGCTGCGCGAGGACTGGTTTCCGATTGTCTACCCGGATTGACCACCGTAGCATTCGCCACGGACAGGCCTCTCGTCCCGTGGTAGTCTGATGCCTTCACATCAGGCACGCGCACATCACGCAAGCGCATAGCAGGGAGGCGCAAATGGCCGGCAGACGCATCGTCATCCTGTGCGACGGCACGTCGAACGAAATCGAGTCGGACAGGTCCAACATTCTCAGGCTCTATGGCACGCTTGCCAAGAATGAAGAGCAGCTCGTCTATTACGATCCGGGCGTCGGCACATTCGGCGCGGCCAATGCGTGGTCCTATGGCTGGCGCAAGACGACGGAAGTCTGGGGCCTGGCGACCGGCTGGGGCCTCGACCAGAACGTCAAGGAGGCCTACCGGTTTCTCGCCGAAACCTATGATGACGGCAAGACAAGCGGCAGGCCGGCGGACGAGATCTTCCTGTTCGGCTTTTCGCGCGGCGCCTACACGGTGCGGGTGCTTGCCGGCTTTATCCACGCCATCGGGCTGATGGCGCCGATCAATCTCAACCTGATCGACTATGCCTATCGCGCCTATAAATCGGTCAGCGACCGGACTGAAAATGACAACCGCGACGAACGCGACCCGACGCTCAACCCGTTTGCAGAGGTGCGGCTTTACGAGCGCATCCTGCAGCCGCGTCGTCCGGCAATCCGGTGTCTCGGCCTGTTCGACACGGTGGGCTCAGTGATCGAGCGTGGCCGCGGCTGGCCGCGCCTGCGCACCCATGCCTTCACCAAGACCAACAGAAGCGTTGAATCGGTGCGCCACGCGGTGGCGATTGACGAAAAGCGCACCATGTTCCAGCCGATCCTCTGGCCGGCGGGCGTTGAATATTGGGGCGGGCCGTTCAAGCGCTCGAGCGCCAAGCAACAGGATGTATCGGAAGTCTGGTTTTCGGGCGTCCATGGCGATGTCGGCGGCGGCTATCCGGAAACCCACTCGAAGCTTGCCAAGATACCGCTTGACTGGATGATCAACGAGACCAAGGCGATGGGTCTCAAATACAAGACGCGCACGGTCAACGAACTTGTTTTGGGCAAGAACGACCACAAGGACTACGTCAAGCCCGACCCGCTTGCCGCACCCAACGTTTCGATGAATGCGGGCTGGAACATGGTCGAATTCTGGCCGCGGCGCAGATCGCCCTTCAGGGAGACGCGGCGGGCCGAATTCATGGGCTTGTACCTGCCGCGCTCGGAAATGCGGATCATACCAGCGGGCGCGTCGATCCACGCCTCGGTGTTCAAGCGGCGCGGTACGCCGGCAGATTACCAGCAGCCGAACATTCCGGCCGATCATGAGGTGAAGGGCGGGCCTGCGCGGCGCGTGAAACGGGCGACGAAAAAACAGGTCGAAACCGCCGATTAGTCTTGCTGTTCAGCCTTGTGGTATTTGCGGGCGATCTCGGCGATATCTACCGTCGGCTCGGGCGCCTGCAGCTTCATGTCCTTCATCGTCTCAAGGATGATCTGCGAGGCCGCAAGATTACGGAACCATTTGTGGTTCGAGGGCAGCACATACCAGGGCGCGTGCACCGTCGAACAGCGGCTCAGCATCGCCTCATAGGCCTCGATATAGTCGTCCCAGCGCTCCCGTTCGGCATAGTCGGATTCAGAAATCTTCCAGTGCCGCGCCGGGTCGTCCAGGCGGCGCTTGAAGCGTTCGAGCTGCTCTTCTTTCGAGATGTAGAGAAAGAACTTGACGATGGTGACGCCGGCGCGCGCCAGCCCTTCCTCGAAGGCGTTGATGGCGTCATAGCGCCGTTCCCAGACATGTTTCGGCGCCAGCTCGTGAACCCGCACCACCAGCACATCCTCATAGTGGGAGCGGTTGAAGACGGCGACTTCGCCATGGCCCGGCACGGCGCGGTGGATGCGCCACAGAAAATCATGGGCGCGTTCTTGCGGCGTTGGCTGCTTGAAGCCGGTCACGCGGGTGCCCTGCGGGTTCATGGCGCGGATGACATGCCAGCACACGCCGTCCTTGCCGGCGGCATCGATGCCTTGCAGTACAATCAGGAGCGCGTGCTTCTTCTCCGCATAAAGAAGCTCCTGCAGATCGGTGATCTCGGCGAGCGTGGCGTCGAGTTCCGGCATCGCCTTTTCATGGTTTTCATGGTGGCCATGATAATCCGGATCGATATCGGCGAGCTTCACATGGGCGCCGGGTTTGATGATCAGTTGGTCGGAATAATGCATGAGCGTCTCCGAAATCAGCGGTGCAGGTGTCCGTGCTGGTCGAGGTGCCGGCCGAAGAGTTCCAAAGCGCGGGCGCGGCGCGAAAGCCGATTGTCCATCAGCCTTTCCATAGCCACGCGCACCAGCCCCAGAATGCACAGCCAGACGAGCAGATAGGCCCAGACCCAGGCAATCGTCGTCCACGAAATGGCCGGTACGATCCAGCCGAAGCCGCACATCAAAACGGCAAAGGCCTGGGTCAGGACGATCGCCGTAAAGAGCGGCCGCGAGGGTAGCGGCGACTCGAAAAACCAGCGGTGGGTGCGGGTCACCAGCAGCATCAGATGGCCGCCGGCGACGAGTTGAAGGAACATGACCGTCTGCAGGTGCGACTGGTCGCCGAGCCCGAAATAGGCCTTCCACGCGGCATCGTCCATCACCGCGAAACCAATCAACAGCAGCCCGAAGGACTGCACGATGGAGGCAAAACCGAGCACCGCCGAGACCGACAGGAGCCGCGGCATGCGCCATCGGATCGGGTCCTTGGTGACGGCCGTGTTGTCATAGGCAATCGTCATGATCGGCACGTCGTCGAGCAGAGACATGATAACGATCATGATTGCCGTCAGCGGCTGGAAATTGAGGAAGATCGTCGACAGCACCACCAGGAACATGATGTCCATGGTTAGCGCCACGCGGTAGATGGTGTAGGAGGTGATGCGGCCGAAGATGCGACGCGCCTCGTCGAT
This sequence comes from Pseudomonadota bacterium, assembly GCA_039025395.1. Taxonomy (GTDB): domain Bacteria; phylum Pseudomonadota; class Alphaproteobacteria; order Rhizobiales; family Rhizobiaceae; genus Hoeflea_A. The sequence goes on from JBCCOK010000009.1 coordinate 33,644, forward strand.
GGCATTGTCGATGACGGAGAGGCCCGGCGCCGTCAGGATAAGGGCGGCAGCGCCGCGCGCCGCGTCGGTGGCGCCGGAAACGGCGGTGCCGCAATCGGCCTGCTTGAGCGCCGGGGCATCATTGACGCCGTCGCCTGTCATCGCCACCAAGTGGCCGCGCTCCTGCAGCGCCTTGACGATGGCATATTTGTGCTCGGGGAACACGCGGGCAAAACCGTCGGCCTTTTCAATGGCATCGGCGATCTTTTCCGGCACATTGTCCGGGTCCATGTCCTTGGGAAACGCATCGGCAGCGGCGATGATGTTGGTGCCGAGGCCGAGCTGGCGCGCCGTCTCGCGGGCAATCGCCGTGTCGTCTCCGGTCACCATCTTTACCGATACGCCCTTGGCGCGCACCTTGTTGATCGTGTCCTCGGAATCGTCGCGCGGCGGATCGAACATCGGCAGGATGCCGAGCAGGCTCCAGCTCTTGCCGTCGTCGGTCGAGCGGGCAACGCCGAGGGCGCGATAGCCGCGCTTGCCGAGATCGGCAACGCTGTCTTCGACTTTCTTGGCGATGTCAGCCGCCGGTTTGGCCAGATCAACAATCGCCTGCGGCGCGCCCTTGGCGACGGTCAACGCCTTGCCCTGGCCGTCCTTGAGATTTGCCATGGTGCGCTTGGAGACGGGGTCGAAAGGGGTAAATTTGAGCGTCTGGTAGGCTTCACGGGAGGCCTTGTCTTTCAGCGCTTCCATCACGGCGGTATCGATGACATCGCTGTTTTCGCTTTCGGAAGCCAGAGCCGCCGCAAGCACAACATCCTGCGGATCCTTGGCCTCAAGCAGGATCGGATCGCCCAGGGTCAGGAGGTTCTTGGTCAGCGTGCCGGTCTTGTCGGAGCACAGAATGTCGACACCGGCCATCTCTTCGATGGAGGCGAGCCGCGAGACGATGGCCTTTTCCTTCGACAGCGCCAGCGCGCCGAGCGCCATGGTGATGGAAAAGACGGCAGGCATCGCCACCGGGATCGAGGCAACCAGCAGGATCAGCACGAATTGGAGGATATCGAGCGCATCGTCGAGACCCCAATTGTCGGCGACGACGATGTCGCGCCAGACCTGCACGGCAACCATGACCAGCGCCAGGACAACGGCCACGGCAATGAGAAAATTGCCGATCTGGAACATTGCGCGCTGCGCATGGCTGACGGCGCCGGCGCCCGCGACGAGCTTAGCCGTGCGGCCGAAGAACGTATTGGCACCGGTGGCGATCACCAGCCCGTTCATCTGCCCCTGTTTGACGACCGATCCGGAATAGGCCTCGTCGCCCGGTTTCTTGTCGACCGGCAGGGATTCGCCGGTCAGCGCCGCCTGGTCGATGGACGCATAGTCGCCCGATACCAGCCGCAGATCGGCGGGCACGATTTCTCCGAGACGAATACGGACGATGTCGCCCGGAACAAGCGTCGCCGCATCGATCGTCGCAAACGCGCCGTCGCGTAGCGCCGTGGCCTGCGGTGCGAGGCTTTTCTTCAACGCAGCCAGCGCGTTGGAGGCCTTCATGTCCTGCCAGAGTTCAAGGCTGGCGTTGAAGATCAAAAGGCCGACGATAATGATGAAATCATCCCAGCGGCCGAGAAACGCCGAAACGATCGCTGCAGCCTCGATCATGAAGGCGATCGGACCCATGAAATAGCCAAGGATCTTGGCGGCGAGAGAGGTCTCGCTTTCGGGCAGGGCGTTGGGGCCATATTGCGTCAGGCGTTTTTCGGCCTCGGCCGCCGACAGGCCCTTTTCTTCATCGGCACCGAGTTGCTTGATCGCTGCCTCGACGGGTATGGTTTCCAGATCGGTGTTTGCCGACGCGTTTTCAGCTGTCGTATTGACCGTGTCGTTCATGCACCCAACCTCGCGATCCTGACTGGATACGAGTATGGACAAACTGCGATGGAATTGAAGCATTTAATGCAAGGAATTGGTCGTTGCAGGACCCGCCGGACCCGAAGGCGACCTTCAAGAAGCGGCTGTAAACGCCCGGGGAGCCCGCAATGACAGGTCCGCTAGACGGTTTCAAGGTGATCGATCTGACCTCGATGATATCGGGTCCGCTTGCCACGCGGACGCTCGCCGACCAGGGCGCTGACGTTATCAAGGTGGAAGCGCCCGCGGGCGATCATGCACGGCATGTGGCAACACGGCGCGGCGGCTTTTCAGCCTCCTTCGTCAACAACAACCGCAACAAGCGTTCGATCGTTTTGAACCTGAAGCATGAAGAAGGTCTTGCGGCGCTCATGCGGCTGGCAGCGGATGCGGATGTGCTCGTACAGAATTTCCGACCGGGCGTAGCGGAGCGCATCGGCGTCGGCGAAGCCGCGATACGCGCGGTCAATCCGGAAATCATCTATGTTTCGATCGCCGGGTTCGGCTTTGAAGGACCCTATGCGAACAAACCTGTTTTCGACCCGCTGATCCAGGCGGTTTCCGGGCTTACCACGGTGCAGGCGGGCTCGGACGAGGCGCGGCCGCGGCTTGTGCGCACCATACTGCCGGACAAGCTGACAGCCATCCAGGCGAGCCAGGCGATCACCGCGGCACTTCTGTCGCGCGAACGCAGCGGCAAGGGCCAGCATGTGCGCCTTTCGATGCTCGATACCGTGGTGTCGTTCCTGTGGAGTTCCGATATGGGCCGGCACACATTCGTCGGCGAAGAGAGCGGCGGCGAGACGGCGCAATCTTTCATCGATCTCATCTATGAGACCAGCGACGGCTATATCAGTGTCGCCGTGATGCAGGACAAGGAATGGCATGCATTTGCCCGTGCCTCCGAACGGCTGGACATTCTCGATGACGAGCGCTTTGAGACCGCGACCGGGCGGGACCGGTACAAGAACGAGCGGCTTGAGCTGACGCAATCGATCCTGATCGGGCGCAGCACCGCCGAATGGCTTGAGCGGCTCGAGGCGCACGACGTACCCTGCGCGCCGGTGCTGACGCGGCGCGACGTCATCCGCCATCCGCAGATCGCGGCCAATGATTTGATTGTCGAGATCGACCACCCGCAGGCGGGCCGGCTTCGCCAGACACGCAATCCGGCGCGGTTTTCCCTGACGGAAGCCGAGAACCGCATGGGCGCGCCTTTACTCGGCGGGGAAACGCGAGCGATTCTGAGCGAAAACGGCTTCAGCGACGATGAGATCGCGGCACTTGAAGCCAGCGGGACGGCGGTTCAGGCGAAAAGCGGCTGATACGAAGGAACAGGATATGGCAAGGAACCTCGTTTTGCTGCATGGGGCATTTGCCGGACCCTGGTGCATGGAAACATACCGTGGGTTCTTCGAGGCGCGCGGCTGGACCTGCCATGTCCCGGCCTTGCGCCATCACGGCGATGATCCGAAGGCAGAACCTGATCCGGATTTCGCCAATACCAGCATTATGGATTACACCGCGGATATCGCCGCCTTTGTCGAGACGCTGGACGAGCCGCCGATCATCATTGGTCATGCCGTCGCAGCACTCGTCGCACAGCAGGTGGCGGCCAAGGGCCTGGCGCGCGGGCTGGTTCTGATCAATCCGAATGCGGCCTGGGGCATGCTTCCCGAAACCGACGACGAACGGGCCGTGGCGCGCTCCTTCATGGAACAGGGACCGTTCTGGAAGGCGCCGCTGCGGATCGAATTCGATCTTATTGCCCCATTTGCCTGGAACAGGCTGGATGAGAAGACGCAAGCCGAGATCTTCGAGAAGCTCGGACCGGAATCCGGACGTGTCATGTTCGAGATGTTCTTCTGGATGTTCGATGACCACCGCGCCGTGGCAGTCGATTTCGATCAGGTCACCTGCCCTGTGCTGGTGGTTTCCGGTGCGGAAGACCGCGCTGTGCGTCCCGCCATCGGCAAGCAAATCGCCGACAAATACGGCGCCAACGGCACCTACCACCTTGCGCCCAACCATGCGCACTTCCTTTTCATGGAACCGGGCTGGGAGGATGTTGCGGGCTTGGCGGCGGACTGGATGGAGAAGATCTCTTAGAATTTCCATCGCCAAAGATCTCTCTGAGGCGCGATTGAGCAAACCGGATCAAGCGACCATTCGCGAAGCCGGTCATGCTCCGGTTGTGAACCTTTGAGGGAGTGAAACGTGAGTCTTTCCGAAAGAGTGGCGTGGCAAGTCGAACGACGGCTTTACCATCCCTTGTCGATCCGGCTGCTGGCCAAACGCTGCGCCACAAGCCCTTACCATATGACCCGCGTTTTCCGTTTGGCGACCGGACTTACGCCCATGACCTATGTGCGGGCGCGACGCCTGAGCGAGGCGGCAAAAAGGCTGGCAAGCGGAACGGATGATATCCTGAACGTGGCGCTTGATGCGCAGTTCGGCTCCCACGAAGCGTTCACCCGGGCTTTCGCCGGCTATTTCGGCGTTCTGCCGCGCAAGGTTCGCGAAGCCCGGTCCACCGACAATCTGGACCTTATGGAGCCTTTGAAAATGAAAAAAGACCTTATCGTGGATGTCAAAAGCCCCGAAATCCGTACACGTCACGGGTTCCGCGTGATCGGCATGAGTATCAATTGCAGCTACGATCAAATCAGCGCCATTCCGCCGCTTTGGCAGACCTTTGCTGCGCGTTACGCCGAGTTGGACGGGATCGTTGACGGTACCACCTACGGTGTCAGCTGCGATGCCGATGACAAGGGCAATTTCCGCTATGTTGCGGGTGTCGAAGCAGGACCGAACATGGCGGTGCCCAAATCCATGGACAGCGTCGACATACCGGATAGCCGGTATGCGGTCTTCACCCATAAAGGACATGTTTCGGATCTGCCGAAGACGATCTACACGATCTGGAACAAGGCCCTTTCGGATGAAGCGCTGGAGCCGAAAATGACCGCTGATTTCGAACTCTATGACCAACGGTTTGACGCGGCGACGGGTCAGGGCGTAATCGAAATCTGGGTGCCGGTTGCATAACCGCCACTTTTTTGTAGATCATGGCGCCGCGGGCTTTCTATCCGCGGCCGGCTACCCATCAATTGCCGATTTCTGACCTGGTTTGCGGAGTCTCACATGCGACTGATCCTGCTTCTTATCTCGCACGGGGCAATGCTGGCCATTGGCGTTGCGTTGGGGATCTACCTGCTGCCCATTTTGACAGCACCGCCTGCACCCGACGCGGCGATGCTCGAGCAAAGTGCACAGAGCGCGCAGTTTTCAGCTGACCTTAAGCGTGACCTGCGCGGCAGCGACTTTCTGCACTGGGGCGAAGGCAAGATCAGCCTGACACCCAGTCAAATCGTCCACGAAGGCAAACTGTCACCCGGACCCGACTACAAGCTTTATCTGGTCAAGCAGTTCGTCGAGCACGAAGATGATTTCCTACCGCTTAAGGAGACGTCGCTGCAGGTCGGCGACATCAAAACATTTGAGGGATTCATCGTCGATGTGCCCGAGGGCGTTGATATCGCGCAATACAATACGGTGCTGGTGTGGTGCGAGGCTTTCGGTGAGTTTATCTCCGCCGGGCAGTACCAATGAGCTGTGAAACCCGCATTTGAATGTAGTCCGGAAGGGCCAGGATTTGGACGACGACCCCAACAATAGGTACCCCGGCTATCATCATTTCAGGAAGCTGCCGACTTTGCGGCAGGCATTTGTGGTGCTGGTCATTTTTCTGGTGATTTTGCTGGCAGCCTGGTTCGCACAGCAGCTCGGGTTTTGGCCGCAACGCTGGAATGCCAATTTTGACGGAATCGGCGAATAGCTGCCATGTTTGCGGGGTATTTCGCCGGCACATCCGGGCGCACAGTTCACGCACATATAGGCATTAACCAAGGCATTTGCATGCTTTGAGCGTTGCTTTTTCCGCATGTCTGCCAAGGCGAATGAGCGCTAATCCGGCACCGGATCGTTACTACATGTAAAGGGAACAAAACGAGAAAGGAGTACGACAATGTCTGTCCTGGAAAAATATCAAACATGGCGTCGACAACAGCGTTCAGCCAATCAACTACGCACTTTGTCCGACCGCTCATTGGCCGATATCGGCCTTAGCCGAAACCTTATCGACGAACATGTCCGTAAGACGGTTAAATAAACAAAACGGGAAATGGCGCTCCGATCCGGGGCGCTTTATCTTTTTGAGGTGAACTAGGCGCAGAACAGTCCCATTGAGCAGGGCACCTCGTAAAACCGGCCAAGCCATCGCCTAGAAGCTGCAAAGCCCCTACCCGAAAATCCAACTCAATTCCGTGGCTTCCGTTTGTGGCGTTGTTGCCCGCTGCAAGTGCGGAAGGCATACTCGCCGCTGCACGGCGACAGGGACAACAATCCATGACAAGCGCTTTTCGCGATCATCGCCTCGCCCCGGCTGGCAAACGTGTGTTTCTGCTTGGGGCTACCGGCACGATCGGTCGCGCCACGGCAGGCGCCCTTGTGCAAGACGGACACGAGGTCGTGTGTTTCGTGCGGCCGCGCGCCGGCGTTGGCGGCGGGCTCAACGCGGGCGACACCAAAGCACTTCTCGAAGGCGCGGAGGTTCGCTTCGGGGCGGTGACCGATCCTCAGTCGCTGGCACGGGACGGTTTTCGCGACGAGCCATTCGATGTTCTTGTTTCCTGTCTCGCCTCGCGCACCGGCGCGCCTCAGGATGCGTGGCAGATTGACTATCAGGCCCAAAGGGACGCGCTTATAGCGGCAAGGAAAGTTGGTGTGGGGCAAATGGTCTTGTTGTCCGCCATCTGCGTTCAGAAACCGCGTCTTGCCTTCCAGCATGCCAAGCTTGCCTTCGAAGAGACGCTGATCGAATCCGGGCTCACCTACTCCATTGTCAGACCGACGGCGTTCTTCAAATCCCTTTCAGGACAAATCGACCGGCTGGCCAAGGGCAAGCCATTCCTGCTTTTCGGCGACGGCACCCTGACGGCCTGCAAGCCGATCAGCGACGGTGACGTGGCTCGTTTCATTGCCGAATGTATCGATGATCCGAGCCGCCACAATCGGGTTCTGCCCGTTGGCGGGCCCGGCGAAGCGGTGACGCCGAGACAGCTGGGCGAACATCTGTTTTCGCTGATGCAGCGTCCAGCAAGGTTCCGGCAGGTGCCGGTGGCGCTGATCGATATCATTGCTTCTGCACTTGGCATGACCGGGCGGGTCGTGCCGTCCCTCGCCGAAAAAGCAGAGTTCGCCCGTATCGCCCGCTATTATGCGACCGAGTCGATGCTGGTTCTTGATCCTGTCTCCGGCCGCTACGACGCAAATGCGACGCCGTCTTACGGATCTGAAACCCTGTTCGACCATTACGCGCGCGTGATCAGCGGCGAGACAGCAAGCGAACGCGGCGACCACGCTGTTTTTTGAGCTCATGCATTTTGAGGATCAGGCATCATTGTCACCAAGATAGGTGACCAATTCCGTCGGGCGGTTCTTCATCGCAAGCATCGTCCTTGCGAAAAGTTCAGGCCGCTTCTTGATGTAGTTGACATAGCCATGGGCGCCGCCGCGGCCGGCATTGTCCCTGACGATAGGCGTGCCGGTAACGAAACGCGGCTCGAGCAGTTTCATTATGCTCACATAGTGCTGTGACCAGGCGTCGAGAAAGAGGAAATCCACGGAACCTTCCGTGTTCGCCAGTGTCTGTGTCGCGTCTCCTTCCAGAAGCGTGACGGTGTCCTGCAGCCCGGTTTCCTCGATAAGGCTGCGGACAGCAGCGCATTTGTTGGGTTCGATTTCCGTCGTTGTAATGTGGCCGCCATTATCGCGGGCTGCCGACGCGAGATACAGCGTCGAAATGCCGAAAGACGCGCCGAATTCGACCAGGTGTCTGGCCTTTGCCATGCGTGCAAGGCTGTAGAGAAGACGGCCCTGTCTGGCCGTTATCGCGATATAGGCCTGTGCCAGGTCAGACGGCTCTATCTTGCGTCCGAGGGCACGCAGAAAGCCCTTTGCGATGTTTGGAAGATCGCGGCTCGCGGCCTCGTGAAGGCGGTCAAGTGCGGTGCTTATATTCGGATCGTGAAGGCTGTTCATGGACAAAATCTCAGCACTGCCTGCTTAAGGATGTATATGCACGTGATCAATTATGCCGAAACTCTCTGCCAGGCGGACACATGTCTGGTGCTGGCAGCGGCAAAGCGTTGTCTGTCCCAGCCGCCCTACCGTGATTTCAATTTCAGTCGGCAATCTCGGAATGCGGTTTTGTATACACAGAGCGGCAAAACACCTAGGGTGAATACCGTTTACTTTCGGGAGGAAGACAATGATTAAGATCAATCGGCGCACCGCGATGCTTGGCGGCGCGGCAACGCTTGCCGCACCATCCCTTGTCACCCCTGCCAGCAGTCAGAACGACAAACCGCATATCTGTCTCGTCAACGGCGCGTGGCACGGCGCATGGGCCTGGACACGGCTTATGCCGCTCTTGATCGAAGCCGGTTATCCGGTTTCTGCGCCGGAACTCTCCGGGTTGGGCGCCAATTCGCACCGCCAATCGCCCGAAATCGGTATGCGCGTTCACGGTCAGGACGTTCTCAACCATCTCTATTTCAACGATGTACGCGATGCTGTCGTTGTCGGCCATTCCTACGGCGGCTGCGTGCTGTCGCAGGCGCTTGCCGGCGACAAGGAAGGCCGTATTGCCCACGCGGTCTATCTCGATGCACTGGTGCCGGGAAACGGACAGGCGCTTGTCAGTTTCGTGCCGACGCAGGTGCGAAAAAACTTCGAGAAGGCGGCCGCCGACGGCGCGATGATCCCTCCGCGGCCGCGTGACCTGTGGGAGAAAATGTGGGGCCTGACAGGCGAGACGGCGGAATTTGCCGGTCCGCGCTTGCGGCCGATGTCCGCGCGCTGTTTTACCGAGTCGGTTGAGGGCGATCCGTTTGAGCGCGATGTGCGCCTGTCATTCATGCGCTGCACGCAAAATGATAACCCGCTGTTCGACATGTTCTCCGAAAAGACAAAAGCCGATCCGCGCTTCAATCATGTGGAGATCGACGGCCATCATGACGTGATGGTGATCAATCCGCCGCTGATGCTCAACGAATTGGTTGCGATCGTCTGAGGCGGCATGCAAAGCTCGATATTGCGAGCGCCGGACCCTATTTCCGACGCGTAGTCACAGCGCGGGCCGGCCCGCATCACAGGAAAAAGAGAAACGCATGACATCCAGCGGAAAAGCATATGAACCGCCCAAGGTGTGGACCTGGGACGAAGAGAGCGGCGGCAACTGGTCGTCGATTAACCGGCCAATTGCCGGGGCCACCCATGAAAAGGAACTGCCGCGCGGAAAGCACCCCTTGCAGCTTTACTCGCTTGCCACGCCCAATGGCGTGAAGGTGACCATCATGCTGGAGGAACTGTTGGCACTCGGCGAAACCGGCGCCGAATACGATGCTTATCTGATCAATATCGGAGAGGGCGACCAGTTCTCAAGCGGCTTTGTCGAGCTCAATCCAAACTCGAAGATCCCGGTACTTCTCGATACTGAAACGGGCACCCGGGTTTTTGAATCCGGCGCGATCCTTTTGTACCTCGCCGACAAATTCGGCCATTTTCTTCCGAAAGATGTTGCCGCGCGTACCGAGACGCTGAACTGGCTTTTCTGGCTGCAGGGCTCGGCACCCTATCTTGGCGGCGGGTTCGGACATTTCTACGCCTATGCACCGGAAAAGTTCGAGTACCCGATCAATCGTTTCACGATGGAAACCAAGCGCCAGATGGATGTCCTAGATCGGCAACTGGCCGAGCATCCCTACGCCGCAGGTGCGGAATATACCATCGCCGATATGGCGATATGGCCCTGGTATGGCAATCTCGCCCTCGGTCGGGTTTACGGTGCCGGCGAATTCCTCGATGTGAAGAGTTACAAACACCTGCTTGGCTGGGCCGAGAAAATCCTCGAACGCCCAACCGTGCAGCGCGGCCGCATGGTCAACCGCGCCTTCGGAGAGCCGCACGAACAGCTGCACGAGCGTCATGATGCATCGGATTTCGAGCTGCGGACGCAGGACAAGCTGGCGCCGGCGGAGGAAGAAAAGGCGAGTTAGTTCTGTGAGCGCCGAAGGCAACGCAGGAAAAATCGCGAACCTTGAACGGGCTCTTAGCCGCCGCCGTTTCCTGACAGGGGCCGCAGCGCTGCCGGTGCTGTTCACGCCTGCCATCTCCCGGGCGCAGACATTGCGCATCGGAGCGGTGTTGCCATTGTCCGGCAATCTCAGCCGCTTCGGTTCACAGGCGCGGCTAGGCCTGGACCTTGCAGCGGAACAGATCAACGAGGCGGGCGGGATCCTAGGAGAAAGAATCTCGATAGATTACCGCGACGACGCAGCGAACCCGGCAAGAGCGGAGGTTGCGGCGCGGTCGCTCACGTCTGACCCGGATGTCGTTGCTATTGCCGGGCCGGTCACCTCGGCTTCGCGCAACGCCGTGTCGGCAACGATGGTCACGACAGGCACGCCGCTCCTTTATGCCACCGACTATGAGGGCGGCGATTGCGGAAAGACACTCTTTTATTTCAACAGCGTTCCCAACCAGAGCGCCGAACCGCTGATGCGCTTTTTGATGGATGAAGCCGGAACCCGCGCCTATCTGCTGGGTGCTGACTATATCTGGCCCCATGCCATGTTCGACGCCTGCGCAAAGGTGATTGGCGAGGAGGGCGGAACCGTTGCCGGGCGTCGCTTTGTGCCGCTTGCGGGCCTTTCGGACTATGACCCGGTACTTTCCGATATTCGTGCCAGCGATACCTCGGTCCTGGTGCTGGCGCTTCCTGGCGATACTCATCAGGAATTCATGGCGGCAGCCGGGACAGCAGGAATCCTGCAGAATTTGACCATCGGCAACCTGGGCGCAGTCGCGCTTTATGGCAGTGCGCAATATGATGGCATTGCGGCCTATGGATGCGCTCCGTTCATCGAAACGGATGCGTCCGAGGCTGCACAGGCTTTCGTTGCGCTCGCGCGCAGGAAAGCCGGCAGTGACGCGACGATCAGCGCCTACGCGGCGACACACTACAATGCGCTGAACGCACTGAAACTGGCCTGCGAACGGTCCGGCTCTGTCTCGCGCGATGCGATTGCGGCCGGACTTGCCGGTCTTGAATACGATACCCCATCGGGGTCCTCGATGATCGACGCCGCAACCCGTCACTCGACCTTGGCTATGGGGATTGCCCGGGCGACGGCGCAAGGCCCGCAACTGGTGAAGCCGCCGGTGGCTATCGCTCCGCAAGCGTCCTGCATAACCGGCGGGTGATTCAACAGGCTATAGCAACGGCTGAAAGGGCCTTTGTCGGTGCTGTGCGGCTTGCGGCGTGGGTCAGCGCAAACCTTACGGCGAATTAATGATTCGGGCGCTTTAAGGCCACAATTCAATCCCCATTTCCATGGTGTATCGAGTCATCGTCAAAAGACGGAAGGCCCGGTCAGGACAGCAATGCGTACAACGAGTGCAACGTCCTATCCGACCCTCCGTCATCGCCGATAGATCTTCTGTGCTTTATGCAATCCGTTCGCGTCCCCAGGGACGCAAACACGGTTCGATCAAAACCCGGCGCGGCATCAAAACCGCTTCAATCCGGGGCTTCTGAAATCAACCCCATAAATGCCGAAGATCTTCGGCGAACCGATAACCCTAAGAGTGGACCGGCAAACGCCGGCCACGGTCACTGCCATTCCGCATTGCGCGGACGGCGCAAAAAAGGAGGCTCCCAATGAACATTCACCAAGCCGTTGGATTGAACCCGGGCTGTGCAACAGAGCTTGCATGGGCTGATGAAGCCTTTGCGGCACAGATGCAACCGGATCTGAAGGCGCCTTTGCGGCGTACAGGATGGCGGTTGCCGATGGCACGGATTTCACGCCAGGACAAGCCGCGCGGCCGCTAACGAAGCCATCTTGGCCATAACCAAAGAGCACCGCGCAGATCGCTGATGACCGGCGATCGAAGATCCGGCGGACGGATCGATTTCAATGCCCGCCGGACCATAAGCACTGACCCTAACAAAACAATTCGAAGAAGATTGTCCCAAGCCGGGCGATAGAAGAGGAGACCGACCATGTTGCCATTTGCAAAAGACTGGGCCGCTTTCCGGAAAAGAAGAAGGCAGTTTGCAGTTCTGGACCGGCTGACCGACGAACAGCTCAAGGATATCGGCATTCCCCGGAACAGGATCCGCGAAACCGTTCTCGAGGTCATCGACGGCAAATGACGGTCGCCAGCGTAACGCAGATCTGTGTTTAACCGAAACAAGGATTGCGTTGAGCGGACAATCCGGCTGATTTCTCCATGGAATCGCGATACGAACGTGCCGCGACACACGATAATCCGCCGGATCCGGGGAGCTGGACACTGTCAGACTCGCACTTTATCGACCTTGTCATCACGCCACTCCTTGTCGGCGTCGGAACCGCCCTGTTCCTCTGGTACATGCGGAATCGGTCCGGCTGGCGCATATTCCGCAACCCGCTTGCCTGCGTTGCGGCGGGTCTGGTTATCGGGGTCATCAACTATATCTGGAAGGCCTCGATCTAATCGGGGCCGAGTGAACCTGTCTTCAAAAGGTGAAAAAGATCGTTGCCGGCAGCAGCACCAGGCTGACAATGAGGGTGGCAACGACAAGCGCCGAAGCGATGGCCCCGTCGCAGCCATAGCGCGACGCGACGACCGCAGCGATGGTGCCGGTCGGAAGTGCCGTATCGAGAATCAGAAGCTGGCGCTCCATATCGGGCAGTGCCACCAAAAGGGTCATCGACCAGCCGATCACCGGTTCGACGATCAGTTTCAGTACGACCGCGACTGCGGTCAAAAGCGCGATTGCGCGATAGGGAATGGGTTTCAGCATCAAGCCGATGGCAAAAGCAACGAAAACGCTGAGCGTGGCACTGGCGATGTGCAGATATTCGTAGATCAGGCTCAGCGGCCACAGGGTGGTCTTGAGTTCGAGAAAGCTCGCAGCGATACCGAGGACAGTGGCTGCGAAAATCGGCGATGATACCATCGGACCCAGGGTCGAGCGAACCGTCACGGGCGCCTCGCTCCCGCGACCGAAAACTATGGAAACGGCCACACCGACGGTGAGCGCCGGCAACAGATTGCCGAACTGGCCCATGACCACGGCATCGGCCATCATTTGCTGGTCGTCGCCAAACACATGCTGGACGATGGCAAACCCAAGGGTTCCTGTTCCGCCAAAGCCCGAGACCATGATCAGTGAACCCAGCGCCGGCCGCTCCAGCCCGACTGTCCGGCCGATCAGCCATGCGATGATCATGATGGGTGCGATTGCGCCGAACAGAAGAAGCGCGCCCATAAGCTGGATGCCGGTCACCGGATGGGTGCTCAGGCTTGCAAAGATCAGCGCAGGCATCGCGAAGTCGGTCACCAGCCGACCGAACACACCCTCGGCGCTCGCCGGAATGACCTGAATGCGCCTGAGCAAAATGGCTGTCGCACCCAGCGCCACCAGCAGAATCAGATAATTCAGAAGGCTGTCGAATGTCGCCAATATGTCCCCCGGGCGACCGTTTGAGCACGGGAGCGCTCAATGCTCAACGGCCTCATACGTTCCGGCCTCAGGAATCCTCAAGAACGCCGCGCAGCGATGCTTCGATCTGGCCGGCGCACCAGAGGTCGCCATATTCCGCATCGCTTTGGGCGACGAGGTCCTGTTGCTGCGGCATCGCGGCAATACGGGCGCATAGGCCGGCAATGCATGGCGCCGTCCGCTCCAACACAGGCCGCAACGATGGCAGCTTTCGCGTCATCGTATCCCAAAGCACCGCTGCCGTCAGGTCGGCAACGCCCGCCGTTTCCGTGCCAAGCATGAAGCCTCTATCGGTTTCGATGCCGAAGCGGCGCCCGGTTGCTTCATAAATCGTCATCCAGCGTTCGAGACGCGGCTCAAAGGCCTTCCATTTCTTGTCGGTCCACATCTGCGCACCGTTGTAGAGGGTCATTTCGTAAAGCACGTCGTTCGAATCGGCGATAATCTTATCCGTCATGGCGCGCTTTTCAGATGCGTCCGGAACAAGACCGTGCTTGCCGCCGAGATAGGTCAGGATGGCCGGCATCTGCGCAAGCGTGATATCCGCGCCATGATCGACGAGGACGGGCGGCGCCATGTGGGGTATGGGTTGCTCTGCCGGCGGACCGGATTTGAGCGCATCAATCGCCTCGAAATCGGCCTCCTGCCAGCTTGCGCCGACGTGCGCGAGCACCGAGCGTATCGGCTGACCACGGAACGGAATCGGCCAGTAGTAGAGGGTGTAGTCGGACATGTTGAGCGCCTCCCCAATTGGCAATGTCGGCCTTTCAAATGCGCCTTAACCGGCAGCGATCAGAAGATACCCATACTTAAACCGGCTGCCAAAGTCCGTCCAAGGTCGCGGCACCTTTCGAGTTGGTCTTCTTCTATGACCTTTTCAGCGAGGATTTTCTCGGGCGTCTGCGCATGGGTGCAGACGATCAAAGGCGGCTGGACCTCCTTCAGGCGCCATCCGGTGGCAATGCGCGCCGTCTGGCGTGCTGCATTCTCACCGTCGGACCCTGCACAGATCATCTGTGCATAGGGCCGTCCCTCGATCCGGCCCAGTACCGGATAGTAACAGCGGTCGTAGAAATCCTTCATCATGCCCGCGATCGCCGCCAGATTTTCCGGCGCACAGAAGATATAGCCGTCAGCACGCAAAAGATCCTCCGGCCCGGCGTCGACGGCAGCCTTCAGGATCGTCTCAATCTCATCCTTTGCAGACAGATAGGCGGCTTCGGCCATCTGGCGGCTGCCGCCCGTCATCGAATGGTAGACAATGAGAAGATCGGACATTGATCGCCTTTCCGCCCGCGAATTTGATCCACGGAGGCCCAAGAGGTCGAAACCTGCCAAATAGCGGACGGATGCCGCTTGCGCAACACACACGCAAGTGCGGCACCGATGTCATCGTAGCGGGTTCAGGGACAGTTCCGATCGCCAAGGCCAAAAGGAAGAGACGACAGGTAAACAACAACAGGCAGGTTGGCACCACAGCCAAACCTGCCGGTCGTTTTTGGGCGTCCACGACGCCCCTCCCCAGATATCACCGGAGCCGGAAAACCGGACTCAAGGCGCTATTCAGCGGCTGACGCGTTGAGCAGACCGTAATGCTGCTCGCCGAGATTGTCGTAGAGCTCGATCTGCGTTTCGAGAAAGTCGATATGGCCCTCCTCGTCGGACATCAGTTCCTCGAACAGGTCCATCGAGACATAATCGCCCTCGCCGTGACAAATATCGCGGGCTTTCTTGTAGAGATCGCGCGCTTCATACTCGGCACGCAAATCCGAGTCGAGAATCTCGCGCACGTTTTCGCCAATCTGCAGCGGGTTCAAGACCTGCAGGTTCGGATGGCCTTCCAGGAAAATGATGCGGACAATGAGCTTGTCGGCGTGCTGCATCTCCTCGATCGACTCTTCGCGCCATTTGGCGGCCATCTTGGTGTAACCCCAGTCATCGAGCAGGCGGTAATGCAGCCAGAACTGGCTCGATGCGGTGAGCTCATGTTTCAGAGCCAAGTTGAGATAGTTAATGACCTCGTTGCTGCCTTTCATCGGTAGCTCCTCTGGTGTCGTGCGCCGCGCGCTGCGCCTGCAAAGGCGCTCCTGCGTCGCCGGCCGGTTATTCCTGGCTCGCACGGTCAAGCCGTCATTTCCGTGGAATCGAATCGGCAATCCATGCGGTGATGAATGTTTGCATGATTACTTTATAATTATTCTAATGTAAAGGTGGGACGGGGATTTTCCGCACCTTCATTGATTGCAGGGCATGCCCGCCCAAGCAGCCTTTGCGCGGAACCAGTTCCGGACGCCAAAACCACCATTCGAGGGATCGCCGGGCGCCAGTTTGGAATTCTTATAAAATACTGTTTTATTTACTTTTTTTATTGCTTTTGCCAATGCCTGGCGTATGGTCGGACAAAGATGATTTTGCTATTCATGTTTTGAAGTCGGCCACGGTTGTTCCGGCCGTGAAATCACAGGGTGGGAACAGAAGGTCGGGTATCGAATTAAAGCTCGAAAACGGCATGGATCGCGCCTGCAAGCGCGCTTTGGAAACGGAACGAGGCAACATGAGCGAGGACAACGAGGCAGGAAATGATCGGAGAACGCCGTTTTCCGGCTTGCTTGCCATGCACCGGTTTGCTGCTGAACGTGGCGATGGATTGATCCCCGGATTCAGGGAATTGCTGATACGCGCACACCAAGATGCGTCCGGGCCGCGGCTTGTCGTTGTCAACCAGACAGTGACTTCGAGCGACACGGTCAATGCAACGCGCAAATGCATGCGAAAAGGGCTCGCGCTGGCAAAGTAGCGCATCGGTTCGTCTGCGTATGTCGGCTGTCCAACATGCCTCCTTTCGAAATCCACGTTGCGTTGCAGCCTGCGGTATCGCCGATACACCGGACACAACTCATATTTTTGCCGTAAGTCTCTTGCAAAAGCACGACAATCGGCACGGTCGCACGCGCTATGGTGTAGCGAACAGCGATTGAAATTCGGCAGCGGCACCGATCTATCAACCTCAAAATTGACCGACGTCAACGACACTGCCGCCCTGCCGTTGCAACAGAACGGGCTGTGACGCAATCGGCAACGGGCTGTAAACAGGATGAATGCGGTCTTCCGAACCAATGACCTGACAAAGATCTACCGCACCGGTGAAGTTGAAGTGCGGGCCCTGAACGGCGTCGATATTGAGCTGTTCGAGGGTGAAATGGTTGTATTGCTCGGCCCATCGGGCAGCGGCAAATCGACCTTTCTCAACATCGTCGGCGGCCTCGACCGTCCGACCAGTGGCACGGTGCACTTCAAGGACCAGGAACTGACGGCCTACAGCGAGCGCAAACTGACCCTTTACCGGCGCGATCACGTCGGCTTCGTCTTCCAGTTCTACAACCTGATCCCCAGCCTGACAGCCTGGGAAAACGTAGCATTGGTCACCGAGGTGGCGCGCGATCCGATGACGCCTGACGAGGCGCTGGCGCTCGTTGACCTGGGCGACCGCATGACTCATTTTCCGGCGCAGCTTTCCGGTGGCGAACAGCAGCGCGTGGCCATTGCGCGGGCGATCGCAAAGCGTCCCGAAGTCCTGCTATGCGACGAGCCGACAGGCGCGCTTGATTCCAAGACCGGTATTCTGGTTCTCGAAGCGCTCATGAAGATCAATGACGATCTTGGAACGACCACCGCCATCATCACGCACAATGCAGGGATCCAGGCGATCGCCAACCGGGTCGTCTCGTTTATCGATGGCAAGATCGCTCAGGTCGATGTGAACGAAACACGCATCAAACCGGCGGAAGTGGTCTGGTAGCCATGCCGATGCTTGACCGGAAACTCTTGCGTGACCTTTTGCGGCTTTGGGCGCAGTCGCTGGCGATTGCGCTGGTCATGGCCTGCGGGGTGGCCACGCTTATCTTGTCGGTCGGCACCTACCGTTCGCTCGAGGAAACCCGCACGGCATTCTACGACCGCTACCGGTTTGGCACTGTCTTCGCCTCGGCAACACGCGCACCGCAGCATCTGAAGTCGCGGATCGAGAATATCTCCGGTGTTGTTTCAGCTGAACTCAGGATTGTCAGACCGGTGTTGATAGACGTTGTCGGCATGGCAGAACCGGCATCGGGAATTGCAGTCTCCATTCCGGAATACCGCGAACCCTCGGTGAACCGGCTTTACCTCCGCCAGGGCCGCCTTCCGGAGGCCGGACGCCGGAACGAGGTGGCGGTGCTGGAATCCTTCGCCGACGCCCATGGGTTCCGGCCGGGTGATACGTTCGAGGCCATCATGAACGGGCGCAAACGAACCCTCGATATCGTCGGCATCGTGTTGTCGCCGGAGTACATCTTCGCACTCGGCCCGGGCGACATGGTCCCGGACCCGCGGCGCTATGGGGTCTTCTACATGTCGGAAGAGGCGCTCGCGGGACTGTTCGACCTGGATGGCGCTTTCAATGATGTCAGCGTGACGACGCTGCGCAATGCAGACAGCCGCCAAATCATCGATGCGCTCGACATTTTGCTGAAACCCTATGGCGGCATTGGCGCCTATGACCGCGAGGACCAGATCTCGCACTCGTTTCTCGATGCGGAACTGGATCAGCTTCAGGCCATGTCGTCAATCATTCCACCGATTTTCCTCGCGGTGGCAGCGTTTCTCGTGAACATGATCCTGTCCCGCCTGATCGCACTGGAACGCGAGCAGGTCGGCCTCTTAAAGGCGCTCGGCTACAGCAACTGGGCCATCGGCGGGCATTACGCCAAGCTGGTTATTGCCATTGCCGTCATTGGACTTGTCATCGGTTCGGCTGCGGGGCTTTGGCTCGGCCTCAGCCTGACGCGCCTTTACGCCGAGTTTTTTGCGTTCCCCTTCCTGATCTTCAGACAAAGCCTCGATCTGTACCTCCTGGCAGGCGGTGTGACGATTGCAGCGGCCCTGGCGGGTGCCGGCAAAGCCATTTGGTCAACGGTGCGCTTGCCGCCTGCAGTCGCGATGAGCCCGCCTGCACCGACGAACTATCGAAGTTTCTTTTTCGGCAACCTGCAGAGAATCGGACTTTTTTCCCAGCTTACGGTCATGGCGTTCCGCCATCTGGTACGTTGGCCCGTTCGCTCCTTTCTCACAACACTCGGTACGGCAATGTCCGTCGCGCTGCTGATCACATCGCTGTTTACCTATGATTCGATCGACTTCATGATCGACGCGATCTTCTTCCAGGCGGACCGTCAGGATGCAACGCTCACATTTACCGAAGACCTTGCGCCAAGTGCACTGTTCACCGTTTCAGCCCTGCCGGCTGTCCTGAAGGCGGAGCCCTACCGACACACCTCGGTCAAGCTGCGCAACGGTCACCGTGAGTTGCGCATGGCCATCGTCGGCATGCCCGAGGACGCCGATTTGTCGCGAATCCTCGATCTCAACCTCGAGCCCATGCCGGCGCCTTCGGCCGGGCTCGTGCTTGCGGAACGGGTCGCTGACAAGCTGCGCCTCCGGGCCGGTGATTTCGTTGAAGTCGAATTGATGGAGCACAACAACCGCGTGGTCGAAATCGAAATCGGTGCACTGGCACAAGCCCCGATCGGCCGGCCCGACACCGGCGGCCCTGCGACTTCAGGCGCCATTTCAGTCGCCGGACTGGCGCAGAGTTATGTCGGACTGACCGCCTATATGCGCCTCGAAGCACTTGACAGGCTGCTGCGTGACGGAAAACGGATCTCTGGCGCCCGTATCCAGATCGACGGCGCGCAACTTCCGGCCTTATACGACAAGATCAAGAGTACGCCTGCCGTTGCCTCCATTGCGCTGCAGGGCGTTTCGCGGGTTCGTTTCCGCGAGACGGTTGAGCGCAACATTACAACGAGCACCGCCGTTTACGTGACGCTGGCAGTTATTATCACCTTTGGCGTTGTCTACAATTCGGCCAGAATCCAGCTTTCGGAGCGGGCACGCGAATTGGCAAGCCTGCGCGTCTTCGGTTTCACGCGGGCGGAAGTTTCGAGCGTTCTGATGGTGGAACTGGCAGTGATCGTGCTGTTGGCTCAGCCATTGGGATGGCTGCTTGGGTACGGG
Source organism: Pseudomonadota bacterium (assembly GCA_039025395.1). GTDB lineage: Bacteria > Pseudomonadota > Alphaproteobacteria > Rhizobiales > Rhizobiaceae > Hoeflea_A. The sequence continues at coordinate 53,214 of JBCCOK010000009.1, forward strand.
CTATCCTGGTCTGTCGTGGAGGGTCTCGCCACTGACCTCTTCCGCATCCCGCTGGTTATCACCCCGGGAACCTTTGCCTACTCAAGCTTCGTTGTTATCGCCGCGGCGATCGTTTCTGCGCTGATCGTCCGCCGCCGGGTCGACCGGCTCGACCTCATTCGTGTTCTTAAGACAAGAGAGTAGTCCCATGCGCGTATGGTTCAGGCGAATCGTGCTTCTGGCGCTCGTCGTCGTTATCGGCGGCGGATTTTATCTGGCGTTGCGTGAACGCCCCATTCCCGTCGATACCGCCGTCGTCACAAGCGGCCGGCTCAACGTCACGATCGATGAGGAAGGCGTTACCCGCGTCAAGGATGTATATGCCGTTTCGTCACCGATTGCCGGTTATCTGGCGCGTACCACGCTGGACGAGGGTGAGGTCGTTCGCGCGGATGAAACCATCATTGCATCGATACATCCCCTTGAGCCGCCTTTTTTGGACGAACGCACGCGTGCGGAGCTGAATGCGACTGCAGAAGCCGCACGCTCGGCCGTTGCGCTGGCAAAGGTTGAACTGCGGCGGGCTCAGACCGACCTCGAACTGGCTCAGTCAAACTATGACCGCGGGGTGCAATTGGCTGAAACCAGAACGATCCCCATCAGCCAGCTCGAACAACGCCTGAGCGAACTGGAGTTGAAAAAGGCGCAGGTTTCCAGCGCGGAGGCGACGATCACCCTGCGCGAGGCCGAACTTACGAGCGCAGAGGCGCGCTTGCAGCAGCCGGCCGGACGCAACCTTTCGGAAATGGCAAATGATTGCTGTGTCAATATCACGGCGCCGATCGACGGCGTGGTCCTGGAAGTGCTGACACGCAGCGAACAGGCGGTATCGCCAGGAACGCAAATCGCCGAAATCGGCAATCCGCGCAATCTGGAGATCGTCGTCGATCTTTTGTCGAGCGATGCAGCGAGAATTCGACCCGGCGCAAGCGTGCTGATCACCGACTGGGGTGGCGAAGCCGACCTTGAGGGCACCGTGCGGATCGTCGAACCGGCCGCCTTCACCAAAGTATCGTCCCTCGGCATTGAAGAGCAGCGTGTCAACATTGTCATCGATATCGCCTCGGTGCCGGAAAATCTCGGCCACGGATACCGTGTGCTTGCGCGGCTCGGCATCTGGCAGCAGGACAATGTGCTGCGCGTACCGATAGCGGCCCTGTTCAGGACTGGCGGACAATGGTCGGTTTTCGTCGTTGACGACGGTCTGGCCAAGCTGCACGCGATCGAGATCGGTCAGATGAACAACACGGATGCACAGGTGATCAACGGTATCCAGACTGACGACAAGGTTGTTCTATATCCAAGCGACGTGCTCGAGGACGGGAGTATGGTCGAAGAGCGGACGGGCGGAAATGGCTGAGCGACATTGGCATGGAAATTGTCGACTTTGATCTGCCGCAAGGCGAGATCTGGCAGAAAATACTAAGTTTCAGGAATGCGACGGTCAGGAGGTATCGATGTTCGCTTTAAACAAGGCATTGCTTTCAACGGTTGTGGTCGTAATGCTGTCTGCCGGCGGCGCGTTTGCGCAGTCGAGCGATCCGGCCTGGCTTGATGAACTCGGCATGCAGCTGAGATCGGAGAAGGAGTGCGAGCCGAATATCTACATCAATATGCGCGAAGGCCAATTGGGCGCCCTCACCTATTATGAAGCACGCGTTCAATGCGTCGACGGCCGCATGTTCGATGCCAGCCGGACGGAAACGGAAAAGGAATTCAAGATCCAGGCATGCGAGATCGTTGTCTGCTGATGTGCTTCAGCAATGCCTGTTCGTCGTCCCGTTGGTCAGTGCGACATGAACACCGGCAATTGTGTTCTTGAAAGCAGGTCGCGGGTGGTCCCGCCAAGCAACCACTGACGCAGGCGGGAATGCCCGTAGGCGCCCATGACGATGATGTCGGCGTTGATCTTGCCGGCGTGTTCCAGCAGCACGTCGGCAACGTCGCCTGGACCCGCCTCTATCACGTCCACTGAAACGCTCTTGGCATGCCGGGCCAAAAAGCGCTCCATCTCGGCCGTGCCCTCATCGTCTATTGGTGTACCGTCATGGCGAACACGCACGACATTGATATTGCTGGTTTTTTCCAGCAGGCTCAAACTGTTGTGGATCGCCGATGCGGCTTCCGGTTCGCCATTCCACGCCATCAACGCCCGATCCAGCTGCGGAAGAGGTTTGTCGCCGGCACCGAGGATCAGGACAGGCTGGGATGCATCGAACAGCACACCATTAAAGGCATCTGTCGCCAGATCGTGCAGCGGGATGCTGCCATTTGGAAAAACCGTCACGTCGGCACAAAGGGCATGACGGGAGATTGTCCGGCCGATCATGCCGCGATCAATGCACTCGACCATAATCGATGCCGAGGTCCTGCTTTCCCGCACCAGGGCCTCTAAACTCTTGGCCCTTTGTTCAGCGGCTTGAGCCGCATTTTTATAGGCATCTGCCGAGAAGACATCGGGAATACCCGGATAGCTTGCCGTGGGTATGGGCACGAGGACACCAAACACCACGAGGTTGAGATGCGCATCCATCTCACCGGCGAGTGCGATGATCTGCCTGACCTGTGCGAGCGGTTCGTCCGTCGAATTGAACGCGAGAAGTGTGGTTACAGGCATGCTATGATCCTCCGCCAACTGCCGAAAAAGGAATATTGATCGGTTGGATTACTATACAAATTTGAGATCCATAATTGCGTTAAATCAAACCCAGTGAGGTCGAAATCGGTTTGAATAGCCGGCAATGGATCCGCATTGTGCGCTGCTGAGGATCGGGCTGAGGATCGGGCTGAAGATCGGAATGACGAGTGATTTTGAGATTATCCATGCGCCTAAATTGCAACAAGCGCTTCGCGCATTGAGCAAAGGCCGTTAACATTCCTATGGAACGCAGCGCAGGGGACAAAGATGTTTGAGACAGCAGAACTGGGCCGCACCATTTCAAAGGCAGAATTCAAGCGCGCGGCGCCAGTGCTGCGCCAGGAACTGCTCGAACTTCAAGACGATTTGCACAAAAAGAAATACTGTTCGGTGGTCGTACTATTCGCTGGCGTTGACGGCGGCGGCAAGGCTGAGACCGTCAGCCTCCTCAACGCATGGATGGATCCACGCTGGCTGATCACCCGTGCCTATGACGAACCGGATGACGGCGAAGTCAAACGGCCTGAGTTCTGGAAATACTGGCGCGACCTGCCGGCACGCGGACGCATCGGCATGTTCCTGAGCGCCTGGTATTCGCGCCCGCTTCTCGACCGGGTCCACGGCAGGACCGATGATGCCGAGTTCATACAGCAGTTGGAACGCATTGTCGGATTCGAACGCGCCTTGGCGCGCGATGGTGCGCTGATCCTCAAGTTCTGGATGCACCTCAGCCGCGACGCGCAGGAAAGCCGGCTGCGGAACCTCGAAGACGATCCGCTTACCAAGGCCCAGGTCGGTCAGCGCGACTGGAACAATTGGCGCATGTACGACAAGTTCATCGGCGCTGCAGAGCAGCTCGTGTCGCGAACCAACCGCGGGCTGACCCCCTGGACGATTGTCGAAGGAACGGATGCCAACTATCGCGGCGTAACCGTAACGAGCCTCCTGCGCGATGCGTTGGCGCGGCGGATCGAGCAAAGCCGCGCCAAAGGCCGGAAGTCAGCGGCAAACACTCAGCCAAACAATTCCGAGCCGGAACAAAACAATGACGGTTATTCGGTTGCCAAGTCGATCACCGTTCTGAGCGGCATGGACATGTCAAAACGCCTTGAAAAGGCAACCTACAAGAAGCAGCTTGTCGATCTTCAGGCGCGGCTACACCGTCTGCATTTGCGCGCAAAGGAAAAGGACACGCCTTGCGTCCTAGCTTTCGAAGGTCCCGACGCCGCCGGAAAGGGCGGGGCAATCCGCCGGATAAACGAAAGTCTGGATGCGCGCCACTATCAGGTTTACGGCATCGCCGCGCCGACCGAGGAAGAACTAGCGCGGCATTATCTTTGGCGCTTCTGGCGACGGCTGCCGCGCGATGGACACATCGCGATATTCGACCGGTCCTGGTATGGCAGGGTTTTAGTCGAGCGGATCGAGGGTTTTGCGAGCGAAGACGACTGGCGCAGGTCGTTTGCCGAGATCAACGATTTTGAAGAACAGCTGATTGAACACGGAACCGTATTGGTCAAATGCTGGCTGCACATTACCAAGGACGAGCAACTTGCACGGTTCAAACTGCGCGAAAAGACACCCTACAAGCGTTGGAAGCTGACCAAGGAAGACTGGCGAAACCGGGAAAAGTGGGGCGAGTACGAAAACGCGGTCAACGACATGGTGCAGTTTACCAGTACCGCGGCCGCGCCGTGGACTCTGGTGGAGGGAAACGACAAGCGCTTTGCCCGCGTTAAGGTCCTGCGTGCCTTTTGTGAGCGGTTGGAAGACGCAATTGGCGGTCAGGAAGCCTGACGCACCCGCTTTCCAAAACCGGACATGGCGTGATTGACCCCGGATGCCGACCGTGATGCGGGTCTTGATCCGGGTCTGGGCGAAGAACGAGGCACATTGGCACCCCGCGATGCAGGACCGATCTTTTGCATGCGGGCTTCGAGCGGCGAGGAATGAGCTGCCGCTTCAAGCTCTGCAAGCACAGCAGAACGGGGGTTTAGCCCGAATTGGTTTTCGCACGGTTCCGGCGGCAGGTAGATGACAAACATCCAAACGAGCAGCAGCGGTATACCGGCAAGATCGGCGTTGTATTCGCCGAACCGAACATCACCGATCATGATCACCGCAAAATAGAGCGCAGCGAGCATGGGGTAGATCAGCTTGACGAAGGTGAATCGCTCCTGAAGATCTTCATCCACATCGTTGACGCGCTTCCACAGAACTGCGCTGCTTGACCATAACAGGACACCGGCCGCCAAGCCGAAAACGGGTTTGATCTCAGGTGCAAGTATCCGGTTGTGTGGATCATCGAATATCGGAATACCCACATGCATCGACCACAGATAAACTGCAGCGACACCCAATGCCTGCAGCACCAGCGTGCCGAGGGTTGCTGATGTGCGTCGTACGCGGCCACTGAGGCCGAAGTAGAAGTTCAACATCGCTACTTTCCGGACACGGGTATCCTTCCATCCCACCAATGGAATACCCGATCACTTTGCGCGATGATATCGAGGGCCGGTTGAGTTCTGGTTACCAGACAGCCTAAACAACAGTTTAACGGGAGCACCGCTATTCCGGCAGGCCCAATTCAACAAAACGCTCAACGACGTAGGCGCGCACAAGCGGTTTCAGGCCGGTCAGCATTGTTGACATCTTCGACGCTGTAAAACCGGGCCGCCTGAGCAAGATCTGCTTCACGGCCTCCTGCGCTTCCGCGATACGGTCGTCGCGGCTGAGAGCCAGTGCCAAAATCATGTTGCCAACGATCTGGCCGTGGCCGGCATCGGTTGCCTGGCGGGCCAGGGCTTCAGCCTTCTGCACCTGTCCCAGAAGCAGCAATGCGCTCGCCTTGACGACCAGTTTGAACGCCAGCCCCTGGTCGAAGGGGTCTATTGTCAACGAGATATCGATCGGCGGGACCGCCTCCGCGGGCCTACCAGCCCATGCAAGCGCCATTCCAAGGCTCCAATAGGCACCGCTGCAATAGGGATTGAGCGAAATCGAGGTTTCTGCTTCCTGTATCGCGATTGCGGTACGGCCGGCGAATAGATATGCGCGTGACAATGATTCATGTGCGAAGCTGCTGTCAGGGTCCAGCGTCACCGCGTCACGCGCATGCTTTACCGACAGTGCATAGAGATCGGTCTCCGAGTCGCCCCATTCAAAAAAATTCGAGCGCAGGGCGATCTGCGCCAGAAGTGCATGTGGATAGGAAAAATTAGGGATCTTCCGGATTGCCTCCTCGCACAACGCAATTGCAGCGGCATCATCTTCTTCGCTGTACTGGAAAAAATGCCAGCGTGCCCGCATGAACATATCCCAACCATCCAGCTCGTCGCTGGCCTTGCGCATGGCACGCGCGCGCTCGCTCACGGCAATCTGGGTGTCGACGCGGGATGCAACTGAAAATGAAATCTTGTCTTCGACAGCTATCACCTTGTCCGTTTCGGTATTTAGCCTATACCGGTCCGACCAGACTTCTTCTCCGGACGCAGTCTGGACCAGTCTCATGGTGATTTGGCTTTCCTTGTCGCGTTCCCGAGCCGATCCAAACAAGACATAATGGGCATTCAGGTCTTTGCCCGCTTTCTGCGGATCGCTGTCCTTGTTGCGGTAGGCGGACGTGGACGGGCCGCCGATCGTGGAGATCCAGTCAATCCGCGAGAGTTCGGTCACTAGCCGGTCACGCAGACTTTCCGGATCATAGCCGGTGTCGCCCGCGCCCGAGAGCGGCAGTACAGCGAGAGACCGCTTTGGCGGGCGCGGCAGATTGCCACTCAGTTGGTCAGAATTGTCTGCACCTGCAAGCCTATCGCCGGAAGCGGTCACAGCGCCGTTGCGGGCAAGTTCATCAAGCCCGAACTCGGGACCGTGTTTCGGCCAGTCGAATTCGTGCAATGCCAGATAATCCTTCAGATTATTGGCGGCGTATAGGAACGCCATAGCACGCTTTACATCCTCGCGACGCTGATGGGTTATCGCAAGCCCTGCCCCCAGACGGGCAAGGAGATACTGGCTGTCAAGAAAAGACAGCCGGTTGGGTTCGTGCTTGTCGATCCACTTTGTCGGCTGCTCCCGAAAGTCGAGCACCAATTGAAGAATTCCGATGTCGCCGCCCGTCAGACCGGCATCGTTACGCCCCGTCCGGTTTCGCCGCAGATTGCGCAACAGCGTTGTCCAATTTGCTGGCTTGATTATGTCGCGTGAGGTCAGCAGATAATCGAGCTCGAAAATCGCATGATCGTAGAGCAAAAAGCCGTCATCGCGATAAAAATCCAGGTCAATCAGAAAATAGTTCGGATTGCCCTCGAATTGTTTGGTAACAAGGACATTCTTGCCGTGAAGGTCGCCATGCTGGTTGCCGCGTACAGCGCGAAGCCGCGCGGTTGTAGGCAACGTAATGTTTCGCTTCGCGAACGCCAGCGGGTTGGGGTACCAGTTGCCATCATAGGTGAATGTCGGCGTCTCCGGCGGCAATTTGCATTTGGTTTCCAGAAATGCGTGGATACGCCCGCCACGGTCAGCATCGATGCGATAATCAAGCCAGCTATCGATCAGATCCTGCGGCATCCGCATTTCCGGATCGAGGCTGTATTTCGCGTTCCACTGTTCAAGCAGATCTTCCGACAGGCGGACTGCCGTTTCAAGTTGCGGTCCGTAAGAACATGCCGACCAAGCCGCGGCATATTCGAGACCGCGCGCCGCGATGGTCGTCAGTGCGGCGACTTCGTTATCCTGCTGTACTGCACAGACCAGCTTGGGCAGATATTGGGCGGCATACTCCGGCGCCATCTCAATGGCATGTTGATGGCGCTCATACTCCATATCTTCGTTGACCTTTGCTCCGACCGCCCGATCGAGCTTTAGAATAGCCTGGCCGGTGAACAGGTCGCTCGTCACGTCGGCAACAAGAACACAGGCGCCCGATTTGCCTTCGCTGATGGCACGATGGATGTAAATATGGCTGTCTTTTCCAAGCTCAGCCAACAGCCGCTCCTCCAGCTCAGCGTATTCCTGCGGCCATGGAATTGTTGTCTTGTTTTCTACTTCCATTCGGTTTGCCGCGATTCCTTTGAAGCGGTCAGGACCGGATTTTCCGCTCCAGCTGTTGGGCTATTCATTACTGCCCCCTAAATAGACGTAATAAGTATCTCTGGGGAGAAAAAGTGGACCTTTTTTATGATTTTCAATGAACGTCAAGTTCATCCATTCACCGGATTGTGTCTTGTGGTAATTTGAATACAAGTATGTCGGAAAGACATCGCAGCCGCAAAAGAATTCATATGAGTCGCCATCGTGCCCTTTTATCAGCAATTGTCGTTGGTTATTCACGCCTCATCCGCGTTGAACCGGCGTTAACGAAGGCTACTCTCGACGACATCAATACGGAACTCATCCGGCCGAACCTGCTCAAATATGGTGGGCGCGTGATCGAGAGGGTGGATGCACGGACCGTTATCGAGTTTGGCGACCCGCAACAGGCCGTCATCTATGCGATCGCAGTTCAGTTGGCGATGCGATCTTACAACAGCGAAATACGGGAAGACCGCCGCATCGCCTATCGAATCGGCATTGTCGTTCTAAAACCGTCGGCAACGCCGGCCGAGACCGACGATGCCGAGCGCAACGCTTCTGCACTGTCCGAATTACGTGAGGCCGGCTGTGTAACCGTTTCGGCGGGAATATACGACGAGCTTAGCGATGAAACGGAATTAACCTTCGCCCCTATCGAACGACCACGGATGCTGGTTGTGCCCGAGAGCTCAAGACCGTACGAGGTCAAACTCGATGCCCAGGCTGGAGCGCTGCTGGCTACCCGCGATAAACCGCGAAAGCTCAGCAAACGGTCGATGGCACTCGGTGCAGTGGCAGCCATGCTCGTCATTCTGGTCGCCGGAAGCGCAATCTATGTTACGCGGCCCGACCAGCCATCTGGCCGGGCTGTCGTGGAAACGGCACCTGCAAAGCCGTCGATTGCAGTCCTGCCCTTTGAGAACCTCTCGAACACCACCGAAGGCGCGATGTTTTCTCACGGCATAACCGCATCGATCATCTCCGCCCTCGCGCAAGTCCCTCAGCTTTTTGTCATCTCGAGTAGCTCGGCATTTTCGTTTGCGGAACGGTTCGGCGGCACGCGTGAAATTGGTGCAGAATTCGGCGTACAATACGTTCTCGTTGGTTCAGTTCAGTCTCGAAACAACAACATTCGGGTCATTGCAGAACTTTCGGATGCACGCACCGGTCAAACACTCTGGACAGAGCGCTTCGACCGGAATCAGGACGATGTTTTCGCAGTCCAGGATGAAATCACCTTGAATGTCCTTGTATCGCTTCAGGTTGCGCTGACGGAGGGCCGAAGGGCCATTGTCAGGGGCCTGGGCACGACAAACGTCGCCGCCTATCTGGGTCTACTCAAGGCCGAGTCTGAATTTCGCAAGTATACGCGCGCTTCTATGGAGGAAACGCGTCGTTTGCTTGCCGAGGTTCGCGAACAGGATCCTCGCTACTATCATGCGCTGCTGCTGGAAGCGCGGACCCATACCTATGATGCGCAATGGGGCTACAGCGACGACGCCGAAGACTCGCTGCAGACAGCCGCCGAACTGCTCCAGGAAGCGGCGCTCCTCGACGGGGACATGAGCGATGCGGACCGTGCCGAAGTGCAGATCGCTCAAGCCTATCTGGACCAGATGACCGGAGACTATAGCGGGGCACTGTCAAACGCCGACGCCGCCGCCGAAGCCAGTCCCAACAATTCGGACATATTGGCGCTTTCGGGATGGGTCAATTCTTTCAATCGCAGATACGACCGTTCGATTACATTGCTTTCAAACGCAATCGAGCTCAATCCGATCTATCCGAGTTGGTACGCCAATTTTCTGGCCCGGGACTACACATTCAAGGGCGAATATGAAGATGCCATAAAATGGGCGCGGACCGGGGTCGGCCGTGCCGAAAACGACCGCAGGCGTGCCTGGGCACTGGCCAATCTGATCTTTGCGCTTTCTGAAGCGGGCGAAGCCGAAGAGGCCAAGAGCACGGCGGATCGCGCCCTTACGCTATGGCCCGGTATGCGTGTGTCCAATCTCGGGCGAGCCCAGCCGTTCCAATTCGAGGAAGACTGGCAAAGGTTTGCCAGCGCGATGCGCGACAACGGAATTCCCGAATGATCTCATAACGAACAAGGCTGTCCCATCAATCCAGAGCAATTGGGAGCGAATCCGGTTCCCGTTTTGCAGTTCATCGCCTACACTATTTGGGAATGGAACGCGGAACGTTCAGAATCGAGAAGATCTACGTACCGGTCAAGCGCATGAAAACGCTTGATGCGTCGACCGTAGAAGAAATCGCACAGAGCATGCTGGATGTTGGCCAACGTACTCCGATCCTGATCCGACCCGATGGTGATCGGTATGTGCTCGTTGAGGGGCTGCACCGTCTCGAGGCCTGCAAGGCACTCGGCGAAGAGACCATCGAGGGAATGGTGGTGCAGACGCGGCGGCGCTGAACCCATGCGGAACAACGATTGATCAATCGCCGTTTGCGGATCCTTTCTCATGCGCGGCAAATGCGTCGCTGAAGTCCGGATGCCAGCGCGACAGGGCGGGACGATTATCTGTGATGTCGCCCACCGCCCATTCGATCCGTTTTCGGTCGCGCGCCGCCGATACATCATTGTCGGGACACAGAATGTAGAAATCGCCCTCGATCATTCGGCTCAGAAAATGGTCGACCGTCTGTTCACTTGTCCAGGCTGAGTCGGGCTTTGTTGGCATGAAGCGTTGCACCATGCCGGTATAGGTGAAGCCCGGGACGAAAAGATGCGCGGATATCGGAGCCTCCGCTTCGCGCAATTCATGGGCAAGCGCTTCTGTCAGCACTTTCACGCCTGCCTTCGAGACGTTGTATCCGGGATTGCCCGGCGGTGTCGTAATCCCCTGTTTCGATCCAGTATTGACAACAACGGCCGGACGGGCGGCATCGATCATGCGCGGTAAGAAAGCATGAATACCATTCAGTACGCCGAAAAAGTTGACTGCGATGAGGCGGTGCCAGTTTTCGATCTGATCCCAGCTGGACGTCGGCGCGGAAATGCCGGCGTTGTTCATCAGAACCGCCACTTCTCCGGCATCAAACGCCGCGTCGGCAAGCGCTGCCACAGCTTTCGGTTCGGTAACATCCGCCGGAACGGCCATCACCGTCCGGCCCTCCGCAAACGATCTGATTTCCGCTTCGGCGGCATCGAGTGCATCACCCGGCATATCAGCCAGCACGACACCGAGGCCTGCCTTGACAAATTCCGACGCCGCCACTCTTCCGACGCCGCTTGCCGCGCCGGTCACGACGGCCAATCCGCCTCGTTCCAAAGCTTGTCGATACATCACCTCACCTCCCTTGAACCAAACTCAGTGCCCTGTGCGCTGAAGAGCCAGCGCGTTTCTCGCACGGAAACATCCACAGGTAAATTTGTCCATGGCGCTTTAATCCCTCGCGGTTTTGCAAAAGAGGAAAATGGCGTGTCTGCCCGTTGCGACGCTTGGAAGACCGCGTACCTGCTCACCGCGAAAACCACAGCCGCGTTCCGATTATCTACTCCAGAACGCCAGGTCCGTTCCCAGCAAATCATGAAGTTTGTTTTTAGACGTGTGTTTTTGCTCATTCTACAAGGCTGAATTGTGCAATGGTGGAATTACAGCAAGTGGGCGAGTTTACTCTCTGGCCGTATTGCATGCATCTTAACGATCTCAAACCAAACCCTGGGGGCTTCAAATGAAGGGATTCTCAGTCGAAAACGAACTGACATGGTACGTCGAGCATCCGCGAACACTCCGCTTTGCCGTTCTTGCTTTGATGACCGTGACACTGCTCGTCATGGCCGTTGATTATTTCAGAGGCGCATATGTGTCGCTGCCGCAAGATGCCGTCGCCTTCATGTTCGTTTGGCTTATTGCGGCCATAACCACCCTGGCCGTCTTGCCGCAGTTCAGTTTTGTTCTCGGCTTTCTCGTCAGCCTGCTCTGCATGCTGGTCGCATGGCGCATCTCCGCATTGCACGATGTTACCGTCGTTTTCTACGTGCTGCTTGTCGCCTTTCTGATCTATCTGCTGATGTTCGCGCGCATCGTATGGCGCAGCATCAACCACGAAGATCCGAAACTGAAACTCGACCGGACCGACTGGCATGAAACGCTTATCCGCATCTATATCGGTTTCGACCTCGTTCCGCATTTCACGGAGAAACTATTCGCCGGCCCCGGACCGCGTGATGCCGATATCAAGTCGTTCACCGAGCTTGGTGTCGTTGATCCGGCCTTTTTCGTAACGCTCGGGGGTTTTTGCGAGTTGGGCATCGCGATCGGAATCGGGCTTGGCATTTTGACACGGCTTGCCGCCGTCTGTTCGGCACTTTACTTCCTGATCGCTACAATCCTGGGGCATCATTTCTTTATGGGCTTCATATGGGTTTCGCCCGGCGGCGGCTGGGAATACCCGCTCCTGATGATTGTATTGCTGATCAGTTTTCAGCTTGACGGCGCGGGACCGTTCTCGGTCGACAACGTCATCCTGCGCCGCGTCAAACCGCCCCGTTGGCTGCGCGCGGTTATGGTGCCGACAAGGGACTGAGCCAGCGCCCCACAAAGTAGACGGATCCGGCTTCACCAAGTCAGCCGGGTCTGATCGGGGGTCTTGCATCAATGTCGAATTCAGGCGGCGCCTTCGGTAAGATTCGCCAGTCTCCAGTACTCAGGCGCTTGCAGGCCGTGGAATTCCAGAAAACCTCTGACAAGCTCGGGATCGAGCTGCGTCAGGTCCGGAGCGCCTAAAGCCAATGGGCTTCCGTCGGTCAGGTTCTGCGCAATGGCCAATATCCCTTCCCGCAACGGGCCGACTGCCTCGTATGTCGAAGTCATAAACAGGACGAGATCGATCAATGTCATCTCCATCTTATCAGGTCCATTTAAAGGGTTGTGTCCTTGCGGTGCCGGTCGCTGCTGTGTGGGCAGCCGGATGGACTGCTCGTCATCAAAAGTGAGCTCGGAAAAACACCCCCATCTTTAAAGGGCAAATGACGTCTTTGAAGCCGATCCGCCAATCGAAAGCATATTGTCAACTGATCGTCATTTCCGATAAGAGTGCTTTGATCTTGGAAAACGGTCGATGAGTCTCTACACCAAATCAGCATTTAGAAGCGCCCTGCCCGATGCCCAACCTGCGCCAACTCGAGTATCTCGTTGCGATCGCCGACACACATAATTTCCGTCGTGCTGCCGAACGGACAAACGCCACACAGCCAACGCTGAGCGAGCAACTCAAAGCGCTGGAAACGCGATTGGGCGTCAAACTGGTGGAGCGCACCCGATCACAGGTCATGATTACACCGATCGGCAACCAGGTGGTTTCCATAGCCCGGCGGATGCTCGCAGATGCCGAGGAGATCCGAACCCTCGCGGCCAGCGGGGGAAAAGAGCTTTCGGGCGTTCTTCGGCTTGGCCTGCCCCCGACGGTGGGACCCTACCTGCTTCCGTTAATGATTCCGAAGCTGAGGGAACATTACCCCGAACTCAAGCTTTACGTGCGTGAAGAACTGCCAAGCGAGCTTGTGCCGGCTCTTTCGGACGGCCGCCATGATCTCATCCTGTGCCTGATGCCCTCGAGCGGGACCAATGTCGTGAGCAAGCCGCTGTTCCGCGAACCGTTGAAGGTCGCCGTAGCCACGGGACATCCACTCGCTGCAAGACAGCAGATCAAACGGAGCGACTTGAGCGGTGAAGATGTTCTGGCGCTCGGTCAGGGGCATCAGTTGCACGACGTGGTGGTGGCGCTGTGCGACGTGTTCGGTGCACAACTCCGCTTTGATTATGAGGGCACCAGCCTCGATACGTTGCGCGAGATGGTGGCTATGGGCCTCGGCATCACCTTTTTGCCGGGACTTTATGTTGAAGCCGTTGCGGGACATGACAAAAGTATTGCAATACGAGACCTCGCCGACCGCCAGCTTTACCGGACCGTCGGAATGGCATGGCGCCAGTCCAGTGAACGGCAAAACGAATACTCCGACCTTGCCGAATTGTTGCGCAGTCTCATCACCAAGGCATTTCCCGATTTTGCCGTCGTCTCTGATTAACGGATATTAGAATGCAGAATGTATTTGATCTCGCTGCGGCAAACCTGCTTGCGCCTACTGTGCTTTTCTTCGCACTTGGTATATTGGCCTCGGTCCTGCGCTCGGACCTGACAATTCCCGAGGCTGTCGCCAAAGGTATTTCGCTTTACTTGATGATGTCGATCGGATTCAAAGGGGGTGCGGCTGTTTCCAGTCAGGGCGTCGACACGACCATGTTTCTTGCCCTCATCGCAGGCGCGGTGTTGAGCGGCGTCATTCCGTTTGTCGCCTTCGGTTTGCTGCGCGCAACGACGGGCTTGCCGCAAATCGACGCCGCAGCCGTAGCGGCACATTACGGCTCCATCTCCATCGTTACCTTTCTGGCCGCAACACAAGCGCTGGAATGGAGTGGAATAGGATCTGAGGGCTACATGGTTGCCGTTGCAGCGGCCATGGAAACACCCGCGATAGCAGCGGCCCTGATACTGGCGAGCAATGGGGCTCGCCGCTTCGATGGCAATACAATGCGCGAAGTGCTCCTGAACGGATCAATTGTCGTGCTCGTTGGCGCCTTTTTTATCGGCGTCATCACAGGCGAAGAAGGGCTGGAGTCAATCGCCCCGTTCATTGTTGCTCCGTTTACGGGCGTGCTTTGTCTGTTCCTTCTCGACATGGGCCTTATTGCGGGGCGGGGCCTTAAGGAAGGCCGCAACCATTTGACATGGCCGTTGATCCTGTTCGGCCTTTACATGCCGCTTGTCGGAGCAGCTTTTGGAGCGATAGCCTCGATGCTTGTCGGCCTGTCGGTCGGCGGCACGTGTCTGATGATTACGCTTTGTGCAAGCGCGTCCTATATTGCCGTGCCGGCAGCACTAAGGCTGGCGTTACCGGAAGCCCGTCCGGCGATCTATCTACCGTTATCCTTGGGTGTCACATTTCCATTCAATCTGACGATCGGAATACCGCTTTATCTTGCGATCGCGACGTTCCTGCATTGAGGTACGAGGCATGAAAACCCACTCCAAGAAACGCATTGAAATCATGATCGAGTCGCCGCTTCTCGGCCGCATCACCGAGACATTGGATGCCCACGGCGTTACAGGCTATACGGTACTGCCGGCACTGGCAGGCCGCGGCGAGGACGGCGCATGGCACCGCGATGGCGTCATCGGCCGGGCGGGATCGCTGGTCATGGTAATCAGCATTATCGACGCCGATCGGGTTCAGTCTGTCCTTGAGCCACTGTTCAAACTGGTCAAAGGTCAGATCGGCATCGTTACGGTTTCAGATGTCGAAGTTATCAGGCCAGACCGGTTCTGATCGGAATTTTCGATCAGTGAATCGCCTCTAATCAATTTTAACAGTTCCAAGGAAGGTCCACTTATTAAAGGTGAAGGAGCTGTGCGATGACGACGAACGAGATTGAAATAGCGACACGCGGGCAAGTGAACGCGCGCCGCAATTACCTAATTGGTCTTTGGGCGGGACGCATGCTGGGTTTGAGAGACACGCAGCTGTCAGATTATGTGTGCGATGTGATGGCGTCGGACTTTCTTGAGCCGGGGCCTCAGGATGTGGTGCGCAAACTGCGCCGCGATCTCTCGGAAATCGGTATGGAAATCTCGGAAGTGGAAATTATGCGGCAACTCCAGATGACGGAGCGCAGCGTGCGTGCGGAATTGCACACCACCGACTAAAAGCCATCAAAACAGCAGCGTTGAGGAGGAAGATACCATGCCCAAAGCACTCGACTCGCTATGGACTCGTCTGAGCATTGTTGAAGCCCGCATACAGCAGGAGAAATCTCGCCTGCGCGCGGATCCCGTCCGCCTCGACCTTTTGGAACGCAAGAAAACATCCCTGCGCGAACAGATCAGAGCGGTTGAGAACGCCTCACACAACACAGCCGAAGCTGCTTGAGCAATTAGGCAGGCGGGATTGGTTTTAGAAAGCGTAGCGCTTGAGCGCGTTACGCTGGCCGTTCACACGAGGCTTTGTGTAGCACAGCGGTTACTGGGGCCTTCAGCCGTGGAAACAGACGGCGTCTGGTAAAATCTCGAAACTTGGATCGTCGTCTTTTCGACCGGCTCCGAATACGGGTTCTACGGTTGAACCGGACGCGGCTGACCGTTTTCGTCGATGGCGACGAAATGGAAGGTAGCCTCCGTTGCCAATTCAGGATCACCAGCCGCTCGCGGGCGGTTCCAGCCCTCGACGCGGATTGTCATCGAGGTGTTACCGATGCGGATGAGATTAGCATAAAAGGACACTTCATCGCCAACCCGGACCGGCTTGAAAAACCGCAGGGAGTCAACCGCAACGGTGGCGACCGGCCCCTCTGCGGTGCGGGCCGCAACACTGCCTGCCGCAAGATCCATTTTCGCCATAAGCCAACCGCCGAAAACGGTGCCGAAAGGGTTCATGTCGGCGGGCATCGCAATGACACGGATTGCAGGTACGCGGTCTTCGTTGGACGTGACTTGAGCTGGCGTGTTGTCACTTTCGACCGTCTCCGCCGCTACGGAGGCCGCGGAACACGCGAGCATAACGGCAGCTGCGATCGTGCGAACAACGTCGGGCGTTTTCAAAATGCCGTATGCGGTTACGGAGCGAAATTTCATCATGACAGAATCCCGGGAGATCGTGGCAAATTCGAAACCATGAACCTAGATCTGATCAGGCCCCAGGTCAGGACCTTTTTGCAAACCAAGATCGGCCAGCGCTTTCCTCACGAATCGGTGCGCGATGACCGTGTCGCGGTCAATTGCAGACAGGTGCGGATTGAGGGCGGCGAAGGATGCGATCTGGCCGTCCCAATGGCCGGCGCTCAGTTCGCCATTGACGGCAAAGCCATCTGACGCCCGCTCCTGCCGCCAGATTGCCTCGATTTCTTCGGCAGGGAGCTCTACCGAAACGTAGTGCTCATAGGTTTTCAGGAAATCGTCGAAATTATCGTATAGTCGCCGGGACGCAACGATGATACCGCGCGCAAGCTTTGATAGTGCTTCCGCATCGGCTTCTTCGAAGGCTTCAGTGGTTGCCAGCACACCGTGCGGCTGCACAGCGACGAGGTCTTTCAGCTCGGCAAATCCCAACAGCATCTTGAGGTCGTTATCGTCTGCGTTGGTCAGCGCCAGCGCCTCCTCGACGCGTATCAGCGATACATCGATGTCACCGGAAAGAAGATGCGCGATGCGTTCTGGCGGCGGTCCGATCACCTGCCAGTCAATGTCGTTTTCATCAATGCCGAGTGCCGAAACGATACAGCGGCCCATGTGATGGCTCAGCGCGCCGATCCCGTCCACTGCCCAGGACGCGCCTTGGAGCTGCTCGACTTTCTCGATATTCGGCTGTGCGACCAGATTCTGCGCAAGAGCGCGCGCCATGGAGGCAACAATCCGAAGTTTTTCGCCCTTTGCACGCAGCTGAAGCACGGGGCCAAGCCCCCCATAGGCGGCGTCAACTTCGCCTGCCAGCACCATTTTCATGGCCGCAATGCCGCCCAGTGCAGGCGTCCATTCAACCGACAGACCGGCGTCTTCCCAGCACCCAAGGTGGGTGGCAGCAGCGCAGGCCAGATCATCAACACCGAAAGTGGGCCCGGAGCCGGCGGCAAGGCGCATCGAATGGGTGCTGCTCATTTCAGGTCTCCCGAAAAGATGTGTATGCGGTACTGCGGTTATTGAATATTCCCGCCCTCGCGCAGCGAAGCAATCATCGAGGAGCGCAGCACAAAGGCGCGGTGCTTTTCCGGATCGGCCACAGTGCTGCGCAACTCGTCGTGAAAAGCGCGCCGCTGTGCCGGATCCTTCTCACCCATCATGCGCCGATTGCGGATCGATTGCTGCTGGACGGCGTCGAGACAGATCTGCCGGCGCTGGCGTTCATAGACACCGAGCAAGCCATCAGCCGGTTCGCCCGCCCAGATGCGGGCAATTTTTTCGGCCAAATTGACCGCATCGTGGACGCCGCCATTCAGGCCCATCCCGCCGAGCGGATTGTTCAGATGGGCCGCATCGCCAACCAGAATGGCTCGACCGGCCACATAGCGATCAGCCACACGCTGCTGCACGCGGTAGGCGGTGGCGTGGGCAATGTCGTAAAGGCCGTCCTGCGGGCACAGGGCCTGTATGCGGGCATCCATGTTGACCGGATCATACATCTCGGCCTCCGGCTGGTCCGGATCGTTCGGCAACAGGACGCGCCACAGGGTCGGCGTACGCAGCAAAACGACCCATTCGTCAGGGTCTGTGATGTAGGCAATGTTGGCGAGATCGGGTATTGCCTTGTCGAAGCGGAAGGGCGTCGACATCGAAAGAAACAGTTCGGGGATCGTGGTGCCTGCAAGCGTGATACCGCAAGCCTTGCGAACGACGCTGCCTGCGCCGTCGGCACCGACAACGAAGCGACCGCGAAAGGCAGCGCTGCTTCGCTCAGCAGTCCGAACCGTTATCGCCGCGCCCTCGTCGTCCTGGGAAAGTGCAACCGCTTCGGCTCCGAATACCAGTTCGATCGCATCGTCCTGGCTTGCGCGGTGCCTCAGTGCCTCCGACAGCTTCCATTGTTCGCATTGCAGCCGATAGGGGTGGGCCGTGTCCTGCGCCAGAAGTCCGAGGTCGAAGGTGGCAACTTCGCCCTCCCGCCGATCGCGAAACTGCCAGGTCGGACAGACGAGGCCACGCTCGATCAAGCCTCGGGTCACGCCAATCTCATCAAGCATGTCCAGGGTCGGCGGATGGAATGTCGAGGCACGCAGATCCTTTGGAATGTCCGGCGACTTCTCAAGCACGGTTGAGGCGATACCGTACCTTGAAAGAAACGTCGCCAGCACCAACCCGACCGGGCCGCCGCCGACAATGATCACCCGGTCCAGATCTTCATTCATGGTGTCGCTTGCCCGGGTCTCGCCACTTGTGTGCGCGCATAGCCCATGTCGGTTTTCTCTTCGGCTGATACTTCATTGTCCATCAGACTTTCCTTACAGCGCAGTTTCCACGCAGACTTACATAATGGCCGGTTCGCCCGCTGCAGGTGAACGTGACGCCTGAGCCGCCTCGTCCGGCGGAAGCGCTTCATCCCACAGACGGGCGGTAAAGCGCGCACCGGTCACACCGTCGGATCGCGCCGAGCACAACCAAACTATCCCGCGCCGCATGATCGACGCCGGCAATAGACTCCCATCGGCGCCGGTGCGTTTCATGCCGGGCGGCAGAAGATCCGTGTCGGACGCACCGCCGGGCAGGTAGACATTGACGTCCACACCGGTGCCGGCAAGGTCGTGCGCCCAGATCCGCGATGCTGCTTCGAGCGCCGCCTTGGTGGGTCCATAGGGTGAATAGCCGCGCCGAACCATGGTCTTTGCGCTGGTGGATACGTTGACGATCTTTCCGTAGCCGCGCTCGACCATGGCTGCAGCTGCGACGCGGGCAGCATAAAATGCACCATTGATGTTGGTGTCGACAATCGCGTTCCAGGCTTCGGGCGACGTCTCCCAGAACCGGGTCGGTTCGGTGTTGAATGTCTCGCTGACGGCGCGCATGCCAAGGCCGGCATTGTTGACCAGCACATCGAGCTTTCCGAAACGATCTACCGTTTCTGCAACCGTGCGCGCGCAGGCGGCCGGATCCCTGACGTCCGTCACCATTGCATGGGCCTCGGCTCCATCGCGCAGGTGTGAGCGAACGATTGCGACGCTCTCAGCGAGCGCCGTGCTCTCGCTGGCGCCCGTCAGCATCAGATTGGCACCGGCTTGCGCAAGCGCAATGGCCATTTCCCGGCCAAGGCCGCGCGAGCCTCCTGTCACGATAATCGCACGGCCGGCCAGGGATAAAGGCTCGGCCGACGACGGCTGGCCGCCGGCAGCGCTCATGCGTCAAGGCCCATATGGGGAAACTGGCGTTTGCCGCGGGCAATGATTGTTGCTTTTTCTTCTGTAAACATGGCGCGCGAGCCCTTTGCGCCCTCGCGCCCGAGGCCTGACATCTTGTAACCGCCGAAGCCGGTGCGCAGGTCGCGGACGATCGGTGTGTTTACCATCACGGTCCCGGTGCGCAGCGCCGAAGAGACCCGCAGCCCGCGTTCGAGCGACTCCGTCCACACATAACCGACAAGACCGAAATCGGAATCATTGGCGCGGGCAACAACTTCGTCTTCTTCATCGAAGACCTGCAGTGTGGCGAAGGGTCCAAATATCTCTTCCCGGCAGATCGCGAGATCGTTGTCCGGCGCCAGCATTGCCGTCGGCTCGGCAAAGAAGCCGCGGTTGTTTGCCGTATGCAGCCTGCCGCCGGTGAGCAGTTCAGCACCTTCGGCGACGCCGCTTTCGGTGTAGTGCAGCATACGCTCGCATTGTGCGCGGTTAATCATCGGGCCGATTTCGGTCGCGGTTGAAAGCGGATCGCCGACCTTCATCCGGGAGGTGCGCTCGGCAAAGCGCTCAATGAACTGATCGGCAATCGGCCGCTGCACGAAAATGCGGCTTCCGGCGAGACACATCTGCCCGTTGTTCATGTAACTGCCGAGCAAGGCGCCATTGAGCGCATAGTCAACATCGGCATCGGAGAAAACGATGCTCGCCGATTTCCCGCCGAGTTCCATTGCCGGAACAGTGATGCCCTTTGCCAGAGCGGTCAGAATGGCGCGCCCGGTTTCGGTCCCGCCGGTAAACGACACCATGTCGATCTCCGGGTGGGACACAAGAGCAGCACCGGTCATTTCTCCCCTGCCATTGACGAGGTTGAGGACACCTTCGGGCAGAATGTCCTGCACCAGGGCGAAGAAGCGCGCCAGTGTCAGGGGCGTCAATTCCGATGGCTTGACGACACAGGTATTTCCGAAGGCCAGCGCCCCGGCAATTTTCATCGCGGTGAGTCCGAGCGGCATGTTCCATGGGCCGATCAGCCCGCAGACGCCAATCGGCTCGTGGGTCACCAGCGAGAGAATGCCGTCTTCCTGTGAGAAGGTTTCGCCACCGTGCTGGTTGATGGTCTCGGCGAAGAATCGGAAATTGTAGGCGGCTCTGGGCACATGCATGCCGCGCGTTTGGTTCAGCGGAATGCCTGTGTTGACCGTTTCCAACTCGGCCAGTTCGTCCGCATGCTCCATGATGCAGTCGTGAATGGCCATCAGCGCCGTCTGGCGTTGTGCCACGGTCGCATTGCGCCACGGGCCAGTCTCGAATGCGTCTCGGGCAGCCTTGACCGCTGCATCGACCTCGGCCGCATCGGCCTCGTGGAGTGTCGCCACCACAGCCTCATTGGCCGGATCAACAACCTCGATAGGTTCTCCCACGGCGTCGACAAAACGCCCGGCGATATGACTTGTGATCATATCCGGCTCTTCCTGCAGGCGAGCACGCAGTGACATCGGCACTACCTCCCTCTGGATGCCCGGTTCCGGTGTGCGCAATTGCTGAAGACACCGGTTCGCCCAAGCAGTTGATGCGGTTTCAGTGATGGGAAAGCAGCGAGCCAAACCCCTGGATCTTGTCGTCAATGCCGTTCTGTCTCAAAGCCCACCAGTAGGTCGCCGTGTTGATCGCAATCACCGGCTTGTCGAGCCAGAACTCGGCAATACCGGCGAGGCGCGCCATCGCCAGATTGGTGCCGACCTGAACGATGGCCTCCACGGACGGGTCATTCAACTCGATAATGGCATCGCGAAGCGTCTGTTGAGACTCATGCGCAATCAGCATCGGGCTTTGGCATTTCAGTCCCTTGATGGCGGCGACCTCGTAACCGCAATCGGTAAAGAAACGCCGGACCTGTTCGTCGCCGACGGGCATATATGGCGTGATAACGGCGATGCGTTTGATGTCGCCAAACGCCTTGAGCGCAGCCTGGCAGGCATCTGAGCCCATGGCGACCTTTACGCCCGCACGCTGCTCCACCCGCCGCTCAAGTTCGACCGAGCCTTCCAGCCCGTCCCAGAAAGTTTCCGCCGACATCCCCATGACCAGATAGTCCGGGCTGCAGGACATGACCGCATCCACTGACTGCATCATCGTCTCGCGGATGTTATCCATCAGGGCGTTGAAATCATTGTCGCTGTGGACCGGATTATCCGGAATGACGATGCGGGAAAAATGATTGGTGACACCGACCGGGCGCATGGCATCAAATTCGGGCTGCACAGAGGTGTTTGTCGACGGCGCAATGACGCCGAACTTCTTTCGGTATCCAAGGCTGTCGACCATCTGGCGCTGTTTCCTCCCGGAGTAGAAAACCATCTTTCGCTATCATTTAAGATCGCGTGCCGGTTTTTCCGCCACGCCATCCAAAACCAGACTGTGAGAATGCGTCGGCATGGCGATTGGGCGAATGTTTCACTTGACAGTATGGAGCGTTCCTTACAATGTGTCTAAAAGGTTTGGACAAATCAAGAAAAATATTCCGATTTGTCCGATCCGACAACAAGAGGGATTACCAATCGACGGCTCCGTATCGCGGGCCCATCACGCCAAACGTCCAAAGATTGGCTTGTAGACACCGGCCGCGTCGGCATTTTGACGTTGAGCGGTGTAGTCGGATCGTCTCACACAACCGAAGGAGAACTTCGAAATGTTTCCTAAAAGTCTTTTGGCAGCAGCCTTTCTGGTGGCTTCGGCAAACGTCGCCGCCGCGGACGTTGTCGCCCTGGGTTCAACGGCCACCGGCGGCACGAGTCAGATCGGCCGGACGCTCGCCGCAACGGTTTCCGAAGTATCCCCCTTGCAAATGCGCCCGCAGGAAGTCGCCAATACCGCCGATTATATTCCGCTCGTCAATGCCGGTGAAATCGAATTCGGCATTGCCAATGTTGTCCAGACATATTTTGCCCATACCGGGACCGGTATGTCGGACGGCAGGCCCAATGCGAACCTGCGCATGGTCGCAACGCTTATGCCGTTCCGCGCCGGTTTCATTGTTCCGGTCGATAGCGACATTCAGTCAATGTCAGATCTTAGCGGCAAAAGCGTTCCGTCGTTTTCGGACGGTGCTCTCGGCCAGCATGTCTTTTTTGCAGGTCTAGCCAATGGCGGACTCACCGAAGACGATGTCGACAATGTCCCGGTGCCTAATTTTCCGCGGATGTGGGCGAGCTTCGGTGAAGGA
Organism: Pseudomonadota bacterium; assembly: GCA_039025395.1. GTDB lineage: Bacteria > Pseudomonadota > Alphaproteobacteria > Rhizobiales > Rhizobiaceae > Hoeflea_A. The sequence continues at coordinate 76,087 of JBCCOK010000009.1, forward strand.
ACAACCGATGTGACCATTGTTGTGGTCGGCGCGGCTACGGCGCAGGAGTTCGATGCGACGATGGGCGGAATTCGTTATATCGACCTCGACAACTCACCCGAAGCGCTTTCACGCATGCAGGAGTGGCTGCCTCAAATGTTCCTCATGGAAGTGGACGGTTCGGCCAATCTCGCTGGCATCAAAGAACCGACCCATGTGTTTGCCTATTATTACACGCTGTTCGCTTCGAAGGACACGAGTGACGAGCAGGTCTACGAAGTGGTGAAGGCGCTGCATGAATCGGAAGACAAGCTGATTGCTTCAGGCCCTATATTCGATGGCTTCAGCGCGGCCAATATGGGCAAGCAGGTCGACATTCCCTATCATCCGGGCGCCATCAAGTTCTACAAGGAACAGGGCATCTGGGAAGAATAGGATCAGAGAGCTGCGCGGATGCGACGTTTCATCCACAATGGCGCGTCCGTCTGCGCAATTCTTATCCCCGTCCTTTCGCTTTTATGGGCATCTGGCGCACCGCTCCATCTCGGTATCCGTGTCTATACTGAGCAACTGCTGATCGCCTCGGCCACCCTGGCCATGGCGATTTGCTTTCTCAGGCGGTCATTGAACCGCGACACGCGCGAAGCAGAGGATGCGCCCTGGTTTGACCAACTGGGCGCCGTCATCGCGCTGAGCTACGGTGTCTTTCTGACGCTCCGATTTCCCTACCTGACCGAGAACCTGTTCTACGCGCAGCAAGAGGCGCTGATCGTCGCGAGCATCGGCCTCATCCTGCTGCTGGAGACCGTACGCCGGGCGATTGGATGGCCGCTGATTCTCATATTGGCCGCTGTTTGCCTGTACGCGCTTTTTTCCGATCACCTTTCGGGTCCGCTGCAATCGCGCGCCGTTAGCCCCGAGAGGCTGGTTGTCTTTGCCGTCCTCGACAGCGCCTCGATGGTGGGGGCAGCCTTGACGATCGCTGTGGTCGTGGTTGTGCCCTATGTCGTTCTGGCACGGCTGCTGCTTGCCAGCGGCGGATCCGGCGTCTTTTCTGATCTGTCGGTCAGCGTCGTCGGCGGAAGCCGCGGAGGTGCGGGCAAGATAGCCGTGGTCGGCTCCGCGCTGTTCGGCTCGATATCCGGTACTGCCGTTTCCAATGTCGCCTCGACAGGCGCAATCACGATCCCGCTCATGACCAAGGCCGGCTACCGTCCGAAAACGGCCGCGGCCATTGAAGCCGCATCGTCGACGGGTGGTCAGCTTGTCCCTCCAATCATGGGCGCTTCGGCGTTTCTGATGGCGGAAAATCTGCGCGTTCCCTATGCGGAAGTGGTCATGGCAGCGCTGATCCCGTCGATCCTATACTACGTGTCGCTGCTGTACTTCACCGATTTCGAGGCGGCGCGGCGCAACCTCAAACCGGTTGAGGGCGCACGTCCTTCAGCCTTGTCGGTGCTGCGCCGCGGATGGTTCGTGCTGCTGCCCTTTGTCATCCTGATCGTCGGACTCTTCACCTTCAATCTGCGCCCCGAGACCGCAGCTCTGGCGGCGCTCGGCGTGCTTTTCGTAACGGCGCTTTACAAGACCTATGACGGCAGCCGGATCAAGGGTCGCGATCTGATCAGAACCCTGCGCGAGACCGGGTTCATTGCCGTCGACATCGTTCTGATCTGCGCGATCGCCAGCATTGTCATTGGCGTGGTGAGCCTGTCCGGCCTGAGCTTCGGGCTGACTTTCTTCCTGGTCCAGGTGGGACAGGGATCGCTGCTGCTGCTGCTTATGCTGACCGCTGTGCTTTGCATCCTGCTCGGTATGGGTTTACCCACTGTTGGGGTTTACCTGCTGCTTGCGGCACTGGCCGCGCCGCCGCTTGTCGAACTGGGTGTCGAACCGATGGCCGCGCACCTGTTTGTTCTTTATTTCGGCATGCTTTCAATGATTACCCCGCCGGTCGCAATCGCTGCTTTCGTGGCGGCAAACATGGCGCATACCCCGGCCATGAAGACAGGGTTTGAAGCGGTTCGGATCGGCTGGACCGCCTTTCTCGTGCCGATGCTTTTCGTTGGTTCGCCCGCCCTGTTGCTTATGGGGTCGAGCTGGATCGAGAGCGGGCTTGCACTGGTGACCGCAATGGCCGGAATCGGGCTTGTGACAGCCGGAGTGGTTGGCTGGTTCCGCGTTGTGCTTACGGTGCCTTCCCGCCTTGCCTGCATTGCCGCAGGCCTGTGCCTGCTTGTGCCGCATTCGATGTTTAGCTATGGCGTTGCGCTCAACATCGCGGGCCTTGCACTGGGTGGATTGCTCTGGGTGCTTGCACGCAGGTTCGCCAATGATGGCGAAGCGATGCAAGAACGCGCATAGGCAAGTTGCATCTCAATTATCAGTGCCGGCAACCCGCCTTTGGCGCTACTCGCCCCGGTTGCGTTCGATCCGCATCGTATAGGTGAGCTGATCGGCCGGGTGCCAGTTGAAAGATGCAATCAACACGCCACCGGCCGTGATATAGCGGCGCAAGAGCTGCAATGCCCATGCATCGCGGGACAATCCCAATGTTCGTCCGATCTCGACGGGCATGGGTAGGGCGCGCACCTCCTGGATCACCTCGTCGATAGGCCCATCGGCATAGCGTTCGAGAAGGCTGAAGAAAGGACCCTCATGGTTCTCAAGCTCGGCCACGGCGTCGGCGAAACGCAGTGGAATAAAGCTTTGAATGTGACAGACGGCATGTCCGCCCGGACGCGTCCAGCGCACACCTGTAACGCGGAACCACTCCTCGCCCTCGCGACCGCCGACGCGCACGGCCAAATCGGCATCGAGCGTGACCTTGGTCGTTTCGTGAATGACGAACCAGGTTTCCAGGGCAATTTCCGCAAGGGCGTGCAGCGAATCGAAGGATTGGACAAATTCCGCCTTCGGATCGGTTGCGACAACACGAGTTCCCACGCCCTGCTTGCGCTTGACATAGCCTCGGTCGGTCAGATGTCGTAATGCTTCGCGTACGGTGAACCGGCTGGTCGCGAATTCAGCCGCGAGCTCGACCTCCGTCGGCATCAGGCTACCGACCGGGTAATAACCGGCTGCAAGGCGTTCACCCAGCACACGCTGGATCCGCTGATATCGCGGACCCTTATCGGCGCTCAATTCCGCCTTTTCCGGTGCTGGTTTGTTCATGACGCGAAATCTCGTTGTTGTCTCCGTCTATCGCCCAGGGCATGTCTGTTTGTCCAGTCAATTCAATCTGAAGCTGCCAAGTTTCGACTGGAAAATGGGTGGGTGAGACGATCTTCAGCGGTTGTACAACAAACAAACATATGGACAAATGTCTACTCTAAGTGCATAATTATTAGACAATTAATATGACGGTTCTGGGTGACCTTTTGTCTGTGCGGCATCATTCGACATATGGGTGGCGGGCAAAGATCGGCCTTATCGTTCCGCCGACCAACACCGTAAACGAAAGCGAATGGCGGATTGCCATGCCGGAAGGTGTTTCATTCCACACGCATCGCATGGCGCTCCATAGCGACATCGATACCAGCGAAGGGAAAACGCGGCTGCACCGCGACCTTGACGATGCATTTGCGATGCTGCTTCCGGCGGAACCCGATGTCGTTGCCTACGCATGTACCGCCGGATCGATGGTCAAACCCGTCGATTCGCTTCCGGCCGCGCTGTCTCAAAGGCATGGTGTCAAGACGGTCACGACCTCGGCTGCAATCGTCGCTGCGCTTCGTTCGGTCAATGCGAAAAGCCTCTCGGTTGCCACGCCCTATGGAGAGACACTCAACGCACATGAAGCACGGTTTCTGGAGGACCACGGATTTCGTGTCGAGCGCATATCCGGGCTTGGAATTGGCGAGCGCGGACCTTCGGAGTATCCGCTCATCGCCCGGACCAGCATTGAACGTGTGCGCGCGCATGCTTGCGAGGCGTTTGTGCCCGGAAGTGACGCCCTGCTTCTTCTGTGCACCGATTTCCCATCCCAACCGCTGATCACCGATCTCGAGGCCGAACTGGGTGTGCAGGTCATCACGTCAAATCAGGCGACGCTGTGGGCCTGCCTGCGGGCCGCAAATGTTGACGACAGGCCTGCACCGCTCGGCAGGCTTGCAATGCACTGAACTGCCCAAATGCAATTGGTAAACCAAGAAAACCGGATGAAGAGAGACTGATGGCTGACCCTGCACTTAAACGCACATTGGAGCGCGGCGATTTTGTTCTGGCGCCCGGTGTATTCGACCTGATTTCGGCCAAGATCGCCGACGGAATGGATTTCAAGGCGCTCTACATTACCGGTTACGGCACGGTCGCCTCCTATCTCGGCCTGCCCGACGCCGGCATTGCCACCTATCGGGACATGCTCGAGCGGACCCAGCAGATCGTGAAGATGACGCGTCTGCCCATTATTGCCGATGTGGATACCGGTTATGGCGGACTGCTCAATGTGCGCCAGACCGTGCTCGGGTTCGAGGCAGCCGGCGCCAGCGCCATACAGATGGAGGACCAGGAGTTTCCGAAACGCTGCGGGCACACGCCGGGCCGCACGGTGATCCCGCTTGACGATATGATCCGCAAGATTGAAGTTGCCGTCGACAGCCGGGCAAGCGACGATTTCCTGATCATCGCACGGACGGACTCGCGCACAGCGCTCGGCATTGACGAAGCCATTCGCCGCGGCAATGCATTTCGCGCCGCCGGCGCCGACGTTGTTTTTGTCGAGGCCCCTGAAACGATTGATGAGATACGCAAGGTGCGCGATGAAATCGACGGGCCGCTGTTTGCCAACATGGTCAATGGCGGCAGCACGCCTCTTTTGTCTGCGACGCAACTGGCGGAGATGGGCTATCAGATCGCCATTCACCCGGCGCTCGGATTCCTGGCGGCCGGGGCGGCCTTGAACCGCGCCTATCAAGACTTGCTCACCCATGGCAAAACGAGCGATCAGGTCGAGCTATATCCGTTCGAGGATTTCAATCGGTTGATCGGCTTTGAAGACGTCTGGGAGTTCGAAAAGAAATACGCCAGTTGACGGCTGCAATGACAGGCGAGGAACATGACGGCTGTGAGGACTTTGTGCGCATCGCCGTTTGATTGCGGTGTCGCGCATGTTTTCGACATCGCGATTGTAGCCTTAGACGACCGGTCGCAAGCGAAGGAAGTCCTACCGTGAAAAGTCCTGAGAACGCTTCCACGATTGCGGTGATCGGCGCCTGCGGCGGTATTGGGCGCGCGCTCGTATCATCGCTTTCGACCGCCGGTCATAGGGTCGTGGCCCTCGATCTGCCGTCTTCCCTGGAACGTCATCCGCCAGATGTGGCGGCAATTCCGATTGATGTCCTTTCGGCCAATTCCATTGCATCGGCCACCGCTTCGCTGGCAGGCGAAGCCGACAAGCTCGACGGCGTGGTCAACCTCGCCGGATACACCCGCGGCGTGACGCCCCTGGCCGAAACCGATGCGGAGGCTTTCGACGACACGGTTGCTGGCAATCTGCGCGGTATTTTCCTGTCGACACAGGCTTTGCTGCCGCGAATCGCCAAGGGCGGGTCCATTGTCCTGGTTTCCTCCGGGCTCGCGCAATTTATCCGGCCGGGCCACGGGGCCTATGCCGCGTCAAAGGCCGGCGTCATCGCACTCGCAAAGACCTTTGCCTTAGAGTCTGCGCCATCGGTCCGGGTCAATGCAGTCGCACCCGGACCGGTTCAGACGGCCTTTCTGACCGGCGGTACGGGACGCTCGGACGAGGATCGCCCGAGCATTGTTCACCCCGAACAGTTTGCGGCAACCGTTCCCATGGGCCGCATCGCCGAACCGCAGGACGTGGTCGGACCGATCGAATTCCTGCTCGGGCCGCAAAGCGGTTTCATGACCGGGCAGGTCCTGTGGGTCAATGGCGGTGCCTATATGCCGTGAGCCCGGGCTTGTCTCCAATGCCTGGATCGTCTTGCTGCAGTTCAAGCAAGAATACCGTTTGGAGACAGGCACGCAGCGGCAAACCGCGCTACGGTACGGCAATACACGAGCGACACACTCAATCTCGTTGGTCTGGCATTGAGGGAGGACCGGAAGCTGGTCGACAAGATCACGAAGGGCGCGAGAATGCACCCATGAGCCGGACCGATTTCGGCATTCGGCGCAGCATAATCAAAGCTGCCGGTTGATGTTGCCAGCATACTGGATAAACAAAGACCGTATCAGCGACCCAGCAGCGGCGGGACAATGAGCCAGGCGCTCAGTACAATCCAAGTTGCTATCAGCGCCCAGAACATCAGCGGTTGGCCAACGCGGCTCACGGGCTCGATAAAATCGGCGCGTCCGGCTCTGAGCGCAAGCCACGTCCAGATCAGAAACAGCACGCCCCAGAAAGCCTGCAGATCGAAGAAAACCGCCAGCCAGATGCAACAAAGGCCGGTCAGCGCCTTCCAGGCGAGCGGCGCGGAAGAGACGCCGACAAAGGACGGCCCGCCCGATCGGCGCGGCCGGTCAAGAGATCCGGCTGAGCGGATCATGCAATGGGCGCCCTGCCGGCCTGCAACAAGGGTGCGGCCGCCGGTCAATTCGGAAACCACCTCACCGTTGATGGATGAAAGTCTTTCCAGCGATTCTTCCTGCGAGGAAACGGTAAAGCAGGGCATCCAGTAGCGAAACTTGCCCCGGACGGATTCCGGCACCTCCTCGGCCTGAGCGACGACCGTTCCATCCGGGTGCAAAATGTCAAAGGTCGGCCAGGGTGAATCGGACGCCTTGGAGAACTCCCATCCGAAAAGGTCACGGTAAAACCCCTCGATGAGCGTGATATCAGGGACATGGTGATAGCGGCCGGCGACCTGCCCGACACCGCCCATGGGCGGCGTAATGTCCGGTCCCTGGTAGACGGTAAAGCCTGCACCGGACGGATCGCGGATCAAGGCAATGCGGCCATTGGCATGAAATGCCTGAGGTTCCACCTCGATGATGGCTCCGTCGTGGCTTCGCGCCTTGGCAACCGTTTCTTCGATATCCTCGACATGGACATAGGACATCCAGAATGACGGCATGTCGATTTCGGCAAGCTGCGGCGGCATCGGAAAAATGGCAGCAACCTCTTTCCTGTCGATCACCGCAAAATCGTAAGACCCGTCCCCATGAAAGCGCCAGGAAAAGAGCGCCGCATAGTCCGCTCTGGCGGCAGCCATGTCGTAGGTCGAAAGATCAGCCCACACAAAATGTCCATAGGTCATCGTCAAAGTCTGGCATTTGCACGGCGCCCTGCGCAACACGCAGGCGGTTGCATCGCGGCCGTGGCTACCGGCTGTTCATGACTCTTTCGATGATCGCGCGCGCCAAGGCGTCAACCGGTTTCGCATCGCCGCTATTATGGGCGATGGCCAAAACCGCATCCTTGTCAGGCATGATCACCAAGATCGCGTACCACATGGTGTTCGAGCCATTGTGCCATACGATCTTTTGCCCGCTGTCAGGCAATTGCTGTATTATCCAGCCGAGACCGTATTCATCGCTTAGCGGTGTCTGCATGGTGCGGCAGAGATCAGCGGCGAGAAAATGCGGCATCTGACCTTTGCAGGCGCGCAAATGCGCCTCGCCCCAGGCGACAAGGTCGTCGAGAGACATATGCAAGCCGCCTGCCGGAGCCATCCAAGCCGGATTGTCCGTTGTGCCGCCACCGTTCGGGTCGGCAGCGCTGAGAAATCCCAGGAAGCGGCTGTGGCCCCAAGGTGAACCATCAGTGACAGGCGCACCGAAGCACAGCGTATTGAGACCCAAGGGTTCTGCAATACGCGACATGACAAGCTGCTCCCACCCCTTACCCGTCACGTCCTCAGCGACGAAACCCGCGAGCACATAGCCCAGGTTGGAGTATTGAAAATCTCCCGGTCGGTCGCCGAGCGGCTCTGTCCAGTAACGTTCGAGGATCTGCTTGCGGGCAAGCGTCAAGTCGTCGGGCCAGTTGCCGCCAAGATCCGTTTGCGAGACATTTGCCGGTAGACCGGCGGTATGGCTCAGCAGCCCGCGGAGGGTTTGTGCACGCCAGTCGACGTGCATTTCTCCAGCGTGCTGTTCCAGATATTCTGCGAGCGGAGCATCGAGAGAGAGAACCCCCTCGCTTACCAGTTGCAGTAAAAGCGTCGCCGTGACGGATTTGGAAATCGAACCGATATGCCAAGGCACATCCGAGCCGACAGGCTCTTTACTGCCCCGGTGGATCGGTCCCTTGGTTGCTGTCAATTCGGCCGCCCCATCCAGAGCAAGCACCGCGCCATATGCAAGACGCTTGTTTGCATCGGAAATTGCTGATTCAAACAGCGATTCAAACTCGGATTGGTCGATCATCGGCGGCCTGACCTCATCGGCATATGCCACGGACATCAGCATCGTGACAGCAGCCAGAGCAAAAGCCGACCGGCATTTTCGGTTTGCGCGTGGTGTCCATTGCGCCTGCAACATAAGACGGAAGTCTCCTCAACTCCGTGGGCCGCTCAGCCTGATCGACCGCGCCGCCAAACGGGGTGTTATTGCTGACTGTACTGGATAATGTCGGAGAATAAATGCGGCAGTGAAGCGCAGGCTCTTCTCGAAATCATGACAATTCACGACCAGCGAAACAAGTCCTTCGAGAGAACAGGATGCCGGTCCAGAAAATTCTCCATATGAACAACAACGGAATGCCGATCACAAAGGACCAAAGCAAGTTGTCCCGGACCCTCACGGCGCCGGACAGAATTGTTCGGGACCTGTCCGGAGCGGCTTTCCAGCGTCGGTTCAATAGAATAGTGCGCCCCGGCAAATGTGCAGAACGGAACACCCCTGTAGGTTCCAGATGTGGTCATGTGTACGTGGCCTGAAATCACTTGGCGCACGTCGCGGTGACTGAGTACCGCATCGGCAAAAGCCTCGTTTTCTTGAAGAATGATAAAGTCCGTCTGTACGTGGAATGGTACGATATTGTGATGAAGTACGATCACGACAGGCATGTCTTCAGCCTCGGCAAGCCTTGATTTCAGCCAGTCAATTTGCACAGGCGCGAGGCGCCCGGCACCGCTCAATTCCGGCTCCGATGTGTCGAGGACAATGATGCGATACCCGCCTGTATCGATCACGTGATCCAGGCAACCCGTCTCTGCTACCATGTCGGTGCCGAAGATTTCTAGAAATGCCGGACGATTGTCGTGGTTTCCAAGGGTCAGGTGCACAGGTGGGACAAGTTGCTCGATGGCTTCCCTGAACCGCATATAGGCTGCAGGTTCGCCATGATCGGCCAGATCACCTGCACAAACCACGAATGCGGCATCGCTATGGTTTTCGTTGACGAAGGCCACCGCATCGTTCAGCCGAGCAAGACTGTCGATACCATGGGAGAATTTGCCCTGCGGCACGATGTGAAGGTCAGCAAGTACGATGAATTTGAACATGGTTCAGCCTTTCACACCCGTCATGGTAATGCCGCGAATGAAGAGGCGCCTGGCAAACAGAAAAGCAATTACCATAGGCGCTGTTACAACAGTGGCAGATGCAAATGTGCGACCATAGTCGGTGTCGAAGGCAGATTGGTACTGCATCATCGAAAGTGTCGCTGTCATCTTGTCCTGGCTCTGCACAACAATCAGCGGCCAGTAGAGGTCATTCCAATGGGCAACGAAAGAAAACACGCTGAAAGCGGCGATAGCAGGAACAGCGGAAGGCAGAATCAGGCGCAGAATGATCTCAATTTCTGAAAAGCCGTCGACACGCGCGGCCTGAATGATGCTGTCGGGAAAGCCACGGAAAAACTGCCGGAAGAGGAAAATGGCAAACACCGAAACGATGAATGGGAACATCATGGCAAAGTATGTGTCGAGAAGGCCTGCACGCACGAGCCCGATATAAAGCGGAATGGAGGTGACGTTGATTGGTATTGTGATCGAGGCAATCACAGTGCCGAATAAAATCGTCGAGCCGCGGAATTTGAGCTTTGCAAGTGCGTAGGCGGCGGGAATCGCAGTGATCAGCTGAATGACGAGAATACCAACACAAACAATCATGCTGTTCATCAGGAAGATCAAATAGGGCTGGTCGAACAGAACACCGTAGTAGTTCTCGAAGCCCCTGAACGTCTTCGGGATGATTGTGAAGTCGCTGTCATAAACTTCATCCGTGGGCTTAAGGCTCGATGAGATCATCCATATGAAGGGAAAAACCATCACCCACGCGCCAAGAAACAGGAGTGCGGTGGTTATCGCCGCACCCAGAGATTTGGGGCGTATGCGATCGAACCAGGCAGGGATGGCGGGCGCGGCGGACGTGTCAGTCATCAGTAGTGCACATTCCGGTCGGTAAACAACGCCTGAAACAGCGCAAAAAGAAAGATGATTCCAAGAAAGAAAAGGGAAAGCGCCGCCGAGTAGCCCATGTTGAAATATTCAAAGCCTTCGAGGAAAGCCAGATAGAGAAACACTTCGGATGCGCGGTCCGGACCGCCCTGCGTGAGGATTGCGACGGTGTCGAAAAGCTTGAACGCGGTGATGGAGCTGGTAACTGCAACAAACATAGCCGTGGGCCCGAGCATGGGCCATGTCACCCGGAAGAACTTGTCGAGCGGATGATCGGCACCGTCCATTGCGGCCGCTTCGTAAAGGTTCCGCGGTATTGCCGTAAGCCCGGCCAGAAACAACACCATGTTAAAGCCAATAATTGACCACAGCGAGATAATCGCGAGGGAGTAAAGCACCACCTGTTCCCGGCCAAACCAATTGACACCAGGAATGCCGAAGGTTTCCAGCGTATTGTTGATAACGCCCTGCCCGCTGTCCATCAGCGCCGCCCATACCAGTGCCATCGCCGCAAGCGTTGAGGTGACGGGGAGGAAATAGAGCACTTCGAGGACGGACCGGAACTGTTTCTGCTCCTGAATGGCGATAGCGAGCACGAGCGAGATGATGAAGGCGCCGGGAAGGAACAAGAGCGCGTAGAAGAACGTGTTTCCAAGTGCGTTGGCGAAAACCTCGTCGCCGAACATTTTGCGATAGTTTTCCAGGCCGACGAACGCGTAATTGTCGGTCACCAGCGTGTAGTCGGTCAGGCTGGCAAGAAACACCAGGATGATCGGTACGACGTAAATTACGAGGATCAACAGGGTCGCGGGAAAGATCAGCCAGTAGGCAAGGCGCGTTTGCGTACGCTGCAGCGTGGAAACAGCCATTATGCCGCTCCTGCTTTTTCCAGCACATCCAGAGCGCGGGGCTGCAGCCGCCGGCCTTCCGCATCAAAAAAAAGCAGATCCGCCGGATCAAGCTCTACCTGCAGCGATTTTGCCTGTGCCAGAGCTCCATCTTGCCGGTAAGCGCCAGTCTTCTGCGCGCGTATTCGCACTAAGCCGTCGGTCACATGGGTGAAAGCGCCGTGGATCAGGATTTCGGGCCCAAGGTCTTCGATCCGGCGCTTGTCAATTGACAGAACGGGGCCGTCAATGGGGCCTTCGGCGGCGGCCACGCCAATTGCGTTGATGACCGTGATTGCCTCCGGCCTGATGCCTATTTGCACCGGACCAGAGCCGTCGAGTTCAATAGGCAAGAGTGTGTTCCCCAGTCTCACGAGGCCCCTTTCGCGTTCTCCCGTTGTGACATTGATTTCCGGACTGCCTATAAATCGCGCCACATCCAGACTTGCCGGATCCGCATAGAGCGTGTTGGGCGCGCCCACCTGCAATAAATGCCCGGTCTGCAGAAGCGCCACACGGTTCGACATCGTCATCGCCTCCACCTGGTCATGGGTGACATAAACGAATGTCAGACCGGAGCTTGCATGCAGTTCTGAGATCTCGGTGCGAACTTGTACGCGCAGCTTCGCGTCAAGGTTCGATAATGGCTCGTCCATCAAAAATATTTTCGGATCACGCACCAACGCGCGGCCAAGAGCCACCCGCTGCCGCTGACCACCAGAAAGTTGCGCTGGTTTTCGGTCAAGGAGGTGGTCGATGCGCAATTGTTTGGCGACCTTCTCCACCGCTCCAACGATCTCGGGTTGGGCTCTGCGACCCATCGGTGTCAGTGAACGCATCATTGGCATGCGGGCATAAAGCGGCAAGAGAGCCATCACCAGAGGCATTGCCATGTTTTCGCCGACGCTCATATGCGGGTAGAGCGCGTAATCCTGAAAGACCATGGCGATGTTACGATCCTTCGGGACCGTTTCGACCACAGATTTTCCATCAATCAGCACATCACCGCTATCGGGCGCCTCGAGGCCCGCAATAATGCGAAGCAGCGTTGACTTGCCGCAGCCGGACTGCCCCACGAGGGACACGAATTCGCCATCGCCCACATCCAATGAAATGTCGTGCAAAACGGCGGTCTCGCCAAAGGACTTCTTGATGCTTTTGAGTGTGAGTTGGGCCATTTCCGTTCCCCGCTTATGGACAAAATGCCCCGCGCAAACAAAGCTGCACGGGGCAAGAGGGCCTAGCGCGTCATCAGTTGTTCAGCGATCGCCTTGAGTTCTGCAGCACCATCTTCCGGGGTGATTTCACCGAGCATGACCGCACGAATTGTGGAAGCCTGGTCTCGCCAGATCTTTTCGGATTGGGTGCCAGGATAGCCAGACCATGGTCCGGCTCGGTCATACTGCATCACGGGCGTCGCATAGTATGGGTTTTCTTGATAAAACTCACCCATATACTCGGTACTCAACACCTGCCGATTGGTCGGCAGGTAGCCTGTGATTTCGGCAGTGACTTGCTGGCCGCGCGGGCCTGTAACGAACTTGATGTATTCCCAAGCTGCGGCAATCTTTTCAGGATCCTGAGTGGTGATGATGGCGGCATTACCGCCTGTGGGAAGCTTGCCCTCTGCATCGTTCCAGACCGTAAACGGATGCGAGCGCAGGTCGAACTGGTCGCCGACGCGCTCTTGCATGTTGCGCGCGCCTGCAGGCGATAAACCCCAAAGACCCATGCGGCCCTCGGTGAAAGCAGCAAATTGCGTGTCTCGGTCAAGGTCAACGCGCAGACCACCTTCATCGTGCAAACGTTTTGCCATTCTCATGGCTTCAACCGCATGGTCATTCTCGTGGAATGCAACTGCTTGGCCGTCCGGCGACATCATGCGGCCGCCCTGCTGAAGGATCAGGGTCTGAAAGCCCCAATCGTCACCGTTCACCAGCCACATGAACATGGGCATAATATCTTCGCCAAGCGCATCAATTTTCTGCGCGGCTTCAAACAACCCTTCCCAATCGGTCGGAAAACTGTCCGGATCGAGGCCCGCTTCTCGGAACAGATCGGCGTTGTAGTACCACTGGATGACGGAGGCGTTGAACGGCATACCGTACTGAACCCCGTCAATGCGGCCCAGGTCCAACATCGATTCAGTGTAGTTTTCTTCTGCCCAGTTTTCGCCTTCGGCTTCCATCAAGGGCGCCATATCGATGATCTGTCCGCGCTTAGCGAGCGCGCGGGCGAGCGAAGGAAGCTGGTTGTAGGCCTGAAATGCGCAGTCCGGCAGTGTGTTGGTGGCCGAGCCGCGAAAGAGCTTGAGGTGCGTATCCCCATAGTTTTTCGCTGGCGCAGCATATTCAACGACGATGTCGCTTTGCATTGCATTGAATTCTTTCATCAGCGGCTCGTGCTGTCGCGTCAGGTGGCCGGCATTGGTCAGGCAGGTTATAGTTACCTGCGCTTGTGCCGTAGTGGCGAAGGCAACCATTGCCGCTGCCGCAAGGGTCAAGCGAAACATATCTCTATCTCCGATTATGAACTTAGGTCTCAGCATTCGCCCTCGGCCGCGGGCTTGGGCAAAGTCAAACAACGCGATGTGACATTCCGTTGAAAGTTCGATGCCGTACGGCAAGCATCAAGAATGTTTCACACCAAATCGTCTATTTGGTGCGGGCCGATCTCTAGACGTACTGTGTCTGCGCGAACGATTGCCTCTGTGACTTCGATTGGTACACCGCCGGGATCAACGTTCTTGCCCCAAAGATCGATCACAGGCTGCAAGGGCGGGATCCCCAACGCCAGGCACTCATAGGATGTCGGTTTTCTAACCTCCACGAGCGTAGAAGCGCGAAAATAGTCCGGGACACCAACGCGTCGAAATGCCTCCGGCACAGATGGGGCGGCAGGAAACTGCAACAGAATATCGGGGAAACGCGATGAATTGAAATAATGACGTCCGATGGCAGTCGGGGACCCGTCGACATAGTGCATGAACTCGCCAAAAGCGACGGAATCAGATTCGGAGAGTTCCAGAAATTCGGCGACTCTTTGCGTAAGCCGCCGTTTTTTGGTGGCTTTCAGCATCTTTACCTTAACGTCATGGCCGCGCATTCGCATGTGCGTGGCAAAGCGTGTCTTCTCGTTGATCTGGAAAGTGAGCAAACGGCCGGCGACGACGGCTCCTTTTCCTTGCCACGACAAAATCAGGCCGTCATTGTGCAGCTTCCTCAGCGCACGCCTGATGGTATGCCTGGATGTATTGAGGTCTTCCGCGAGCTTGGCCTGGGTCGGCAGCAACGTGCCAGCGGCGATTTCCTTCGTGGCGATTTGCCGCTTCAGGTCCCTGTATATCTCAGACCAGTGTGTGCTTTTGGTCATGTCGCTACCGTGATCCTGGCCGGCCTTCGAGCATATTAGTCAATTTCTATGACGACTGGACGATAGGCGAGAAAGAGGCAGCGGTGTTGCCCGCAAAAAACCTGCCCTCGCTTTCGCCATCGGGCTTTCGGTCGGCACAATGCTAGTGCAAATTGACAACGTTCCAACTTAGGAGCCACTTCCGGCATGCTTGGCGCGGCCGGCTCTCGCGTATAGGCTCTCAAGCAAACGCAACCCTCCGCAGGAGTGTCCCGGATTGTCCGCAAAACGCGCCGCGCTCAAGCAGAACCCGCATTGTCTCGAGCGATCGGACGAAAAGACGCTGGAGGCGGAAATCGGGCGCGAGGTCAAAGCCTATCGGCAAAAGCTCGGGCTGACGGTTGCCGACCTGTCGGAAAGCACCGGCCTTTCCGTGGGGATGCTGTCGAAGATCGAAAACGGCATGACCTCGCCCTCGCTGACAACCCTCCAGAGCCTGTCAGCGGCCCTCGGCGTCCAGATCTCGAGCTTCTTCCGGCAGTATGAGAAGAGCCGGCGGGCCGTACTGGTCAGGGCCGGCGAAGGGCTGGAAATCGAGCGACGCGGATCGCGTGCCGGACATCAGTATAATCTTCTCGGACATCTCGGCGGCAATACAAGCGGCGTCATGGTGGAGCCCTACATGATCACGCTGACAAGTGCTTCGGATGTCTTCCCGACATTCCAGCATGACGGGCTCGAGTTTCTCTATGTACTGGAGGGCGAAGTCGAATACCGGCACGCAGACAATACCTACCACCTGCGGCCCGGCGACAGCCTCTATTTCGATGCCAACGCACCGCACGGGCCGGACCGCCTGCTGCGGCTGCCGATCCGTTTTCTTTCCATCATTTCCTATCCCCAGAAAGATTAGCTTTCTGCACAGATTCGCCGTAATTTATTCCTGAAATGAAATTATTATTCCTGTATAATGCGGGTCGGGGTGTCGTCTCTACCCTGCCCCGGCGATATTGGTGAGTGGAGTTCGGAACGTGTGCGGAATCGTCGGTCTGTTCTTGAAAGATCAAACTCTGAAACCGCAGCTGGGCGCGCTGCTGGCCGACATGCTGATCACCATGACCGATCGCGGACCTGACAGCGCCGGCATGGCGGTCTACGCCGACACCGACAACAGCGTGGACAAAATTACCATCCAATCCGACCGGCCGGCTATCGATTTTCCTGTTATCGAAACAGTGCTCGCAGACGGCTTCGGCGAAGATGCAAGTCTCTCTGCCAACGACACCCATGCGGTGATCACCGTAGCCGCCGGGAAACTGGATGCCGTCGAGGCGCACTTATCTGAAAACCACCCGGATCTGCGCATCATGAGCCGCGGCGGATCCATGGAGATCTACAAGGAGGTCGGCCTGCCCGCGCAAGTGGTTGACCGCTTCGGCATCAGGTCGATGCAGGGCACGCACGGGGTCGGCCATACCCGCATGGCAACCGAATCCGCCGTTACAACGATGGGCGCGCATCCGTTCTCGACGGCAAAGGATGAATGCCTCGTGCATAACGGGTCGCTATCGAACCACAATTCGCTGCGCCGATCGCTTGTTCGCGAGGGCATGACGTTTGAGACCGAAAACGACACGGAAGTGGGCGCTGCATATATGACACACCGGATGCAGAGCGGCGCCAGCCTCGGGGAAGCGCTGGAAGACTGTCTGAGCGCACTGGACGGCTTCTATACGTTTGTTGTCGGCACCAGACGCGGCTTCGGCGTCTTGCGTGATCCGATCGCCTGCAAACCGGCGGTGCTTGCGGAAACGGACCGCTATGTCGCATTCGGCTCGGAATACCGGGCGTTGGTCAACCTGCCCGGTATCCTGGATGCTCGCGTCTGGGAACCGGAGCCCGCCACTGTCTATTTCTGGGAGCACTGAGCCATGCCGGTCCTCGACATGACGACATGCCCGCTGCGCGAGGTTAATGCGACACTGCAGGCGCACAAGGCCGGTACCAACGAAACCGAATGGGAGGTCCTCAATCCGCGCGGTTCGCATGCGGTGGCCGTCGGCCTCGACGGGCCGTTGACGGTGAGCGTGCGGGGCAGCACGGGTTACTATTGCGCCGGCATGAACAAGGAAGCGACAGTCCTCATCGAAGGGTCGGCCGGACCCGGCGTTGCCGAAAACATGATGTCCGGCAAAGTGATTATCGATGGCGATGCCAGCCAATATGCCGGCGCGACCGGACGCGGCGGCACGCTGGTGATCAAGGGCAACGCCTCCTCGCGCTGCGGAATTTCGATGAAAGGCATCGACATCATCGTGCACGGCAATGTCGGGCATATGTCCGCCTTCATGGCCCAGGCCGGCAATCTGGTGGTGTGCGGGGATGCCGGCGAGGCGCTCGGCGACAGTCTTTACGAGGCGCGCCTGTTCGTCAAAGGCACGGTCAGGTCTCTTGGCGCAGACTGCATCGAAAAGGATATGCGGCCCGAGCACCTGGAGCTGTTAGACGACCTGCTACGGCGCGGCGAGGTGAGCGGTGCAAAACCGGAAGAGTTCCGACGGTATGGATCTGCGCGGCAGCTCTACAATTTCAATATCGACAATATCGATGCCTATTAGAGACGCATCATGACAAAACCGAACACCTATCCGCGTCAGCCATCGGCCTTCGATCCGTACACCAATTCCGAGATACGTCGGGCGGCGGCGACAGGCATTTACGATATCCGCGGCGGCGGAGCCAAACGCTACGTGCCGAATTTCGACGACCTGCTTTTTCTTGGCGCATCGATGTCGCGGTATCCGCTTGAGGGCTACCGCGAGACCTGCAACACCAAGGTGGCGATCGGGACGCGGCATGCAAAAACGCCGATCGAGCTGGATATTCCGATTACCATTGCCGGGATGAGTTTCGGCGCTCTTTCAGGCCCCGCCAAAGAAGCGCTCGGCCGGGGCGCCTCGGCCGCCGGTACATCGACTACGACCGGTGACGGGGGCATGACAGCGGAGGAACGGGTTCATTCCGACAGGCTCGTCTACCAGCTTTTGCCGTCGCGCTACGGCATGAACCCGGACGACCTGCGACGCGCCGACGCAATCGAAGTCGTGGTCGGACAGGGCGCAAAACCCGGCGGCGGCGGCATGCTTCTCGGCCAGAAAATCAGCGACCGGGTCGCCGAAATGCGCGATCTGCCGAAGGGGATCGACCAGCGATCCGCATGCCGGCATCCCGACTGGACCGGGCCGGATGATCTTGAAATCAAGATCCTTGAACTGCGCGAGATTACCGGCTGGGAAAAGCCCATCTACGTGAAGATCGCCGGTTCGCGCCCCTATTACGACACTGCCCTTGCGGTCAAGGCGGGTGCCGATGCGGTGGTGCTCGACGGAATGCAGGGGGGAACGGCAGCGACACAGGAAGTCTTTATCGAGCATGTCGGCCAGCCGACGCTTGCCTGCGTTCGACCGGCTGTACAGGCGCTTCAGGATCTCGGCGTGCACCGCGACGTTCAGCTCATTCTCTCCGGCGGTATTCGCAACGGTGCCGATGTCGCCAAGGCGATGGCACTCGGCGCGGACGCCGTATCCATCGGCACGGCGGCCATGATCGCCATCGGCGACAATGATCCGCGATGGGAAGACGAGTACCGTCAGCTCGGCAGTACGGCCGGCGCCTATGATGACTGGCACGAGGGACTCGATCCGGCCGGGATCACCACTCAGGATCCGGAGCTTGAAAAGCGGCTTGATCCGGTGGCCGCCGGACGCCGGCTGGCGAACTACCTCAAGGTTATGACACTCGAGGCGCAGACCATTGCGCGGGCATGCGGCAAAAGCGATCTGCGCAATCTGGAACCGGAAGATTTGTGTGCGCTGACGATAGAAGCGGCGGCAATGGCGGGCGTGCCACTGGCCGGTACCGACTGGATTCCCGGTCGGTCAAGCGATTGAGCGTGGGCGAAGGCAAAAAGGAACACTGGGAGCACAATATGGGCAAAGATCTGGCGTCCTTTGCGAAGGCAAACGGCATCAAATACTTCATGATTTCTTTCACCGACCTGTTTGGCGGCCAACGCGCCAAGCTGGTGCCAACGGAGGTGATCGGCGAAATGCAGGAGGAAGGCGCCGGTTTTGCGGGCTTTGCCGCCTATCTGGACATGACGCCGGCCCATCCCGACATGCTCGCGATTCCCGACCCCGACAGCGTTGTCCAGCTTCCCTGGAAACCGGACGTCGCCTGGGTGGCAGGCGATTGCATCATGGATGGCGAAGCGGTGGCCCAGGCGCCGCGCAACACGCTGAAGCGACTGGTCTCCGATGCGGCGTCCGAAGGCCTGCGCATCAAGACCGGTATCGAGGCGGAGTATTTTCTGACGAGCATGGACGGAACGCAGATTTCGGACCCTTACGATACGGCGGCAAAACCGTGCTACGACCAGCAAGCCTTGATGCGGCGCTACGATGTGATCGCCGAAATTTGCGACCACATGTTGCAAATGGGTTGGGGGCCCTATCAGAACGACCATGAGGACGCCAATGGCCAGTTCGAGATGAACTTCGACTTCGACGATGCGCTGGCGACGGCAGACAAGCATTCCTTCTTCAAGTTCATGGTCAAATCGGTCGCCGAAAAGCATGGCTTGCGCGCAACCTTCATGCCGAAACCGTTCGAAAACCTTACCGGCAACGGGTGTCACACGCATATCTCGGCCTGGGATGAAAACGGGACCCAGAACATCTTCGTCGATGATGCCGATGAACTCGGGCTTTCGGCCACCGCCAGACACTTTCTCGGCGGCATCATGCAGCACGCAACCGGCATGACGGCGATCACCAACCCGACGGTCAACTCCTACAAGCGCATCAACGCACCGGTGACCCTGTCGGGTGCTACATGGGCGCCCAATACCGTAACATGGAGCGGCAACAACCGCACGCACATGGTGCGTGTTCCGGGGCCCGGCCGTTTCGAATTGCGGCTCGCCGACGGTGCGGCCAACCCGTATTTGCTGCAAGCTGCGATCATCGCGGCGGGGCTTTCCGGGATCCGCTCGAAGGCGGATCCGGGTAAACGCTACGACATGGACATGTATGCCGAGGGGCATCTGGCAAGTGACGCACCGCGCCTGCCGCTCAACCTGCTCGATGCGCTGCGCGCATTCGATGGCAATGCCGAGCTAAAGGCGCTGCTTGGGGAAGATTTCAGCGCCGCATTCCTGAAACTCAAGAACCAGGAATGGAACAGCTACGTATCGCATTTCTCTAACTGGGAGCGCGAACACACGTTGGACGTTTGAACGGGTGGCTTGCCGTCGAGCAATAAGTCACGGAACTTCGACGTCACGTTACCCTTGACTGGCCAAGGTTGCCGCCGCGCCGGGTGCGCCGAAGGCAGGTACGGGCGACCAATCGGGCAGTTCCGGCAGCGGTTCGGGCGCGTGCCCGGCAAATGCGCCCTTGCCATGCACGATCTTGCCGCCGCTCAATGTGAGGTCGGCCGAAATCTCCGTGATTTCTTCTTCGGCAACAGCATAGTAGTCACGGTCGAGGACGGCCAGATCCGCGAATTGACCCACCTTGATCTGGCCCTTCACCCCTTCTTCGCGGCTGAACCAAGCGCCCGCGACCGTCCAGTGCCGGAGCGCTTCGTCCCTGCTGAGACGGTTTTCGGGCGTCCAGATCACCTCGCCGCCGCGCCCGCGGCCCGACACGGCCCAATGGATCGCCAGCCATGGATTGTACGACGACACGCGCGTTGCATCGGTACCGGCGGCCAGCGGCGCACCGGAAGCCATCATCTTTCTGACAGGCATGACCTCGCGTAGGGCCGCCTCCCCGTAACGATCCTTGTAGGCGTTCACCTGAAAGGCGATGCGGTTTTGGTAGGAGATACCTCCGCCCAGCCGCGCGACCCATTCCATCGTCGCTTCGCTGACCGTTTCACCGTGATCAAAGATCCAGTTGAGCTCGTCCAGCCCCTTGTCCTGTCCGACGTCCTCAATGAGCGAAAGCAGCCGGTGCGCACTCTCCTCATAGGTACAGTGGAAGCGGATGGGCCAACGGTTTTCGAAAAGAAATTCGAGCACGGGGCGCAGATCGCCCTCCATGCGCCGCGGCAGGGTGGGTCTCGGGTAGGAGAAATCCTCGAAATCATAAGCCGAGGCGACGAGCATCTCGCCGGCACCGACGCATTTGAGATAGGCGTCGCCTTGATCAGGCTTGACGATATCATTCCAGCGCTTGAAATCATCGAGTTCAAAGAGCGGGCGCTGGGCGAAAAGCTGGTAGCCGATGCGGACGGTTTGCTCGCCACGGCGGTTGAGTTCCGAAATCACACCGTAATCGTCCGGATAGTTCAGAAAACCGCCGGCGCAATCGAGAGCCGACGTCAGACCCAGACCATTGAGCGCCCTGAAATAGTGTTTTGTCGACGTGATCTGCTGTTCGAAGTCAAGCTTCGGCGCCATGTCGAGAAGTGCATAGAGCGGCTGGGCGTTGGGACGCGCAAGAGCAAGGCCAGTCGGATTGCCATTGTCATCGCGTTCAAGGCGACCCGACACGAAGGGCTCGTAGAAATGGCTGTCGATGCCAAGCGCGCGCAATGCAGCCTTGTTCAGCCAGGCCCGGTCATACAAATGCAGCACATAAACCGGCACGTCCGGTGAAACGGCGTTGATCTCCTCGAGCGTCGGCAACCGTTTTTCAGCAAACTGATCGGACGACCAGCCGCCGACGACCCGGATCCACTGACCTGCGGGCGTGCGCTGTGCCTGCGCCTTGAGCATGGCGAGGCCATCGGCCAGAGAAGGCACGTGATCCCATCTCAACTCCATGGCGAAGTTGTTGCCCTGGCGGATGATGTGGGTGTGGCTGTCAATGAGCCCCGGTATGACGCGTTGCCCTTTCAGATCGATCGTTTCATCGGATCCGGCGTCCGCCAGAATATCAGCCGTCGAGCCGACAGCCGATATCTTGCCATCGGTAATGGCGACCGCTTCAACCTCCGGGTTCTCAGGGTCCATGGTCGTGATCTTGCCACCGTAGAGGATCAAATCGGCCATCACCTGCTCCTTCGTTCGTTCTGTTCAGGCTGATTATGGGGCGCGGTCAGGCCGCGCCAACCATTTGAACCCGTCAATCAGCCTTGCTGCAGAATGACCGGCGACCAATCCGGGCTGACCGGCGGGATATGCTGCAGATCCTTCGTCGCAAATGCGCCGCTGCCATGGACAACCTTGCCGCCAAGAACGGTCAGTTCGGACTGGAGCCGGGCGATTTCGGCGTCGGTCACTGTAAAGTAGTCCCGGTCGAGGACCGCGAAGTCGCCAAGCTGACCCGCCGTGATTGCGCCCTTTCTGCCGGCGTCGCCGGTAAACCAGGCCGAACCGGTCGTCCAAAGCCGCAAGGCCTCTTCCCGGCTCAACAGATTGGCATCGTCATACATGGGCATTCCGCCGCGCGACAGTCCCGTTGTCATCCACTGGATCGAGTACCACGGATTGAAGGATGTCACGCGCGTTGCATCCGTGCCACCACCGACGGGTACGCCCAGATCGAGAATGGCGCGGAAATTTGGCGTCATCTTCAGCGCCTCGGCGCCGTAATTGGCGACGAAATCCTCCGCCTGAAACTGGATACGGTTTTGCAGCGCGATGCCGCCGCCCAATTCGGCGATACGCTCCAGGTTCTGCTGGCTGAAGGTCTCGACATGGTCGATAAACCAGCCGGGCGTCAGGCCCGCACCCCTGGCAACCGCCTCATAGACGGGCAGCAGGCGATCGCCGGTCTGATTATAGGTGACATGCTGGCGGAAGGGCCAACCGCCCTCTCCCAGAACGGTCATGACCTGCTCCTGATAGGCTTCGGCATCCGTGTCGATGTCGGGCCGTGCGTCGGCGAAGATCTCGTAGTCATAGGAGGCCCAGGCCAGATTCTCGCCCGCCCCGACGAATTTGAGCATATCGTCTCCGGAACCGGCTCGTATGTCCGCCGTCCAGCGCCGGTAGTCCGACAGCTCCTCGCCCTTCGTCTGCGGGAATGAATGATAACCGATGCGGGTCGTCAGCAGCCCCTCATCGTGCAGCCAGCGAATGACCTTGTAGGGATCGGCGTCGGGAAACTCCATGCCGCCGCCGCCGGCATCCGATACCGAGGTCAGGCCAAGCCGGTTGAGCTCGTCGAAATATTGCAGCGAGCTGTTGATCTGGTCGCGGATCGACAGCTTCGGCGCGGCGTCAAGCGTCTTGTACATGACCAAGCCCGACGGCGCAGCGAGAACCCGGCCCGTCGCATTGCCGCCGGCGTCTTTCTCAATGATGCCGCCGGGATAGGTCGTGTGATCCGGCTGATCGTAGCCGAGATATTCCACCGCCTTGGTGTTGAGCAGCGTGAGTTTGTAGAGATGGTGGATCAGGACGGGATGGTTTGGCGCTACGGCGTCCAGTTCGGCAATGGTCGGCAACCGCTTTTCCTTGAACTGGAACTCGCTGAAGCCGCCTGCCACGCGGACGAACTGGCCTTCCGGCGTGCGCTCGGCCTGCTGGCGCAGGAGATGCAGCGCCTCTTCAAGACTGTCGACACCGTCCCAGCGCACTTCGAGATTGTAATTGACCGCGCCGCGAATGGCATGGGTGTGGCTGTCGTTGAGGCCCGGAATGACGCGCTGGCCGCGCGCATCAATGACTTGCGTGAAAGGCCCGACGCGGGCACGTATTTCATCGTCGGACCCGACGGCTGTGAAAACGCCGTCCCGTACTGCAAGCGCGCTCGCCTCCGGCCGCTGCGGATCCATTGTCGTGATACGGCCATTCACCAAAACAAGGTCGGCCGCGCCAGACTGCGCAAGTGCTGCCTGCGGCGCCAGCAGGAACATCCCTGCCATGGCGCCGCCAAGCCGCAGCGAGTCTCTTCGTGTCATGCCCATCATCTTACTCCTTGATCTAAAGCCGAGGCCGCGCGCGGCCCCGGACGCGTCGTTACTGCGCCGCAGCACCCGCCTCGGAGGCGTGTTCGCCGAGCGCCCATTTCGAAAACTGAACCTGAATGCCGTAAGGTGTATGGCGCTTGAGAATGTCCATGACACCGTCATAGGTCTCCGTCCTTGCCCAATCCTGTTGCAGCTCGAAGACCGTTTGCAGTGAGGTGACCGGTACCGCGCCGGCCATTTCGAGGCGGGAAACGGCGCGTTCATGTGCCTCGATGCTGGTATCGCCGCAGGCATCGGTCGGTATGTACATTTCATACCCTTGCCCAAGCATGTCGAGCGTCGGGAATGTCACGCAAGCGGACGTCCAGAGGCCGGCAAGGACGATTTTCTTTCGGCCAGTCGTCTCAATGGCACTGCGGAAATCCGCATCGAGCCAGGAATTGATCGATGTACGGTCAATGACGTTCAAGCCCGGGAACAAATCCGTCACTTCGGGCATAAACGGCCCGGAGAAACTGTCCTTGGCAACGGTCGTGATCACCGTCGGCAATCCGAACACGCGCGCTGCCCGCGCCAACGTCTGGACATTATGCATAACCGTCAGACGATCGTGGCTTTGCACGCCCTGGTACATGGCCGGCTGAAAATCGACAAGCACAAGCACGCAATTGTCTGGTTTCAGCATTTCATGATATTCATTCATAGTTTCTCTCCTCAAATCATCTTTTGCTTGGTTTTTGAGACTTCATTCGACGCAGAATGCCTCTCTTGGCCAGATTCGAGATAATTTCTCTGAAAGTGTTTGACTTTCATTTGCTGTAATGAAATTGCATGATTGTGCGATTTTTTGCCTATGACAGCGAGGCCTAAATGACCATTGCGATGACCAAGCCCGCCCTTACGACCACCCGGATATCGGGCATCGATGTCGCGACTGATCGCTATGTCAGCGTCAATGGTCCGCCGGTCACGGCAATGCCCAGCTGGGGGCTGACCACCAAAACCGCGGATGCGGAGTACCATTTGCACCCCGCCATCTGCTACGAGCTGCACTATTGCGTGCCTTTCTACATACTGGTGCATACCTTCAACGGCGCTCAGGGGCGTTTTGCTGTCGGTGATGAGCGACTCGGACATTGGGTTGCAGATGCGCAAGGTACCTGCCTCATACCGCCTGACCTGCCTATTCGTATCATCCAGGATACGCCTTTGGAGTTTCTCGGCATCGGCATTCATCCTGAGCGGTTCGACCGTGTAGCGAAGAACGCCTCGATCGAATGGCGCGGAATGACCGACATGTTCAAGACGACGGACCCCGCGCTTGCTGCGGTGTGCTCCGAAATACGCCGCTGCATGATTGCCGAACCGCTTGGAACCGGCGATTTTCTCGACGCCCTGACCGATGCGCTTCTGACACGGCTCGTCACCTGGCATCTCACGCCGACCTCCGAGGAGGTTGAAGGTCCGGAAATCCTGTCGCCTGCTCTTGCGCGGCGCGTGGCGCAAACCGTGGAAACGATGTTGGACAGGCCCATACGCGTGGCCGCTCTGGCCGAAGAAGCCGGGCTCAGCCGCGCGCATTTCTCGCGCGCCTTTGCCCATCGTTTCGGAATGCCGCCGCGCGATTACATTCGCTCTCGCAGGATTGCGCGGGCGCGCGCGATGCTGACCGATACGGTTCTCTCGGTTTCCGCCATCGCAATGGGTTGCGGGTTTGCCACGCCGTCGCATCTGACGACTGCCTTCAGACTCGAGCTCGGCCTGACGCCAACCGCCTACCGGCGAGCATTGAGGACGCATACGGCGAACGTCGGAACCGACGCCGCGCCGGGGCAGGCCGCGCATGCTTCGACATAGTATTGTCGCACCAACAGGCTTCACGGCAGACCGCAAGCCAACCGGATCACGCGAAAGCCGGAACGGACCAGTCACCATTGTGTCGCCTGCCTTTGGTTAAATTCACACACGGAACCGCTCGCGCGGCCTTTGTCTGGCCTGCAGATATG
Source organism: Pseudomonadota bacterium (assembly GCA_039025395.1). Classification (GTDB taxonomy): domain Bacteria; phylum Pseudomonadota; class Alphaproteobacteria; order Rhizobiales; family Rhizobiaceae; genus Hoeflea_A. The sequence goes on from JBCCOK010000009.1 coordinate 101,545, forward strand.
ATCCGTATTTACGCAAGGGAAGAACGCACCATTTGGTAAGTGTGGGAGAAACTGTGTAGCGGAGATGAAAAAATGAGCGAGCCATCAGTGAACGGTGATCCCATCCGGCAAAACTGTGCCCTCGACCGCGTGTTCAAACTCCTCGCCGGAGAATGGATGCCGCAGGTCATCTGGACGCTGGGCACCAACGGGCCGACCCGTTTCAACGATCTGCAGCGCCTGGTTGAAGGGATTTCGCCAAAGGTGCTGACGGAACGGTTGCGCCTCCTGGAGGCCGAGCAGGTTGTCGGGCGGCATCAGGAGCCTACGGTGCCGCCGAAGGTGACCTATTCACTGACCGCGAAAGGCCAGTCCCTGCACGAATCCTTCAAGGTGATGGAGAAATCGGCGAGCGACTGGTTTGACGAGGACCGGACGTAAATTGTGTTGGCGGCGCCAAGGCGCGGGACACACAATGCAATCGAGGCACGAGCTAAACATGCTGACATCTTTGTGGTTGGGAACGGGGCTGCGATCGGGGAAAAAAGCGAGATACGGACCTTGGCTCATGGCCATGGTCGCAGTCATGGTCGCATTTGTGATGGCGCTCCCCGGCAGCGCCTTCGCCCAGAACGCATCGCGCGAAATGATCTTCGAGGCGCTTCGCGGCGGCGGGCATGTGATCTATTTCCGGCATGCGGCGACCACGTGGTCGGGCGTCGACCGGATCGAGTGGCCGCGCGAAAGGCAGCGGCTTTTGTCTGATGAGGGCATTCAGGATTCGCGCGATATCGGCGAGGCGAGCAGGCGCATGGGCCTGCCGATCGGAGAGGTCATCGCCAGCCCCTTCGCGCGCTGCCGCGACATGGCCGAGATCGCCTTTGGCCGGGTCGAGGAACACATGGAGCTTCTGGGCCTTCTTTCGGACGCGGACGGACGCGCGGAACGGGTTGCGTTTCTGCGCGAGCGCATGGGCGCGCCGACCGGCGCGGCCGGCAACCGCATCATCGTCGCGCACCGCTCCAACATCGGGGAGGTTGCCGGCGCCTCGCTTGCCGAAGGCGATGCGCTGGTGGTGGAGCCGCTCGGCAACGGGAATTTTCGCGTCCTCGGCACTTTGCGGCCGGACGATTGGCGCGTTGCCGGCGGTTAAACTGGGCGCACCGATCAGGCGAAACCCAGCACCGAAGGATTTCTGCGACGCAAACGAAACGGGTGCCATCAGGAGGGAGCGGTGCTGCCGAGTGTGACCGCTTCACTGACCGCGATTGGAAACACTAAAAGGTGTTTTTTGCAAAAACACAACCTTAAGTTTTGCATGCAAATTACACGCTAAGGTTTAGTCGTTTATTAATGCGCTGCTGCTAAAAGAAGCCATTCTATTTAATCCATATTTGAATTCGGCAGCACCCTAGAATGACACCAGGCGAACCCCACCGTAGCGTTGAGAAACAACTCCTGCGTGTTTCCGGTAACAGGCATGGGAACTGCGCGTATTCAGCAATTTATTGCCTGCAGGGCCGCCAGCTTCCCGCGCGACAATCGAAAAACACATTCTTGGATCCGGTCTCCGGTCAGCTGTGCCCCGCGAAAAACGGGTCAAGCATTGATGAAAACCTTTTCTCTTTTACGCTCATTGGCTTCGAAATTCCGGTCCAATAGAAGCGGCAATTTTACAATCTATCTCGGCGTGGTTGCACCGGTCATCTTCCTGGCGTCCGGAATGGCGGTTGATTATTCGATGTTGCTGCAAACCAAGACGCGCGTTGGCAACGCTCTGGATGCCGCAGCGCTGGCGACCGGCCGCGCCCTGTCGGCCGAAGAAATGAGCGCCGACGGTGACGAAGCAGAAGACTATTTCAAGGCTGTTTTCGCGGCCAATATGGGCGACGATGCTTTTGAGACAGACGTTTATACGCTCGAAAGCTTCACGGTCGATGAGGACGCCAAGACGGTATCCGGTTCGGTAAGCGTCGATCGCGACTTGTCGCTCCTGCCGGTTGGTTTGAACAAGACCAGCCAGACGGTGTCCAATTACAGCGCAATCAATTACGGCGTCGATACGATCGAGATCGCACTGGTTCTCGACATCACCGGGTCCATGACCTACATGGGATCAAACGGCGAAAGTAAGATTACAAACCTGAAAAAGGCCGCCAAGCTTATTGTGCAGGAATTGTTGGCCGCAAATACGCAAACGACGGACTATGTCCGCATCAGCATTGTGCCTTATAATCATACGGTGAACGCCGGACCGCTGGCCGGATATGTGTATCCAGACTACAACGAACCAACGAGTGATGCTCCCGTTTATCAGCGGGGTTTTGGGTTCTTCTACGACGTGAAAACTCATCTCGAGGCCTATGGCGCGCAATGCACGCTAAGGAATAGTACGGGTCGCAAAAAATACGTTTGTACAGGGATACCGGACGATTTTGACGTACGGACTACTGGCGGTCGGATGCACGACTGCGCCACGGATCGCAAGGCGCCGAAAACCAGCGGAAAAACGTCCTACCAATATACTGATGCTGACCCTTCGTACGGGATGATCAGCAGCGACTCTCGGCTCCAAACTGAAAAAACCAGTTACTTCAGATGCCATGACGCAGCCCTTGTTCCCCTTACAAGCGATATGACGACGCTGACTGACGCCATCGATGGCCTCGTAGCCGAAGGTTCAACGGCTGGCCACGTCGGATTGCAGTGGGGTTGGTACACAATCTCTCCCAACTGGGCAGATTACATGCCTGCCGGTTCCGAACCCTACGACTTCGCGACCAAAGACAGGCTGAGGAAATATATTATCCTCATGACCGATGGCGAATTCAATACGGCTTATGCTGATGTTGACGACCCGTATAATGAATTCCACAACCAAAACCAAGTTGCGAAAACGCATACCGAAGCCTTGTGCACGGCGATCAAAAGCAACCGAATCAGAATCTTCACGATTGGCTACGAGACATCCGACGATGCCGATGCGATTCTGGAGGACTGCGCATCGCCTGACATATGGAACATGACTTTCTTCTATACGCCAGATTCAGCTGAAGAACTCGAAGAGACTTTCGCAACGATTGCCGAACTTATTCAACAGCTAATAATTACCAATTAGAGAAAGACCGGGTTGCGTTCAATTTCCGGGATGCGGCAACCGCATGGTCGGGCGTCGACCGCATCATCGTCGCGCACCGCTCCAATATCGCGGAGGTTGCCTGAACCTGAATTTGGCGGGCCGATCAGGCCCGCCTCTGGTGCATGGAATCGGACTTGCCGATATCCTTGCGCTGGCGGATGGCATTCAGCACTGAGACAAAGACCAGCAGGGCAGACAGCTGGCCGAGGACCACGGCAGGCCAGATCAGCCCAAACTGCGCATCGAAATATTTCTGCGGCCCAAAGGAAACGAGCGCCATCAGCGCAGCAAGCACACTCAGGCTTCGTCCGGGCGCGCTGCTCAGCGGATGCACAATGATTGCTGCCAGCGCAATGGAAATCGATGCACCGATGAATGGGCCCATGCCGAACAAAGGCGTGACATTCGGCGGATGCGGCGCGATCCCGGCATAAAGTGCCGAGAGCATTATCACTTGAAGCAGGATCAATGCGGCAAGGGCTGCGAGTGCGTGTCGGTCTGATCGTGTCATGTCGTCATCTCCAAAAGCGTATTTCTGATTACGGTTGCTTTTATCCGTAATGTTGATTACGGTTTTTGTCAACCTGCAGGGGAACAAATGCGACAAGAAAAGCGATCGATCCGCCAACAGCAGATTGAGGCCGCGGCCTACGAGGTTCTCGAAGCCAAGGGATATGGCGGCACGTCGATGCTTGGCATTGCGAAACAGGCACGTGCCTCGAACGAGACGCTCTACAACTGGTACGGCGACAAGAACGGGCTGTTTCATGCGCTCGTCACACGCAATGCCTCCGAGGTGAAAGACCATCTCGAAGCGGAGTTGAAGACCGATCACGATGCGCTCTCGATTCTCGCCACGCTTGGTCCGAAACTGCTCAAGCTTCTGACGGGCGACAGGGCTATTGCATTGAATCGTGCGGCGGCCGCAGACAGCAGTGGTGAACTGGGCGCAACGCTCTCCGAGGCCGGTCGCGAAGCCGTCTTCCCGCTCTTGGAACAGGTGCTGCTGCGTGCGCGGCATGAGGGGAAACTTCACTTTGAGGATAGCGGTGAAGCGTTCGGGCTATATCTGGACCTGCTGATCGGCGATCTGCAGATCAGGCGCGTCATTGGACGCCTGCCTGCCCCGTCAAAGGCCTTCTGCGAGGAGCGGTCGAAACGCGCCCTCGCCCATCTCTGCCAGCTGCTTGGATGAACGTTTCATGGCATGAGATGCACTGCGCACTGTCATCGCGTTGAAGGCTGCAAGGATGGACCGTCAAAAGTCTTAGAGCAAATCTGGGTTAGATCGGAACATTTGACCGAGGCGATTTTGGTTCCTGACCAGGCGGGTTGCGTGCCGTGGTGCCATCCCACCACAAGCGCAAGCCAACGCAGTCAGGG
>JBCCOK010000010.1:0-96498 GCA_039025395.1 Pseudomonadota bacterium
CTTTCCGCCAACCTGCTGTCTCAATCCAAATGCAAATCAATATGAAAATCCTCTTCTTGTTGCTTATTGAACACATTTTTTTGAAAACTTTTGCGTAAATCTGCAGCACTTCTTGACCTCGGCATACCGATTCAGGAATTTTGCCAGTTAACTACTGGGGATAAGGAAAAATCATATGCAGATGTGCCGCGGTATACTAACCGGGATTTCGCTCGCTTTATTGCCGATGAGCGGAGTGCAGGCAAGCGACCAATGGTCCGGGTTCTTTCTCGGTGCAGGCGGCGGCGGTTCCAAACTTCAGGAAAGGCTCGACCGGACATTCACTGCTGTTACGCCCTTTGGAACAACGTTTGACGGTGGCGCGGATGAGCCACTTTTTACAGTGCTGGGTGGCTATCGCATTCGGCACAACAACCTGGTCTTTGGCGCAGAAGGTTCCTTCACGGGCATTGATGCCGAGTTCAACGGCGCTGCCTGCCCCGTTCCAACGACGGCCGCATGTGCCAGCGTCGGCGCAGACGGCACCCTGTCAAATCTGTGGCGGGGCCGCGTGTCCGTCGGAGCTCTCCTGAATGAGAAAACACTGATCTCCATTGCCGGTGGCATATCTGCCGCCGATGTATCCTTTACCGGCTTTACGGCGCAGGGCGTGGCTGGCAGTGCCGTTGCCACAGCCACTGCCTTCGGCCCGCCAGTTGATGAGACAACAACCGGTTACAACATTGGCGCGAGCATTGAGCGCAAGGTCTCGGACCGTGTCTCGTTTCGCTTCGAGGGTATCTATGATCGCGTCGACGGACCCGATTTGGGTGCATTTTCCGCTGCTGCCTTTGCTGGAGACGGCACCCTTGAAGGCGCCGCCAGTGTCCAACAGACTGGCGATTTTCCCATAGAGATTTACAGCTTTCAGGCAATCCTGATGTTCGATTTCTAGAACAGCGGCAGTGGTGAGAAACGCAGCCTTGCGTTTCCGGCTCACCGATTCGGCAAATAAAGCGGTTGCATTGATTTTCGAGTGTATCGGAAGACCTGACGGCGCAGTCCGTTGCGATTGACTGTTTGCCGCATTGGCTACCTCAATTTCCGACGCGTAGGAAACCGTTCCAACAGGATTTCCGCTGCTCGCTTGCGTATCCAAGGGTTATCACAGGGATCAGCCATAATCGCGGAGCGAGCACCGGCCGAACCGGCAAGCACCAAGGGCGTTTTTGTCTGATCGCGACGTCGTTTCCAGAAACGCGCACGCCTACAGGCTGTGCCATAATCCATAAAGCGGGGCTGGAAATCCCCGATCGGTCCAACAGGCGCACAGCACAAGGCGCAAAGGTTCAATCGGCGGATTTTCAAGGCCATGGCGAGCAGCATCGTTCCGATTGTCAGCCTTCTCATGTCGGCATTTTTCATGCTCGCGGCCAGCGGGCTTGCCGGCTACCTGCTGCCTTTGCGCGCGGTTGACGAGGGCTGGAGCACCTTCCTGATTTCCCTGATTGCCACCGGCTATGCCATCGGCTTTACCGCTGGCTGTCTTGTGGTGCCCCGCCTCGTGCTTCGTGTCGGCCATGTGCGGGTATTTGCAGTTCTGGCGGCAGCGATGTCGATTTCGATGCTAATGCACGCGCTTGTCGTCAATCCGGGCGCCTGGATCGTGTTCCGGGCGATCACCGGATTTTCGATTGCCGGCAGCTACATGGTCTTTGAAAGCTGGCTCAATGAGCGGGTCACCAACGAAACCCGCGGCACGGTTTTTTCAGTCTATATGGTTGTCAGCATGGTAGCATTGATGGCCGGTCAGTTTATCGTGCCGCTCGGCAGCCCGATGACTGCGTCGCTGTTCATGGTGGCGGCGATCATCTATGCGCTGGCGCTAATGCCGACGGGCCTTTCCAGCGCTCAGTCGCCGCAGCCGCTCACTCAGGTTTCCATTAACCTGGGCAGCCTTTATCGGAAATCGCCTGTGGCTGTGGTCGGGGCCCTCTTGTCCGGTTCCATCTCGGGCTCGTGGCTCAACCTTGCGCCAGTCTTTGCGCAGGTCAACGGCCTGTCGACGACGACGGGAGCGACCATGCTTGCGGTCGCCATGATCGGTGGCGCCGTGTTCCAGATTCCCTTCGGCCGGCTGTCAGACCGCATCGACCGCCGCTACACCATGGCGATTGCCGGGATCATCGGCGTCGTCATGTGCATATTGAATATGCTGGTTGATTCAGCAAACACGACGCTTTTTCTTATTGCCGTCTTCCTGCTTGGCTCCGTGTTGTTCGTGATTTACTCACTGGTTGTCGCCCATGCCAACGACCACGCGGAAGCCGATGAGTTCGTTTCCGTTGCGAGCGGGCTTTTGATCGTTTACGGCGTTGGAACGATGATCGGCCCACTTGTGTCCGGCGCGCTGATGGATAGGGCCGGAAGCTATGCACTCTACGCCGTTATCGGCGTTTGCTTCGCGATCCTCGGCGGATTTGCATACTTCCGCAGCTTCCAGCGTGCTGCGGTCACTGAAGAGGAACGCGTCGACTTCCAGGCGATCCCGTTCACGCGCACCCAGACGCCGCAGACCTACGAACTTGACCCGCGGGTGGAACTGGCTGGCGAAGAAGACGAACTGGCCGAAAACCGTTAGAGCGTTTCCGGCACAGATGAGGCTTAGCCCTCCGGCGTGGTAAAGCGGCGCGCGCTTCTGCGCTCAAGCCCGAGCCGGTGCTCCCGCATGATGATGAAGAGCCCGGCTGCAGCGACAATTGCTGTCCCGATCAGCATCGACCACTGGGGAGTATCACCAAACAGAAAATAGCCGAGCGCAATTCCAAAGATGATCGAGGTGTATTCGAATGGCGCGATCGTCGAGACGTCGGCGTGGCGATAACTTTGTGTCAGCATGATCTGGGCGATGCCGCCAAGCAGGCCAGCACAGACCAAAAGCACGAGCTGCGTCCAATCGATCAGTACCCAGCCGAAGGGCAGTGTTGCGAGCGAAATAACCGTTGCTGAAAGTGAGAAATAGAGCACGATGGTCGGCGTCCTTTCGGTTGCCACCAGCCGCCGAACAAGAACCATGGCAAAGGCCGCAAGAACCGCCGAGATCAGCGCGGCCACTACGCCGAGCGCGCGCGTATTGTGCCAGAAATCGCCGTCGAAAAGCGACAGCAGCGGCCACGAAATAATCATGACACCGACCAGTCCGACAAGAACCGCCGACCAGCGGTATAGCCGAACGGCCTCGCCGAGAAACAGGGCCGCCAGGATCACCATCGCCAGCGGCTTTGCATAACCGAGCGCAATGGCGTCGGGCAGCGGCAGATGTGTAATGGCATAGAAGCCGCAGGCCATGGCAGAGACGCCCACCAATCCGCGCCAAAGATGAGATAGCGAGTGGCGGGTATGGAATGCCGTATGAAGTTGCCTGCGCGCTGCCAGAAAGGCCAGCACCGGGATCATCGCAGGCAAGGAGCGCAGGAAGACGATCTGTCCCGGCGGCACCCCCTCGCCTCCGGCCTTGATACAGGACGCCATGGCAACGAAGATCACAACCGATCCCACCTTGAGCGCAATGCCCGTCAGCGCGTTCGATTGTTCGTAATTCGTTGCTATTCGATCCATTTTGCAGCAAGTCTGGGTTGGATTGCATCAAATGCCGTGTCGCGGATATACGACAGTCATGGGCAATGGGCGTGTCGAATGATCTGAACGGGCGGTGGCTCCGTCGCGACCGGTTATAGGATCGAACCATCGGATTGTCATCAGGGCCGCCGCTCATTGGAATTCAGAGGCCGGTGATTGTGTTCACATGCGCGGTCATTCAATCTGCAGGCGCTTGCGGCGCATAATTTTTGAAACGGGAATGTCATGAAAACAGAGATCGGCCAACAGACACGTCTTGCAGATTACAAACCGACGGATTTTGAAATCGAGACAGTCGATCTGACATTCCGGCTTGACCCTGAAAGTACCATTGTTACCAGCCGTATATCGGTGCGGCGGCGATCAGGCGCCGCAGCAACCGCGCCACTTGTGCTCGACGGCGACGAACTGACTTTCAAAGCTCTGAAAATTGACGGGGCTGCGGCACAGCCGGAACGGTATACCGCGTCCCCATCGGGCCTCGAAATACACGACCTGCCGGGCTCCGAGTTCTTTACGCTCGAAATCGTCACCGAAATTGCGCCGGCAAAGAACAGCAAACTGATGGGCCTGTTCCGTTCGGGGAACGTCTATTGCTCGCAGTGCGAAGCCGAAGGGTTCCGGCGCATTACATATTTTCTCGATCGACCGGATGTTCTGGCCACCTACACGACCCGCATCGAGGCGCAATCGAGCGAGGCGCCGCTGCTGCTTTCCAACGGCAATCTGGTCGACAAGGGCGATCTCGGCGACGGTTGGCACTTCGCCGTCTGGCATGATCCGCATCCCAAACCCAGCTACCTGTTTGCCGTTGTGGCGGGCGATCTTGCCGGCGTCCGCGACAGTTTCACGACCCGGTCGGGCGAGCCGGTCGCGCTCGAGATCTATGTCGAGCACGGCAAAGAGACGCTTGCCGCCTACGCGATGGACTCCCTGAAGCGGGCAATGGTTTGGGATGAGGAACGTTTCGGCCGCGAGTATGATCTCGGCGTCTTCATGATCGTCGCCGTCTCCGACTTCAACATGGGTGCGATGGAAAACAAGGGTCTCAACGTCTTCAACGATAAATATGTTCTGGCCGACCCCGAAACCGCGACAGACGCCGACTATGCAAACATCGAAGCCATTATCGCGCACGAGTATTTTCACAACTGGACCGGCAACCGCATCACCTGCCGCGACTGGTTTCAGCTCTGTCTGAAGGAGGGTCTTACGGTTTACCGCGACCACATCTTCTCCGCCGACATGCGCTCAAAGCCGGTAAAACGCATTGCGGAAGTGCGGCTTCTGAAAGCCCATCAGTTCCCGGAGGACAGCGGCCCCCTCGCCCATCCCGTACGTCCTGACCGCTACAGCGAGATCAACAACTTTTATACGACCACCGTCTACGAAAAGGGCTCAGAGGTGGTGCGGATGCTGGCGACAATTCTCGGCGACGAGGGCTTCCGGGCGGGCCTTGATCTTTACTTCTCCAGACACGACGGCGATGCGGCGACCGTCGAGGATTTCCTCAAGTGCTTCGAGGACGCCACCGGGTTTGATCTGGAGGAGTTTTCGATCTGGTACAGTCAGGCGGGCACGCCGGTCGTTTCTGTCGCGGCCGAATACGAAGCGTCCGCCGCCAGGCTGACACTTGATATCGAACAGTCGGTGCCGCCGACGCCGGGGCAAAACAAGAAGAAGCCGATGCACATTCCCTTCCGGTTCGGCCTGTTCGCGGAAGACGGCAGCGAAATCCGGCCGGACACCATTTCCGGCATTACCGCCAGCGATGACGTTCTCCACATCAAGGACCGGCACCACCGGGTGGTGTTCGAGGGTGTCGCCAGCCGGTCCGTCTCATCCTTCAACCGCGGTTTTTCTGCGCCGATCAACGTCAACTTCGAGCAATCGTCGGCGGACCTGGCGCATCTCGCCCGTTTTGAAACGGAGCCATTCTCCCGTTGGCAGGCGCTGAACGACCTCGCGATGCGTGAACTCGTTTCTGTTACGATCGCGGCGAAGGCCGGCGAGGAGCGGCGTTGCGCAAGCGCATTCATCGACAGTATTGAAGCGGCTGTTGACGATCTTCGCCTTGAGCCGGCCCTGCGGGCGCAAATCTTGTCGCTTCCAGGCGAATTGGATATTGCACGGGTTATCGGCACCGATATCGACCCAGATGCTGTTTTTGCCGCCCGCAACGCCGTCATGGCCGACATCGCGCACGGTGCAGGCCAGACGATAAACGACGTTGTGGGTACCGCCCTTCCGGGTGGACACTACAGCCCGGATGCAGAAAGTGCCGGACGCCGCGCGCTCTATCTCGCCGGGCTCACGCATATGGCGCACGGAAACCTTGATGCCGCGGATCTGCTGCCGATGTTTCAGACTGCAGACAATATGACGATCCTCAGCGGGGTGCTTAACATCATGGCGCAACGCTTCAGCGATCACGAAGCCACAGATGCGGCACTGGCCGAGTTCGAAGCGCGCTTTCATGACACGCCGCTCGTCATCGACAAGTGGCTCACGATCCAGGCGATTATCCCGGGCCATCAGGCGCTTGAACGCGTCAAGGCGCTGATGGCAACGCCGCATTACTCGAGTGACAATCCTAACCGCGTCCGGGCGCTGCTTTCAGCCTTTGCGGCGGGCAATCCGACCGGCTTTAACCGGCCTGACGGCGAAGGATACCATTTCCTGGCGGAGCAGATCATCGATCTGGACGGACGCAACCCGCAAGTTGCGGCAAGGCTCCTGACGACCATGCGCTCTTGGAAATCGCTTGAGCCGCAACGCCGCGCAAAAGCCCGCGAGGCGCTTGAGGTGATTTCCGATCGGGATTCCCTGTCGCCGGATGTGCGCGACATCACCGACCGTACGCTCGGGAAATGACGGTCGCTTCAGAACTGTGATTGTGGTTACCTCGGTCCAACCGGGAGATGTACGATGCGTTGGACACCAAACGGAATTCGCCTCGTGAGAAGTTTTTGCAGAACCGGTATCTTCATACCCGAGCGTCAAGATTGGAGAGAAGTTTCCAAGCGTGTCCGGTCGGAGCGGTATCAGTACAGAGAATTGATTAACGCCGCCGGTGAGTTGATCTGCATCCTTTTTAGGCCTAGCAAACTGAGCTCGACCGGTTCCGAATATGCGGATCAAACGGCACGCAGGAGGAGAGGGACTCAACCGTCATTCTCGGTTGTCCGCTAGCGAAAAGACTTCGGGAGAATTTTCAGTAATCAAAGAAGAAGCCACACTGTCATACAATGGTTGCGATATCCGCACATAGGTCACTCTGATTTCAAATAGCTACTCGTGGGCGTTAGAGCTTTTGAAAAACGCAACAAGCGCAGTCGCAACGAAAACCCCATTGATGACAACAGCAGCCGACGCCCTCGATCCGGGAGGAAATATCTGAGGTAGGTAGGGTATAACTACGCTGCCAAACCCAACGGTCCCGATAACCGTAAACAAGGCAAAAGATATAAAGGCCCAACGACGCCCAATCCAAAACCCGATAATGCTCGCTATTCCCAAACCATAATAGAGGGCTATCGAGAGATACAGAGCTATCAGAGACGCTGACCAAACCGCCCGTTCGAGGCTCGACAGCATCAACGAAACCAGACGCCAATCGCTAAGCACTGCAAGAAGCGTTACTGCCATCAAAAACTTTGGAACCAGTCCCAAACGCTTCAAATCCGTTTCTCACAAAAGTCGAAACGATATAGCTTCCGGTTGAGTATGATGTTGACTCTACACAATGCCAGGACGAGAAGTTCACCTATGTTATCTGGATCGACCTCATGTCGGTCGGGTATGTTGTTCAAAATTTTCTGAACGCAGTCTTTTCTGATGTGCGATTGGTCACATATTTGCTTGGCCAATCGATCTTCCCAAAAGGACAATTCACGCTTGAATAAGTAGCCCTTGACTTCTCTTAGCCAAGCTCCGTATTCCGCTAACTTGTTTGTGTACAAATTCAGGTAGCGGAGGTTTTTGAGATGGCTTCCTATGAGCAGATCGTTGTCGAATTTTGGCCTGTCCTGGTAGGTGCGGGTATAGTTGAGTAGGTTCAAAAGCAAATCACCTTCTTCGAATATTTCGTATCGCTTGTTCAGTTGAACAATTTTCCTTTCGTTTTTGTCCCGCTGCCTGCCCATGAAGTATTCAGTAAAGTGGTAGTTGATATTGTTTTCCAGTTTCGCGCTGTCTTCGAAATCCGTGTTTGGACTCGCGTGCAGAAACTCCAAATAATCATAAAAAGCGATCAGCTTCTCTCCGATTTCACTATGGTTTTTTAGCACCCCCAGGAATTCTTCATCGGATAAGGTCACATCATCGATGAGTTTTTGAATAGCCAGTTGTTCCGGCGGTACGTTGCCGCTTTGAGCATGGGCATCAGCCACCAAGATATACAAGGCGCACAGCATAGACAGGCTACACAAGAGCAAAAGGCGCTTATTTGCAGGACAGTGAGACAGCGACACTTGCGATCCTCCTAAGCGCAACTTATGCGCTATTGTCTGAATTTTCGCTGAAACCGCAGTCTAAAAATTTCTCCACTTTCAAGATGGACCCACCAATACCAGTCGCGCTTATTGCTGGGCCGTAAGCTTGGCTCCGATTGCACGGCAACAGCGCAACTGATTTGCCCCTTTTTGCCGTTTGGCCATTGGTGCAATCCTCACGAATCTGCGACCTGAAAAATTTCATCCATATATTTCAATGCCTTATAAAAGAATTGGGATTGGGGCTGGACAAGGCGAATCACCTTTGATTCATTGGCACCGGTTCGGACAAGCGGCTTCCGAATCAATAAATATAACGGGTGGCAATGATGACAGAAGCGCGGCGAGCGGGCGCTGCTGAACGGGGCATCATATCTGGCAATAGTGAAAGCCATTCGTGGCGTTCCGACCTTGCGGGACAGGCGAAGATGTTCGCCAAGCCGGCGCATGCGCGGCTCGTCAGGGCTGAACCGTACCTCAAACACTCTATTCCGATCCTGATTATCACGTTCCTGATTGTCGTCGCCACGGCCCGCTTTACCGACCTCCTCAATGAACGCTCGCAACTCGAAAACGCGGCCAAACAGGCAACGGCTCTGACCGCGCTCGCGGGTGCTGCCGCGATAAAATCGGAAACAGAAGCCCTCGGCTCGCTGCATCGCTGGGAAATCGAAACCGAGATCGCCAAAGCTTTGCCCGCGATGTTGATCACCGATGGGCGCATGGTCCTGATTTCAGGCACCGAAGGCAGAGTGTTTGCAGCGACATCCTATGGCACCGGCTTTGTCGGGCTGCAACTCGACCGGATCCTGCCGTCCTCTTCGCCGCTGCGCATGTTCGGTACAAGGGCTGGTGTGGAGACGGTTCGATATCGCGACCGGCTGTTCTACGCCGCCCATGCCAATCTGGCGGGCGGGATCGGAAGCGTCACGGCGCTGACGCCGGCAGCCCGTATCATCGGGCCATGGAAACGGGAAGTCTCCCTTAACGTGACCCTTTTTGCAGCAACGTCCAGCGTGTTGCTGATCATTCTTTACGCCTATTTCAGCCAGGCATCGCGGGCGCGCGATGCCGATGAGATTTATCTTGAAGCACACCATCGAGTGGATACGGCCCTTTCGCGTGGCCGTTGCGGGCTTTGGGACTGGGATCTCAGCCGTGGCAGGTTGTACTGGTCCCGGTCGATGTATGAAATTCTCGGACAGGAGCCGCGGGATTGTGTCCTGTCGCACCGTGACGTCACACATCTGATACATCCCGAGGACAAGGGGCTGAACGAGGTGGCGCGGTCGATCGCACGCGGCCAAATCACGCAGATCGATCATACGTTCCGCATGCGGCACGCCGACGGTCATTATGTGCTGCTGCGCGCGCGCGGCCAGATCACCGGCGAAGGCGATGAGCCGAACCACCTCATCGGTATTGCCATGGATGTCAGCGAGCAACAGCGGCTCGCCCAGCGTTCCGTCGAAGCCAACCAGCGGCTCTTCGACGCGGTCGAAAGCACGTCGGAGTCTTTCGTGCTCTGGGACTCGCAGGACCATCTGGTCATGTGCAACTCGAAGTTCCAGCGCATATATGGACTGCCGGATCAGGCGGTCAGAGCCGGGCTTGCGAAACAGGATGTGCTGGCAGCCGCGCAGCGGCCAATCGTCAAGAAACAGATCGGCGCCACCGATGGCGGCAACGGCGCAAGGAGCATGGAAGTTCAGTTGGCGGATGGCCTATGGCTGCAGATCAACGAGCGCAGCACCGCGGACGGAGGGTCCGTATCGGTCGGAACCGACATTACACAGCTGAAGCGGCATCAAGACCGTTTGCGGGATTCCGAACGGCGGCTGATGGCCAGTATCGGCGAGTTGTCCGCATCCGAAAGCCGGCTGAAAGAAAAAACCGTCGAACTGAGCGAACTGAACTCGAAATACCTGGCAGAAAAGGACAATGCGGAAGCAGCCAACAAGGCGAAATCCGATTTCCTCGCCAACATGTCGCATGAATTGCGCACGCCCCTGAATGCCATCATAGGCTTTTCGGAAATTCTGCAGAACCGGATGTTCGGGCCGCTGGGATCGGCAAAATACGATGAGTATGCCAACGACATCAACAACAGCGGCAAACATCTGCTTGGCCTGATCAACGATATTCTCGACATGTCAAAAATCGAGGCTGGCCGGCTGCAGCTTGCCTGCGAGCGCATCGACATCGCGCCCCTCATTGAGGAGACGCTGCGCCTGATTACCGTGCAGGCGGAGGCCAAGTCCATCCGCCTTCAGTCCGATATCGCAGCCGGTCTCACACTGAATGCCGACCGGCGCGCGGTCAAACAGGTGCTTTTGAACCTGCTGTCAAACGCGACGAAATTTACCAATGATCACGGCCGCATAACAGTCAGAGCGCGCCGCCACGCTGCCGCGGTCACCCTGACCATCGAGGACAGCGGTATCGGCATTCCAAAGAATGCTTTGCTGACACTGGGACAACCGTTCGAGCAGGTCCAGAACCAGTTCTCCAAAAGCAAAGGCGGTTCTGGCCTGGGTCTTGCCATCTCGAAGGCACTTGTCGACCTGCACGGCGGAGCGATGAAAATACGGTCGCGAAGCGGCGTCGGCACAATCGTCTCGATCAGGCTGCCAATCCATCCGCAGGAGCGTTTCCGTTAGGCTGGCGCCGACCCTATCGTTAGCCTTTGCGGTGCACGATGGTGCGCTCGAAAACACCCCTCACTGCTTGCGATGTATCCGTCAATAGCGCTTCAAGTGTCCGCATATCCGGATATCCGGTTCGCCGCAGCATCAGGTCCTTGAAGCCTTGCGGCGCGTCTTCGGGTTCGAATTTGCTCTCAAGGCAAAGCCTGATGATTTGCGAAAGTTGCGTATAGAGTTCAAGCGCCTCGATAAGTGTTTGCGCATCATCATCACCGATCATCGGCGGCGCCAGTGACTTGAGAACCGCTCCAGTCTGAACGCCGGGCTCCGGAGCCGCCTGGTCATGGGCGGCAATCTGCAGGCAGAGAAACTGGCTTATGAACTCAATGTCTATCAGACCGCCCACAACCAATTTGAGATCCCACTGGTTGTGTGCGGGTTTTTCGGCCTCAATCAGATTTCGCATATGCGCGATGTCGGCGACCGTCTTGTCGATATCGCGCGGTTTGTGCAGCACCTGCCTGAATATCTCCTCTGCTTCGGCCTTGAGCGTCGGATCACCGGCGACGATGCGTGCCCGCGTCAGAGCCATATGCTCCCATGTCCATGCATGCTCCTGCTGGTACTTGCGGTAGGCCCTTATGCTGGTCGCCACAGGTCCCTTGTTGCCGGATGGTCGAAGCCTCAGATCGACATCGTAGAGAACCCCTTCGGCCGTCGGCGCTGAAAGGGCCGACGTCAGTCGCTGTGTGAAGCGCGTAAAGTAGCGCACCGGATCAATCGGTTTCGGTCCGTCCGATTCCTGGCAGTCCGGATCGTGCGCATAGAGCAGGATAATGTCGACATCGGATGCGGCGGTCATTTCCCGGCTGCCGAACTTGCCAAGTCCGACGACGGCGATGCGGCCACCGGCGATCTTCCCATGCACCTGCTCAAGCTCAATTCGAACCGCATCCATTGCTGCGTTCAAGGTCAAATCGGCGAGGTCGGAGAAGGCCAGCGCAGCGCGATCGCCCGCGATGGCGCCCGTCAAAAGTCGGACGCCAACAAGAAATCTCTGCTCCGAAGCGAAGATCCGCAGCCGGTCCAGCACCTCTTCATAGGCGAATTCACCATCGAGGAACGCTTCCAGACGTTCAGACAAAAGCGCACGCGTCGGCAATTCGGCCAGAAGTGTGGGGTCGAGCATACCGTCGAAAATATGCGGCTTGCGCGCGATCACATTGGCAAGGCGCGGCGCCGACGCCATGATTGTGACAAGCAAGGACATCAGCCCGGAATTGTTGCAAAGCAGTGAGAAGAGCTGAATTCCCGCAGGCAATCCGGCGAGAAAGGAGTCGAACCTGAGAACCGTGTCGTCGGGACGGCCGGAATCGGCGAAGGTTTGCAACAGATCGGGCATCAATTCCGTCAACCGCTTACGGGCCGTTGCTGTCTGGGTTGCGCGATAGCGCCCGTAATGCCAACCGCGAATGATGCGCGACATGTCGGATGGGCGCTCGAACCCCATGCGCTTGAGCGTTTCCAGCGTCTCCGGATCATCTTCGTCGCCGGTAAAGACCAGATTTCCAGCGCCCGCCGTCAGTTGCCTCTCCTGCTCGAAGAGGCGCGCATAGTGTTTCTCGACGAGGCGCAACGTCGCCACCAGTTTCTTTTCGAAGAGTTGCGGTTCGTCGAACCCCATCATCAGCGAAAGGACGTGAAACGCATCGTCGCTTTCAGGGACGATGTGGCTCTGCTCATCGCGTCTCATCTGAATGCGGTGCTCGGTGTCGCGAAGGAACCAGTAAGCCTTACGAAGAGCTTCCTCGGTGCTTTCGGAAATCCACTGGGCCTGCGCCAGAGCCGTCAACGCAGTGTCCGTCGAACGTGTCCGCAGCGCAGTCATCCGTCCGCCTGCAATGAGCTGCTGAGTCTGGACGAAGAACTCGACCTCGCGAATGCCGCCTCTGCCAAGCTTGATGTTGTGGCCGCGAGCAGAAATCTCGCCAAAACCCTTGCTCACATGGATCTGACGCTTGATCGAATGAATATCTGCAATGGCACCATAGTCGAGATATTTGCGGTAGATGAACGGCGCGAGTTCGGCGCAGAACGCGGCTCCCGTTGCAAGATCGCCGCCGGCCACATCAGCCTTGATGAAGGCGGCCCTTTCCCAGTTCTGCCCCCTCGCCTCATAGTAATGCAGCGCGGTGCTGAAAGGCAGCGCAAGCGGTGTCGATCCGGGATCGGGCCGCAGGCGTAAATCGGTACGGAAGACATAACCGTCGGCAGTCCGTTCCTGCAAAATACGGATAAGGATCCTCACGATCCGCGAAAAGATGTTCGATGCCTCGTCGCGTATCTTGACGATGTTTGCAGCCGGGTCGAACACCACCACCAGATCGATGTCAGATGAGTAATTGAGTTCACTCGACCCGAGTTTTCCCATTCCGATCACGGCCAGCCCCGATCGAAAACCGGGATCTCCGACATCGTGGAGTTGAAGTTTTCCCTCGTTGTGCACGCCCAGCAGGAGATGATCGACCGCTGAGGATACACAGGCACGCGCAAATGCGCTCATCCAGGCCGTGATGATAGGGGTGTCGAGGATGCGGCCAAGATCATAGAGTGCGAGAACGAAAGCAAATCGGCGCTTGAGGCGCCGCAAAGCCGCCATAAATTCTGTCTGCTGCGGATGGTCTTTCCATGTCCTGCGCACCTCAGCAACCAGGTTGTCGAGCAGGTCCAGCGGCTCCGTACCCAACAGATCGAGGACGCATTCGGGATGTGTAACGGCGATATCGCGCAGATATGGCGAAAGAGACATCGAAGCCAGAAGCAGCTCTCTTTCAGAAGATTCTCGGCTGAGAAACCGGTTGAGATCCGGCAGGTCGATAGCAGCCGCCAGAAGGTCGTCCAGCGCCTCATGTGCCGCCTCTTCAGAAAGCGCACTGACGGGAACAGGACCGCCGACCACGAACTTGACATTCGTCGATTGAGCGCCGGTCACTTCTAACCTCTCTTGTCAAACACCATCCTTGCGCGAAGTCCCGAACTTCCTTCACCGTTGCGGCGAAGGTCAAGCCGGCCACCGTGAAGGGCCATGATTGCATCGACGAGGCTCAGGCCAAGCCCTGTGCCGGGCTTGGTACGGCTTTCGTCGAGCCTGACGAAACGCTTCTTGACGTCGTCACGCCGATTTTCAGGAATACCGGGTCCATTGTCGTTGACCGACAGAACCACGCCATCCCCGCCATTCTCGAGCGCAAGTTCGACCGTGGGCGCTTTGTCCTTTCCAGCTGTGTATTTGATCGCATTGTCTATCAGGTTGGTGAGCGCCTGGCCAATCAGTTCGCGGTTTCCCGACACCTTGACACCGTCCTGGATGCGCGCGGACAGAGCCACTCCGGCTTCCTCCGCAACGGGTTCGTAGAGTTCCTCCGCATCATGCGCGATCCGCGACAGGTCAACCTGGTCCATTTCGGCAATCGCCGAACCGGCCTCAACCCGCGAAATCGTCAACAGCGCATTGAATGTGCGGATAAGCTGGTCCGACTCATCGATCACTTCCTCCATGGCGGCGCGGTAGGCCGGACCGTCATCCTTGCCAGCAAGTGCAGTTTCCGCACGGTTGCGCAGCCGCGTCAGCGGTGTCTTGAGATCGTGCGCGATATTATCCGAAACCTGGCGCAGACCTTCGTTGAGCCTGTCGATCCGACCGAGCATGGTATTAAGCGATACCGAGAGCCTGTCGAACTCGTCGCCGGAGCCGCTGACCGGAAGGCGCTGGCTGAGGTCGCCATCCATGATTTTCTGACTGGCCTGAGCCACACGGTCGATACGCTGCAGGGCACGGCGCCCGATAACAAACCAGATTACCAGCGCCCCGATCGCCATGATACCGAGCGCCATCGCCAGCGAGCGCTGGACCATGGAACGGAACTTTGTCGGCTCGCCGAGATCCCGCCCAACAAGGACACGCATACCGTTTGGCAGCAGGATCACTTCGGCGAGTGCTGCGTGACCGGGCGTTCCCTCAGGCTGATAGAAGCGCCGATAGGAAAATGGCCGTTCGGTCCACCCTTCGCCGTCCAGAACGCCAGGCTGCAGGCTTTCGACATTGCCCGCAAGGATCTGTCCGTTTGGTGCTGCAATCGTGTACAGGTTCGCACCCGGCTCTCGCGACCTGCGGTCAATATGACGAATCAGCATGGGAACGCCGCCCCTGCGATAGAAATTGCCGAGCACGTTCAACTCGTCCTGAACCACCTGTTTGGTCTGAAAGGTCAGCAGGCTTGAAGTCAGGTCCGTTACGTAGAAGACAAGTACAACCGCACAAACCGCAAAAAGGCCGAAATAGAGCGCAGACATGCGGACTGCGGTCGTCTGCAGGAGCATGCCGAAACGTTCCAATGTCCTGGAGCGGGCCATTTGATCGCTGCGCTAGGGATCGGCTTTGAGAATATAGCCCGCGCCCCTGACAGTGCGCAAAAGCGCCTTGTCAAAACCCTTCTCTATCTTGGCGCGAAGCCGCGAGATATGCACATCGATGACATTCGTCTGCGGATCGAAATGATAGTCCCACACATTCTCCAGCAGCATTGTGCGGGTGACCACCTGTCCGGCATGCTTCATGAGATATTCGAGCAATCGGAACTCACGCGGCTGGAGGGTAATGCGTTGTCCCGCACGATGGACTTCATGGGCCAGACGATCCAGTTCCAGGTCGCCCACTTTGTAAACCGTGTCGTTGTCGCGCATGCCCTTTCTGCGTCCGAGCACTTCGACGCGTGCCAGCAACTCGGAAAAGGAATAGGGTTTCGGCAGGTAGTCATCGCCACCGGCACGCAAGCCCGTTACCCGGTCATCAACCTGACCGAGGGCCGAGAGAATCAGAACGGGGGTGTCAATCTGCTTCTCGCGCAATTCGGTGATGATCGACAATCCGTCGCGCTTCGGCAACATTCGGTCAACGACCATGACGTCGTAGTGATTCTCGGTAGCGAGATAAAAGCCCAGATCGCCATCGCTGGCATGGTCCGTGACGATACCGGCTTCATTGAAAGCTTTGACCATATAGGCGGCTGCTTCCAGATCGTCTTCAATTACCAGAATCTTCATATCCGGCATATTAGGCGAAAAATCTGAAGAAAAACAAACCATGAGATCCCTGCCTTGGTCTCTTGCGGAGCAAAACACGTCTCTAAAAGTGAGACAGCGGGCCGATGGGAGACCCGCTGTCCACAGAATCGGGCGGTTGGCCGGGGGCGACGTTAATGACCGCCCACCCGATCTGTTCAACCAACTGCAACCGGAAGTGCAACAAACCGACTGCTGTCTTGGTTGGTTATTTGAAACAGTACAGCCTTGCGACCCGCTTCGCTAGCGGAATTTACGGCATCTGTCAGATCTTTCGCCGACTGCACCTCTAAGTTGTTGACAGACAAAATGATGTCGCCTTCACGCATGCCGCGCTCGGCAGCAATGCTGTCAGGGTCAACCTCGGTGATCATCAGCCCGTTGCCGTCATCGGCAGGCTTGACAGTGAAACCGAAATCGTCAAGACGCTCACCCTCATCCGTCGTCCGGGAGCCAACTTCCGCGGCGGGCCGCACAGGCTCCTGCAAGGTGCCGATTTCGACGGTAACCTCGCGTTCATCGCCATTGCGGAAGACTGTCACCTCGGCATCCTCGCCCGGGTTTATGCCGGCAATCGTGCGGGCAAGATCACGCGGCGATTCGATCGCTTCACCATTGACCGCGGTGACGACATCGCCGGACTTCAGGCCGGCTTCAAGCGCCGGTGAGTTTTCTTGAGGCTCTGTAATCAAAGCACCCTGCGCTTCGGACAGGCCAAGCGATTCGGCAATATCGTCTGTTACCGGCTGGATCTGCACACCAAGCCAACCGCGTTCAACGCTGCCGCTGTCGAGTAGCTCCGTCACCACCTCATTGGCCAGTGCCGCCGGTATCGCGAATGCTATGCCGACATTGCCGCCTGATGGTGAAAAGATCGCGGTGTTTACGCCGATGACTTCGCCTTCGAGGTTAAAGGTAGGACCACCGGAGTTTCCACGGTTGACGGCGGCATCGACCTGAATGAAGTCGTCATAGGGTCCTGCTCCAATGTCGCGGCCGCGGGCCGAAACGATTCCGGCTGTCACCGTACCGCCGAGGCCGAACGGATTGCCGACGGCAACCACCCAGTCGCCGATCCGGGTCGTGTCATCATCGTCGAATGCGACATAGGTAAAGGTCCGGTCGCTATCGACCTTCAGGACCGCGAGATCAGTGCGCGAATCTCTGCCGATCAGTTCGGCATCGAGTTCCGTACCGTCATTCATGATGATGGTGAATTCTTCGCCATTGGCGACAACATGATTGTTGGTCACGACGATACCGTCGTCAGAGATGAAAAAGCCGGATCCTTGCGAAAACGGACGCGCCCGGGGCTGGCGCTGGCGCGGGCGATCCTGATCGCCGCGCTCTGCAAAACGGTCACCGAAATCGCGGAAAAAGCGCTTCATCGGGTGATCGTCCGGCAGATCGTCAAAACCCGGCATTCCAAAATCGAAACCATTGCTCGAAACCGGTCTTACATTTGACCTGACGCGAACGGAAACGACGGCTGGCGACACGGCTTCAACGACGTCTGCGAATCCCGGCTCCTGAGGTGCCTGGACTCTCACAGCTTCCGCGAACGCGCTTTGAACGCGTGCCGGAACGCCACTTGCCACCATTGCCGCAGCCAATCCGATCGCGGCCGACGTTGTCAGCAATCCGTTGCGCGTCGCGAGGAATTTAATATTTGGCATGGAGAAATCCTTTTGGCGGGTGTTTTCAGTCCCCTCTCATCAAAAGGAATATTTGAAGCCACATTACCTCAGGCTAACGAAAGCATGAATAATTTGTAATGTTTGCTCCAGCCTTCACTCGGTGCCATCGATTTCGACACGCGTCACCACCTTAGAGGTCATCTCTAGGGTACGATGGACCGGGCATTTGTCCGCTATCTCGGCAATCTTGTCGCGCAGATCCTCCGACACGGTCCCATCGACAATAATTTTCCTCTCGAAACGGTCGATCTTTCCGCCCTTTGCCTGTTGCTCCGATGCGCACTCGACGCAATCCGTCGCATGAACCTTGGCGTGGGACACATCAACTGAAATACGTCCGAGGTCTGCTTTTTTCCGGTTCGCATACATACGCAAAGTCATCGATGTACAGGCACCCAGTGCAGCGGAGAGGAAATCATAGGGCGACGGACCCGAATCAAGGCCACCGAAGCTTACAGGTTCGTCGGCAAAGAAGCGGTGCTTGCCTGCATGGACCGTGTTTTGAAACTTGCCTTCGCCCGTTTCCGTCACCCGAACGGCTTCGATATCGCTGGTGCCCTGAGGCGTATCCTCGACGATATAGCGTGATGCCCACGTCGCGATCATGGACGCCGCATAGGCAGCATCGGGCGCCTTGCTGATGAGGTGATCGGCCTTGTCAAGAGAAACGAAGCTCTTTGGATGTTTCGCAGCGCTGAAGATCGTTGCCGCGTTTTCGATGCCTACGGTCTCGTCGATGGGCGAGTGCAGAACCATCAGCGGTTTGCGCATTTTGGCAATACGCTCCGTTAAAGCACTTTCGCGAACGTCGTCAAGAAACTGTTTTTGAATGGTAAATGGCCGTCCAGCCAGATTGACTGTCGCTTCACCGTTCGCTTCGATCTCTTCCAGTTTCGATCCGAAATTGTGGACCACATGGGCGGCATCGGCCGGTGCTCCGATGGTTGCAACGGCCTTCACCTCTGGCACGTCTGCGGCAACCGCAAGCACGGCTGCACCTCCAAGTGAATGGCCGATCAGGATCGAAGGTGCCTCAAAATTCGCTCGCAGATACTCGACCGCAGACCTAAGGTCGGCGACATTCGACGAAAAATTGGTCGACGCGAACTCGCCGTCGCTCGATCCGAGCCCCGTGAAGTCAAAGCGCAATACGGCAATTCCTGCACGCGCAAGCTCGGCTGCCACCCGCTTTGCAGCAAGAATGTCCTTCGTACAGGTGAAACAATGGGCAAACAGAGCGTAGGCGCGCACATGCTCGGTCGGTATATCAAGCCGCGCAGCCAGTATCGCACCGGAATGTCCGTTGAATTCGGCCTTTATTGATGTGGACGACATTGCCCGCCTCCCTGCTGCTTTTTTGCAGGTGCGAGCCTATCAGTTGTCGTGATCACGCGAACCTAAAACTTTTCGGAGATCGGCCTGCTCTTCATCTGTGAGCCTTGTTCCGGCGGTCAGGCTTTGGCTTCGTTTGGCGTTCGCGACAAGGTAGGCAAGACCACCGAGCAGGACGATTCCCGGAACCGCCCACAGAAGCAGGTTCTGTGGTGAAAAACTCGGCTTCAACAGGACGAATTCGCCATATCTGGAAACGATGTAACCGACCACCTCCCGGTCGCTATCCCCTTCGACCAGCCTTTGGCGAACAAGCACTCGAAGATCCTTGGCAAGTTCGGCATCGGACTCGTCGATCGACTGGTTCTGACAAACAAGGCAGCGCAGCCCGGCCGAAATGTCACGCGCCCTTAGCTCGAGAGCCGGGTCGTCGAGCATTTCATCGGGGGTTACCGCAACCGCCGGCACCAAGAGCAGCAGCAGGCTCATGACACCAACAACGAGGCTTACCGCGAAGCGCTTCATATCTGCTGCGCGGCAGGCGCCGCCCGCTTTCTTGAGGTGGCCGGAGCGCCGATCCGGAGGCGCCGGTCAAGCAGCGAAACAATTCCGCCAACGGACATGACAATCGCCCCATACCATATGAACGTCACCCATGGCTTCCACCAGACCCGGACGACAGTAGAGCCGTCTGCGGTGTCATCGCCAAGCGAAACATAGAGCTGACTTGGCCCCAATGTGAGGATGCCGGCTTCGGTCGTCGGCATGCGCCTTGCCGTATAGATTCGCTTCGCGGAGTACATCGTGGCAAATGAGCCGCTGTCACGCGCGACCGCAAAGACCCCCTGCATTTCCGTATAGTTCGGACCGGTGTTGGGCCGCAGGCCTTCGAATTCCAGTGTAAATGGACCGCTGGTTACAGTGTCTCCAGGCTTCATTGCCGTCACCGTCTCTGTCGAGAAAGCGGTCACGGTGACGATCCCGATCACCATAATCCCGAGACCGAGATGGGCGAGCGCCGATCCGAAAGCCGACCGGGGCAATCCGCGGAAGCGCCGCCACATGACGGATGGCGTCGCCTTGCCAATCCCTGAGCGGTAGGCAATGTCGGTCACCGCACCGGCGATGAGCCAAATGCCAATACCGATTCCGAGCGCCGCGAGCACCGGTGCGCCGGTGGAAAAGTAGATCACAGCCAGAGTCGTCAGCAGCGCGACGCCCGCAGCGGCATAGAGCCGCTGGCTGACTGCCAGAAGGTCACCGCGCTTCCAGGCAAGCAGCGGACCGAATGGAACGGCAAGCAGCAGGGGGATCATCAGCGGGCCGAAGGTGAGATTGAAAAAAGGCGGGCCGACCGAAATTTTTTCTCCCGTCAGTGCTTCCAGAAGCAATGGATAAAGCGTTCCGACAAACACCGTGGCCGTTGCTGTTGTCAGGAAAAGGTTGTTGAGCACAAGCGCACCTTCGCGCGAAATCGGTGCAAACAATCCTCCCTGGCTGAGCGACTGCGCCCGCAGGGCAAAAAGGCTGAATGCCCCGCCGATAAACACGACGAGAATGCCGAGGATGAACACGCCCCGCGTTGGATCGGTGGCAAAGGCATGGACGGACGTCAGGACACCGGAGCGCACAAGAAAAGCCCCGAGGAGCGATAATGAAAACGTCATGATCGCCAATAATACGGTCCAGATTTTCAATGCCTCGCGCTTTTCCATGACAAGTGCCGAGTGGAGCAATGCCGTACCGGCGAGCCAGGGCATGAAAGAGGCATTTTCAACCGGATCCCAAAACCACCAGCCGCCCCATCCGAGCTCGTAATATGCCCAGTAAGACCCCATCGCGATCCCAAGGGTCAGTGCCGTCCACGCCGCTAGCGTCCACGGCCGCACCCAGCGCGCCCACGCCGCATCGATGCGGCCTTCAATCAGCGCGGCAATGGCAAAGGAGAAGCAGATCGAAAAACCGACATAGCCGAGATAAAGCAGCGGCGGGTGGATTGCGAGCCCGATGTCCTGAAGAATGGGGTTGAGATCGCGGCCTTCGAACGGGGCGGGATCAAGACGCCGAAACGGATTTGACGTAAGCAACACGAAGAGCAGAAACGATACGGTGATCCAGGCCTGGACTGCGAGTACGTTGGCTTTCAGGGATGCGGGCAGATTGCCGCCGAACCATGCGACCAGCGCACTGAAGAAAACCAGGATGAGTATCCACAAAAGCATCGAGCCTTCATGGTTTCCCCACACGCCGGTAATCTTGTAGATCATCGGCTTGAGCGAATGGGAGTTTTCCCAGACATTCTGAACTGAGAAGTCCGACGTGACATAGGAGGCGGTCAGAGCGGCAAAGGACAACAAAACGAAAAGAAAGGACACGACGGCTGCAGATGAAGCGGTCTGCATCAAAGCTGCATCGCGGCGCATTGTACCGACGATGGGCAGCACCGATTGCAGCAGCGAAACCGCGAGCGCCATGATGAGCGCATAGTGTCCGAGTTCGACGATCATTGCCGATCCACCGCTTCGTTACCCTGCCAGTGGCCCTGCTTTTTGAGCGCGTCGGCCACCTCCTTGGGCATGTAGGTCTCATCGTGTTTGGCAAGAACCGTATCTGCTACGAAGAGCGTGTTTCCGGGCGAGAACATGCCCTCCACAACGACGCCTTGGCCTTCACGGAAGAGATCCGGCAGTATGCCGGAATAGCTGATGGTCACTGTGTTTGCCGTGTCGGTAACGGAGAATTCGACTGCAGTTCCTTCGCCGCGCACGACTGAATCTTCCGCCACCAGCCCGCCGAGGCGGATCCGGTCTCCAGGGCCGATCTGTTTGTCAAGGATATCGGTCGGCGAATGGAAATAGACGATCTGTTCGCTGAGCGCGAATAGCACAAGGATCACGGCAACACCGATGACGCCTACACCGCCGCCAATAGTGGCCAGTCTTTGTTGCTTGCGAGTCATTGGTCAGCCTTCTCTGGACCTATTCCAAACTGTGTCGCAGCCTGCGTCAAGGCTTGTCGCCCGGTGGTTCCAGCGGCAAAATGTTGCATGGCGCGTTGCAGTGCATCATCTGCCAGCTCCGTCTGGCCAAGCACCATGTAGGAGCGTAAGAGCTGCAGCCAACCTTCAATGTCGTCGGGATTTTCCCTGAGTCTGGCATCGAGCCCGGCAACCATACCGCCGATCATCTCACGGCGTTCCGCGGCACTCATCGCCTCGGCCGCAGCAATCTGGTCCATATCCGGTCCGGCGGGTCCGCCTTCACCGTCTGAACCGATCGTACGGTCGAGCTCGGCGATTTGCTGGCGCAATTGCGGCATCCACGGATCGTTGGGTGCCGATCTTGCCGCTAACGCGCGGAACCGTGTCCGGGCTTCGACAGCCTGTCCTTCCTGCGCGAGGCCAAGTGCCAGAAAAAATGCGGACAGCGGGTTGTCCGGTTCAAGTGCGTCCGCCGCCTGGAATTGAGTCTGAACCTCTGCGGTCACGATACCGCCGGTCTGGGCAAACATTGCTTGCCCGAGGCCCGCGTGACGCTCTGCGCTTGGACCAAGCAAACGGATGGCGTTGCGGTAGGCGGTTTCAGAGTCTTCCATGCGGCCCATGTTGAAATAGATCGGCGCTAGAACCTCCCATCCGCGTCCGTCGTCCGGATTGCTTGCCAAATGGGTTTCCGCCCGCACCACGAGGCTTGCGATATCGGTACTGTCTTCGGGATCGGCCTGAATGCGGGCCGCGAGCGGTTGCGCCGGCATGTCCGGTGAACCGATCGCGAGATACGCTGCGACCGCCATGACCGGCAAGAACACGATCACGACGTAACGCGCCGCGCCGGCCAGCGTCGTTCCTGATTTCGTCTTGCCGCCGGTCTCTTTGGTTGCCTTGAGCAGCCTGCGGCCGACCTCGGCACGGGCGTATTCAGCCTGCTCTCCTGACAGCAAACCCGCATCGATGTCACGATCGATCTCACGCAGCTGGTCATGATAGACCTCTGCGTCATATTCCCGTTCTTCCGTCTGCGTTTTTGCGCTCCGGGCGAGCGGTATAAGCAGACATAGCGTGGCGGCCACTGTCAAAATGGCAGCCATGACCCAAAACATCATCGCGACGCGCTATCTGGCCCTAATCGTTTTCCACGCCGAGCGGCATCTGCGACCCATCGGCTTTTTTGTCTGTCTATTGGAAATATGGGTTCTAAACAAGCGGTGTCCAGTTGCCATCGTCGCTGCGGCAAGCCGCACCGCGGGTGGTCACCGTTTCGGCCCCCTCGACAACTTTATGGACATATTGCCTGCAATTTTGAGAACCGACCTCGTAGGGCGGCGCAGCAAACACCTCGCCGGAAATGCGGCCATCCCTGCCGGTCCAGGAGATGACCTGCCCGCTTGGCGCAACTTCCAATGCCCGGTATTCTGCTTCCAGAGCGCGCCTGCGGTCATCTGCGCTCAGCCGGGCAGAAACCGTCGGATCGATGATCCCGCCGTTCAGGGCATCAATCACGGCGGGTGCGCCGGGCGATTGGGGTACAAAGGAATGCAAGCGGCTGTTTTGCCCGCCGGTCTGCGCACAACCGCCCACAGCAAGCAAAACCGCAACAGCGATGCATCGCGCCGATGTACTCATGAAATAGAATCCCCTGTTCAACCCTACATTGAGACTTATCATATGGCCGTATTAAGGCAGCGGGTTGTGGGCATCATGCGCGCCAAAGATTAACGAACGGCAACCGGCAGCGTCAGGATCGCGCAAAGGCCACCCAGATCGCTGCGGCTCAAAGAAACCTTGCCGTTATACTCGCCGACGATTTCCTTGATGATCGAAAGGCCGAGGCCTGTGCCGGGCTTGCTCTCGTCGAGCCGGCGGCCCCGTTTCATCGCTTCCGCCAACTGGTTTTCCGGCATGCCCGGGCCATCGTCCTCAACGGAAATCGTCAGCGTCTGGCCTGCCTCACCCTGCGTTGCCAGAGCGCTGCTTGACGTTTGGTCGGCCACCGTCACCCTGACTTTTCCGTCGGCCCATTTCGAGCCGTTTTCCAACAGGTTACCAAGTATTTCTTCAACGTCGTGCTGTTCCATGGCAAGAAACGGCACAACATCCGGCATAATCAGCTGATACGTCGTAGCGGGGTTCAACCGCTCCATCACGCGCATAAGACGCTGCAGGCTCTGACCCGTGTCCGTTCGAACCAGAATCGAATTCTGCTGCGCGGCGATCCGCGCGCGATCGAGATAGTGCTGGACCTGGTTTTGCATTGCGGTTGCCTGTTCATTGACGAGACGCGCGCGTTCAGGGTCCATGTTCCGGCTTTCATTCAACAGCACCGCGATCGGAGTCTTGAGCGAATGGGCGAGATTGCCGACCTGCATTCGGGCGCGCTCAATAATGCGCCGGTTGTTGTCGATCAATGCGTTAACCTCGCCGGTAAGTGGCGCGATTTCGCGCGGAAAGCTGCCGTCGAGTGATTCGGTCTTGCCGGCGCGGATTTCTTCCAGCGACCTGCGGATACCGTCGAGCGGCCGCAACCCGAACAGAATTGCGATTGCATTGACCATCAGACTGCCAATGCCGAACACCGCCAGGAAGAGCACGAGTTGGCGCGAGAAGGCCGAGACATCGCTGTCAAGCGCATCCATGTTGCCGGTAACCCGGAAGCGGGCGATTTCGCCATTGTCGCCCAGCAGGATCTCGGTCTCGGCTACCATCAGCTGTTCGCCGGCGTTGTCTTCCGAACGGTAGACGCGTTCGAAGCGTTCGTTGAATGGAACGAGTTCCGTGCTGACCGGTTCGACGGTTCGCTCGCCGAGCGAGACAGATGCGATCCGCTCCGACGAGCCATTGTCGATGATATTGACAATCCAGTACCAACCGCTCCCCGGCTGGGTAAAACGCAGGTCACCCAATTGCGGCGCGCCTTCCAACACGCCGTTTTCCGACAGAGAAACCGAGTTGATGACATTGTAGAGCTGTGCGCGCAAAAGATCGCGAAATCCGCGTTCGGCACCGTTGCGGTAGAGCGTCAATATAAGGAAGCCGATAACCAGAAGCGCAATGATGGCCCACGCTGTCGCAATTGTCAGCACACGTGCGGCAAGCGAGCGGGACTTCCTGGTTTCAGCCGGCATCGCCTGGAGCCTGAATCCGGTATCCAAGCCCACGGATTGTTTCGATCATGTCCACGCCAAGCTTCTTGCGCAAGCGTCCGACAAAAACTTCAATGGTATTGGAATCGCGGTCGAAATCCTGATCGTACATGTGTTCGACGAGTTCGGTGCGCGAAACCACTTCGCCCTTGTGGTGAAGCAGATAGGACAAAAGGCGAAACTCGTGTGACGTCAGCTTGAGCGTGACGCCATCAACCGACGCCTTGGCGCCTCTCGTATCAAGCTTGAGCGGCCCGCAGACAATCTCCGAGGAGGCATGTCCCGCAGCACGCCGTATCAGAGCACGTACCCGCGCCAGCACTTCCTCAACGTGAAACGGCTTTGCGACATAGTCGTCGGCACCGGCATCGATACCTGCGACCTTGTCGCTCCAACGGTCGCGCGCCGTCAGGAGCAAGACAGGCATGGTCCTGTCCTGTGCGCGCCATTCCTCAAGCACGGTGATGCCATCCTTCTCTGGCAACCCGATATCGAGAATGACAGCGTCATAGGGTTCTGTATCGCCAAGAAAGTGGCCTTCCGAGCCATCGAAGGCCTTGTCGACCACGTAACCGGCCTCTTCGAGCGCCTCTACCAGCTGCCGGTTCAGGTCCCGGTCATCCTCGACAACAAGAAGTCGCATCGATTCGCTCTTTTCCCACCGTCACGGCCTCGCATTGACGGTCATTTTACGCCGCCGCTCGCCGTTCTGATCGCTGGCCAGGACCGTTATCTTGCAGATATCCTGACCGCCGCTCTTGGTAACCTGAACGGAGAGCAACTCTCCGTTCGTCTGATTGAGAACGCGCCGGACAGCGGCCGAACAGTCGGCGTTCTGAGCCGACGCGTCGATCGCTCCGATCGCCAGCAGCGGCATCGCCAGAATGGCGGTCAGCACTGTTTTGCGGAAACGGCTCATACTGTCCTCAAACCGGTTTCGTTCCGTCGCTGCATACCGGGACCGGAATGCCCGGTGCAGCATATATTTGGCAAGTCGGGTTCGTCTATGGGGCGAAGCGACGGATCTGCCTTGTCGTTAATGTCTACAGGATGCTTGCTGAACTAAAAATGAACGGCGCAAACGGCTCCACTGCACATACCAGCGTTGTTCATCCCAGCGTTGTTCATCGATGACCTAATCCCCCACCTTCTGAAACGGCCATTCGACGATATGGTTTTCATAGTCCTCCAGCTCCAGCTCCGCTTCTGGAACGGTTCGGCCGCGTGTCGAAACGCCTGCGTAATGAACCGTATCGGGATCGCCTGAAACAAGATGATGCCACCAGTACAGGTCGCTGCCCTCGGCGACCAGACGGTAGGCACATGTCGGCGGCAGCCACGGCAGTTCGCTCACCGATTTCGGCGTCAGAGCAATGCATTCAGGCACCTCCGCCTGGCGATTGTCATAGTCCTTGCAGCGGCAGGTATCTGCGTCGAGCAGAGTGCAGGCCACATTGGTCCAGGCAATCTCGCCGGTATCCCAGTCCTCCAGTTTGTTCAGGCAGCATCGCCCACAACCGTCACAGAGGCTTTCCCACTGTTGTTGTGTCATTTTTTCCAGCGCCGTCGTTTTCCAGAACGGATCTGCGGTCATGCGCGCTCCAATGAACGGTTTTTGACGGTAACGATATCGCTCACTTTTTCATGCACCCCCTTGTTATCATGACTGAATATAGGCAGAACTAGGCGGTGCGGTGGCATTTCCGACCGTTTTGAGGCGTTTAGGACGTCGTGGGTCGGGCAGTCAAGAGGCAGGAAACGCAAGGTGCAGGACCCCTTCAGTCACGATCAAAGGCCCAGGCGCAAGCGTCATTTCTTTCTGCGGCTCGATTCGTGGATTGATTCAACGCTTTGGTCTGCCGGCACCGGACTCGGCGACAAATGGGAAGATCTCAATATTTTCTTTCGCCGATTTAACGTCAAAGGCTACAAACGGGCCTTTTTCGAAGCTGCCGGCGAAACGCTGACACTGGGCACCGCTGGCGCGGTGCTGATGCTGGCGCTCGCCCTGCCCGCATTTGAGGAAACCTACGGCAACTGGCGCGCACAGGACAATTTCGCCGTCACCTTTCTCGACCGTTACGGCAATGAGATCGGCCACCGTGGTATCATCCATGAAGACTCCGTGCCCATCGACGAGTTGCCCGATCATTTGATCAAATCGGTTCTGGCCACCGAGGACAGGCGGTTTTTCGAGCATTTCGGCATCGACATCTTTGGCCTGGTTCGGGCGATGAATGAAAATGTCCGCGCCAATTCCGTGGTTCAGGGCGGCTCGACGATCACGCAGCAACTTGCGAAAAACCTGTTCTTGACCAACGAAAAGACGATTGAACGCAAGATCAAGGAAGCGTTTCTTGCGCTTTGGCTTGAAGCCAACCTGCCCAAGAAGGAAATCCTGCGGCTTTATCTCGATCGGGCCTACATGGGCGGCGGCACATTCGGCATCGCGGCGGCCTCGCAATTCTATTTCGGCAAGAACGTAACGGACGTAACCCTCGCCGAATCGGCAATGTTGGCAGGCCTCTTCAAAGCGCCAGCACGCTACGCACCGCACATCAACCTACCGGCGGCGCGCGGACGCGCCAACGAGGTTCTGACAAATCTCGTTCAGGGCAAACTGATGACCGAGGGACAGGTCATCGGCGCGCGGCGCAACCCTGCAGATGTGGTCGATCGCGGTGACCGCGAGACACCGGATTACTTCCTTGACTGGGGATTCGAGGAGGTACGGCGGATCGCCGCAAGGTATCCAGAACACTCGCTGATCGTACGCACGACCCTGGATACCAGCCTGCAAAAGGCTGCCGAAGAAGCGATGGAAGCGGGTTTGCGTCAATACGGCAAGCGCTACAACGTGGAACAGGGTGCCATCGTCCTCATCGAAAATGGCGGTGCTGTGCGCGCGATGGTCGGTGGCCGGGACTACGGCGAAAGCCAGTTCAACCGCGCGACCAAGGCGCTTCGCCAGCCCGGGTCTTCATTCAAGGTTTTCGTTTACACGACCGCCATGGAAAATGGCTTTACGCCGGAGTCCGTCATTCGTGACGGTCCAATCACGTGGAACCGGTGGTCTCCGAGAAACTATGGACGCGGATATGCCGGCCGAGTGACACTTGAGCGGGCGTTGGTCAAATCGATCAACACAATCCCGGTGCGACTGGCACGCGATCATCTGGGGACCGAGAAGATTGCGGAAATGGCGAAACGTCTGGGGGTCGAATCGGCCGTCAATGTCGACAAGACAATGCCTCTGGGCACGTCAGAGGTCACCGTTCTGGATCAGGCCACCGCTTATTCAGTGTTTCCTACGGGTGGTGTGGAATCAAACCGGCACGGCATTACCCAGATCATGAATTACGCCGGCCAGGTTCTCTATGATCAGTATCGTGACCGGCCGGAACCGAAGCGGTTGATCGATGAGCAAACGGCCTTGTCGATGAATTCAATCCTCACGCAGATACCCGAATGGGGAACGGGCCGAAGAGCCAAGCTGGAAGGAATCGTCACCGGCGGCAAAACCGGCACGACCCAAGCCTATCGCGATGGATGGTTTGTCGGCTATACCGGCAACTATACAGCCGCGGTTTGGTTCGGAAACGACGACTTTACATCGTCGGCACGCATGACCGGCGGTTCCCTGCCGGCAATGACGTTCAAGCAACTGATGAGCTACGCGCATCACGGGATTGAAATCAGACAGATTCCCGGCATAGAATATCCTGAAATTGAGGAAGATCCGGGCGATACGCTGGAGGCTCAAACGGAATTGGTCGACGCAGCCGGTGATCCCATCATCCGACCTCGTGTTCTCTCAAGCGAGGCCTCGCGGTTATTGCGCGAACTTGCGGCTTTACTGCAAAGCGCGACGCCGGTCGATGTGAAGGAAGAACGGTCGGTCGCCCTTAATCCTGCCTCTACAGTGGAACAGTAACGGGCTGTTCGCCTGTTTTGGCAGGGTCCCGTCCTAACGGCGCTGGGGAAAGCTCAAAGATCGCGGCAAAAGGTTGACCCCTTGTTACGTGTTCCGGCAACAATTGCACTCATTCTCGCCTTGGCTTTCGGCGGCGCCATGATCACCTCTGTCTATGCGCTGAGAGCGACCGTTGGCTTCGGCTCCATAGACATCGGACCGTGGACGGCACGCCCTCTGGCGCAGACGACACGCGCCGACCCCTATTCGAAGGCGCACCGGGCCCAGGCCGGACAGCTGTTGCTGGGTGATGCCGAGGGGTTGGTTTTTGTTGCTACAAGGGATAGCGCCGGTGCGCGCCTTGTCGGGCGCTGTTCCTACACTGTGTCCGGCCAGACTCCGCCAGCTCGGTTCTGGACCCTCCACACCACGGATACAAACGACTCGCTTCTATCGGTAGGCGCCGCATTCCCCGCGGCCTTTCACTCAGACAACGTGCTGAAAAGCGAAGACGGAGCCTTTGACATCGTTGTCGGCCAAAAACCGATGCCGGGCAATTGGCTGTCTACGGGTCAATACGATGAAGCCTTCAAGCTGGTGCTGACACTATTCGACACACCGACGGCCGGCAGTTCCCGCCTTTTGGAGCTGCAGATGCCGCGTATTGTCCTTGGAGCCTGCGACGGTGCATAGGCTTTTCTACATAGTCCTTGCAGGCATAGCGGGTGCCGCGCTTCTCCACATCGTTGTGATCCTGTCTATACCCGCCTACGCAGATCGTGATGCATGGACCAGAATAACCGCACTTGGCCCGACCGACTTTTTTCATATTCTCCCGACAAACAGGCCCGACGGTCTGACATCGGCAAATCCGTTCGTGCGGACTGCCGTGTGTCGCTTCGACATCAACGAGGAACCGGTGCGCGTGACAGCCTCTGACCTCGTGCACTACTGGTCGCTCGCGATCTTCGACCCCGGCGCCAACGAGGTTTACAGCATGAACGACCGAACGGCGACGGACCAAAGGCTCGATATTGCTGTCGTGACACCCTTACAAATGATCGGATACCGCAAGAGCCTGCCGGAGACGCTTGCCGAGTCTGTGTTGATCGAGTTTCCAGGAACCACCGGTTACCTTGTTCTAAGGACCGTTGTGCCGGATCCCAGTTGGGAGCCGATTGTCCGCGATTTTCTGACCAATGCGGTTTGCCAGGGCGTCGCCGGCCCTTAGCCGGAAAGGCCGGCCAGATTGAGGGCAACGATCTGTTATTCGGTTGCTATTTCTGGCCGCGTTGGGATTGATCTGCGATCAGCGGTGGCTCCGCTTGCCTGATCTCATAGCGTACACCTGTATAGACAAGAATTTCAGCGCTTTCCTCGGGCTTCCGTTCTTCAGATACCGTGGATTTGCGCTCGGCGCGCCGCGCGCTCAAGTCGATTATGACACTCATTGTTCACCATTCCCCTCGTTGGCATCGGTCAGCCTTGCGCTTAACCGATACGCATGGTGGCGGTACAAGCCCTGTCCAATCCCCTGCCCGATCGTACGGGCGCATACTGTCCCCTGTATGCTGCAGCGGTCGCACTGAGGCTGAACGCTGTACGCAAATTAGAACCGCGGATAGTTAATAGTTTGCTAAACGTTTCTCTCTAGTTTTAGAAAGCATTGGTATTGCGTAGCGCGGGTATTGTGTTGTGGATCGGTTTCGCGACCTCGAAAGAGCGGGAGACGTGGGGCGTAAAGACGCTGCATTGCTGGCAGCAATCGCCGGTTTCGAAGCGCTCAAGCAACCCACGCCGCAAGATCTTCGCCAATTCTCCAACCTTTTCAATGGCCTGTTTTCACTGACAAAAGAGGAGACGAGGCGAACAGCCGCCGCGGCTTTGTCGCGGATTGCAACCCTTCCGCAGGATGTGTCCAAAATCGTTGCAGAGCAGCCAATTCGGATATCGGCACCCTTTCTGGCGTTAGGCCCAGGTATTTCCGACCCCGTGCTGCTGCACACAATCAGCCGGCACGGCGGTGCCCATGCAAGGGCCATTTCCCGGCGCAGGTCACTTTCCGAAACGGTCAAGACAGCGCTTGCGAGTTTGAAAGATGGTGCCGTGGACCGGTCGCTGCGGTTGCGGCACGGCGGTAGCAGCGAAAGAGTACCGGCATTGAGTCCGG
The DNA here is from genome assembly GCA_039025395.1 of Pseudomonadota bacterium. GTDB lineage: Bacteria > Pseudomonadota > Alphaproteobacteria > Rhizobiales > Rhizobiaceae > Hoeflea_A. The sequence continues at coordinate 31,128 of JBCCOK010000010.1, forward strand.
AAAAGCTCGCCAGACAGCGTCAAGATGAGGACATACTGCGCGATCGCATCAAGGCGATGGCGCTCGTGCGAATGAACCGGCAAACGGTCATGGATAGAAACGTGCCCGTGAAAGGAGACCACGATCCTCGCCACCTGGTCAAATATGCCGAAAAAGGCGACCTGATCGGTTTCTCGCGCCTACTTGCCGACGAATTGGGTTCCGACTCACATCTGGTCGAGCGGATACTGATGGATATTTCCGGCACGCAGATGGCGATGGCCCTCAAATCGCTGCAGCTGCCCGATTGCGATATCGTCCGGGTGCTTGCGGGCCTGTTTCCAGCATTCGGAGGTTCAAGGGCAGAAAACATGAGCGCTCAAGCGATCGTCAGTTCCGTGCGTCTGGAAGACAGTAAGAAACGCGTGGATGCTTGGGTAAGAGCCAACAGTGCCGCCGCAGAAGGGGGCCGCGTGCGTATCACGCCCAACAACAACAATGCCCGAAGCTTCCAGGAACTCAGGCCGTCGACGGATCATGATTGGGCCGGCAAAGCAATGCCGGAGCGAAAGACAATCAGGCGGGCATGACCGAAACATAGTGTTCAGGTTCTTCAGTTTCGATTTCAACCACCCACAAATCCGGATCGAAACGCTTCTCGGACTCCAACAAAGCATCTATCTCGGACGCGTCGCTGAGGTCATTGCGCGGTTCAAAGCTTCGTTCTGGTGTTTCGGAGTCACCAAAGTGGCTCTGAGGTGCTGGCGCGAGCAGTGTTTCTGATCCGTCGCGCTGCCGAACCCGGATGAATATCGCTCCAGCATCAGGAGAGCCCTGACGCAGTACGGCTGCAAATTGGCCGTCTGCGAACACCCTCCGCATTAGAGACTGGATCCAGATTTCAGACGTTAGCCGCATTAACCCGCCGCTCCGCACGCTGTGCCGCGGGATCTATAGCGCGCCGATCTCTCGCAGTTTCTGAAGCACTATTCTGTCCGGATTTCCGGTCACGGGCAAGCGGTAGTGTCTTTGGAAGTCAGCGATTGCCTCACTGGTTTGCTTACCGATGACACCATCAACCCTCACGTCGTCATAGGCTATGTTGCTGAGACCCCTTTGAATGTCGGCGATCAGATCGGTATTGGATTGGGGTTGTCTCTCGCCGATCCTTTCAGTGGGACCCGGTGCGGACATAACCGCTGGTGTCGCCTGAGGCTTGGGCTGGGGCACTGCGACCTTGCTGAGCCCGGCAATGGTCATATGGACGAGCAAAACTTCTGTCGGTCTGCCAGTTGGTTGAAGTCCGCTGCTGCGTTGGTAAGCGCGAATGGAATTTGCTGTACGCGGACCAAATACACCGTCGATATCGCCATCATAGAGACCATTGGCATACATCGCGCGTTGCAGTGCATGGACAGTGTTGTCCTGAAGCCTTGGATCTGTCCGGGGAATGCTTGCGGTGCTTTGCGGGTCGCTGTAGCGGCTAAGATCAATTGCGAAGCGCATGGATGGAACCGGTACGTCTTCGATTGCAGGCAAACGGACGGACTGGGCTGATGGCGCGCGCGTTTCATACAGCGGTGAAGGGTGTTCGCCCGGTTGGTGAAAAATCGCGTTGATAGCTACAACGGTAAAGGTTACCGCGAAGACCGTCAGGCCACCGGCGGAGGAAGGATGCCGAGCGATGAGTTCGCCAGCGGAGCGAACCAACCGGGCCACCGGAGCGAGAGGTCTGAACCTCCTGTCAGGCCGTTTTCGCCTGGCCATGCCGTGCCTCCATCCTGTCTTCAAGCTGGCGCGTTAACCGCGGCGGAAACTCAACTGCGCGCTTTGTAGCGGCGTCAACAGCATCGTCGGTTTTGTCCGGGCCATCGACGGGCAGGCAAACGGTTACGGTGGTGCCCACCTTCAGCGCACTCTCAATGGTAAAATGGCCGCCATGCAGAGCAACCAGGCCCTTGACCAGGCTTAGACCCAATCCGCTGCCTTCGTACTGACGGGCATATTGGCTCTCTACCTGCACAAACGGCGCACCGATCTTCTCCAGGTCCGATTGCGCAATGCCAATACCGGTGTCGGCAACTGTCAGGACTATCCATCCATTCTGTTCGGTGGCATCCACGGAAACCACGCCGTTGTCCTCGGTGAATTTGATCGCGTTCGCCATGAGGTTGATCAGGATTTGCTGCAATGCGCGGCGGCACGCAGTGATCCGAACGTCTCCCTTCACGACGCGTGTATTGAGGACTATGTTCTTGCCACGAGCCTGCTGAGTAAGCATCGATTCGCAGGTATCTATGACTTCACTGACGTTAAATGTTTCGGGATTCAACTCATATCGTCCCGCTTCAATCTTGGTCAGATCCAGCATGGAATTGATCACGTCCAAGAGGTGCTGCCCGGACTGACGTATCAGGCCCACATATTCGCGCTGCTCGGAACTGAGCGACGCGGCCAGGAACTCGCCCGAAAGAAGATCGGAAAAACCGAGAATGGCATTCAAAGGCGTTCTGAGTTCATGGCTCACGGCCGCCAGGAATCGCGTCTTGGCTTCATTGGCAGCGACGGCTTCTTCCGATTTGCTCGCCAATTGGTGGCGCAGCTCGACGCCCGCCGCGTTGTCAATTGACTGGGCGACAAATCCGGTGAGCTCGCCATTTTCACGAATGGCCGCGAGATGCATTGAGAGATGCAAAAACTGCTCATCTTCAGAAAAATCGCCCAGCTTTCGCATGCGAACATCAACGCGTTGGGTTTCGCAACCGGTGCGCAACTGGTCGATCGCCTGCAAAAAGCGGATACGATCCGAAACATGCATGTGTTCGATCATCCCGCGACCGGACAATTCGCCGATCCTGTCCAGCAATAACTGTGCTTGGGTACCGGATGCCGAAACAAGATGTCCGCGCATATCGTGTAAGGACACCAGACCGGGCAGTTTTGCCATCAAAGCAATCGGGTCCGCGTGTTCTGGCGCGCCCTTCGCATCCGAATCTGTCTGCTGCATGCGGCGAAGCTGTTCCTGAACAACCATGGCACCGTAAACGCCGAGTGCGACGACCACCACCATCGACGCGATCTCACCACCCGGTCCGCGCCAGGGTTCGAGGCCGACAAGAAACTGCGCGGCACCCAGCGTGGCAGCAACTGCGAGTGCCGCCGCGAAGCCTGTCTTGAGTGCCTGAGATGTCCGCCTCAGCCGGAAACTTTCTGCCGGCAAGAGCAGCAGCAAAGGCAGGACCGGCGATGCCAACCCGCCGGTTGCATAGGCAGCCGCAAACAATCCTGCTGAAGAGAGCACCAAGGTCGCGATCTCGACCGACCGGCGATGTCCCGTATGGATCAACACACCAGCCAATCCCAAAGCAGCTGCGGAAAGGCCGAGAATGGGTGCCGCCACGGTTTGAGCCCCAAGGATCGGGATCAATGCGACGGGAATAACCGAGGCCAAAACCGTACCAATGACGAGCAGCAATGCCAGGATTCTGGACTGGATATTGCGTTCGTGCGCATCCACGATGTCACGATTTACCCAGTGCGCGGCGATCCGATCAGGGTCCGGAACAAAGTCCCTCTTAAAATATTGGCTTAATCTGCGGGCCACAATTTTACTCAATACAATCTTACTCTGGCGACATAACCATGCCACCGGCAGCTTAAGGAATGGATAAAGCGGCAAAAAACTTTGGTCGATTTTCCCCGAATTGCAGGGTGTCTCAGCCACAGCGGCTGGCTTTTGCGATCATGGTTAACCGACCGTGAGTTTGATGCGAAAGGATATGTTCATACAAATCGTGTGAGATAAGGATCTGCCAATAAGACTGCGGCCTGCGCAATCGAGTGTCCGATCCGACCACGCCGGCAAAGCTGTCTGGAGGGTCCGATGCGCTTCGTTTTCAAGGCCGTGTTCTGGTTCACGCTTGTTCTTGTCCTCCTTCCGGAGGGATCACCGATGGTGTCCCGCGACAATGTCGACCGATCGCTTACGACAGGAACCATCGGCAGTGCATCGGAGATCCGTAGCCTTGCCGATCGCCTTCAGTCGATCTGCGAACAAGATCCGGAACTTTGCGTTTCAAGCCTGCAAAACATGAGCATGGTGGCGGCAATGCTTGGCTATCATGCCGGTTCGTTGGGCTTTTGCGGCGATGAGGCCCGACCGTAGTCTTGAAGATCGCGATTCTGCGTGCTTTGTTGCGCGTCGTTACCTATATCCTGGTCTGCGCAGGCGATCTGAGCGCTTTATCGCGCAATAAAGTGCACGCAACGTGAATGGCTAAAAAAGGCGATGGTTCTTGCAATGGCAACGATTGAACAAATCGTTGAAGACTTCGAATTCCTGGATGACTGGGAAGACCGGTACCGCTACGTCATCGAGTTGGGCCGAACGTTGGACCCCATGCCGGACAAGGACAAGACCGACGCAAGCAAGGTTGAAGGCTGCGTCAGCCAAGTATGGCTCACGCACCGGATCGAGGGCAATGGTAGCGGAGACCCGATACTCTTTTTCAAGGGCGATTCCGATGCCCACATCGTGAGGGGCCTCGTCGCAATCATGCTCGCCGCCTGTTCTGGAAAACATGCCTCGGATATCGTTGATTTTGATGAGGGTGCACTGTTTTCCAAACTCGGACTGATCGAGCATCTGACCCCGCAGAGGGCAAACGGATTAAAGTCCATGGTCCGGCGGATCAAGAGCGAAGCATCAGCGGCGGCCGCAAGTGCGGCATGAGGCACAGCAACAGCTCCAGAGCAGGGCCTCTTGTCAAGGCACAATAGACTGCATTTAACAATTATGTTAATTGAAGTCTATTGACCGACGTTTGGAGGCTGGAACCATGGAAGGCGTTGCGGGTAGCATAAGCTGGATAGCGGTTTTGTTAGGTGCCGTTGCGGCATTTCTGATTGGCTGGCTCTGGTATTCGCCGGTCCTCTTTGGCCGTCAGTGGGCAGACGGGGTCGGGGTGGAGATGGGTAGCGCGAGCGAAATGCCGGTTGGCGCAATGTTGAGCCAATTGTTCGGACTTTTGCTCTTGAGCTGGTTCGTCGGCGCTATGGCCTCTGCAGGGGCACTAACGACCCTGGTCATCGGAACTTTGGGATTTGCCGTCCTCGCCTTTTCAGGCGGTATGTTCCGCCGCAATGCAGCGCCTGCCAGATTGACTGATTTTGGCTACCTTGTCGTCTCCGTGATTATCATGGCCGTCGTACAGATGTTGTTGTGAAACGCACACCGCAACGAAAAAGGCGGGCTCAAAGCCCGCCGTCTCGATCCTATTGCAGGGTAACAAACAGCACCCCGATTGGGTAGCGGCAGGTCTTAAAGAAAGATCCGCGCCTTACCAAAATTGCGATCAGTCGCCGCCTTTGCGTTTTTGTCCAAGGCCCATCTCCTTTGCCAGTCGCGAACGAGCCTCGGCATAGGCCGGCGCAACCATCGGGTAATCGGCAGGAAGCCCCCATTTCTCACGATACTCATCGGGCGTCAGACCATGGTAAGTCATCAGGTGGCGTTTCAGGGATTTGAACTTAAGCCCGTTTTCCAGACATATGATGTAGTCGTGATGGACAGATTTTTTGATCGGGACAGCTGGTTTTAATTTTTCGGCAGGTGCCTGAGAAGCTGTCGTAGAGCCAAGTGCGGAATGCACATTTGCGATCAGTCCGGGCAGATCGGTCGTCTGTACCACATTATTGCTAACATAGGCTGCTACAACTTCTGCGGTTAATTCGGCGAGCAAGTCGTCTCTGGTATTCTCCAACATTTCATTCATTTTCGCGCCTCAAGTGGATTCAGGTTCTTCGATACCAAAACCCCATCAATTTTTGGTTTTATTGCACCTCAATGTCCCCTGCGGGACCATTACTTACACGTCGCCAAAAGCGCTGATATCACTGATCCATTACATTTGAAACTAGAAAATTTGAACAGATGCAACTTTTCGCAGAAATTAACAACATCCTGCAAAAGACCTTCAGGTATTAAGGGATCCTAGCCAGTACTGTTCAATGACCCCTGAAATTCCAGTGTCATCACGTATTACTCTTCTCGCCGCGTGCATTACTCGGCATCTCGTCAACGACCGAGAGATCGCTCAGCCTGTAGCCGACCGCGTAGGACGCTTTGGCAAGAAGGTGGGCAGATATCGGTGCGGTCAGAATAAAGAAAGCAACCCCAGCGAGTGATCGCGTCAACGTGCCGGGGTCGCCTGACTGGATGCCGAGCGCAATGAGAACGACTCCCGACCCGAGCGTTCCCGCCTTGGATGCTGCATGCATGCGGGTGTAGACATCGGGGAGCCGGATAAGACCAAGCGCCGCAATCAGAGTAAAAGCGGAGCCAACGATCAGCATGATTGCCACGATAATGGCGACAAAACCGTTCATTGCTCTTTCTCCGTCTCGCTCAATCCGCCAGGGTTCAGCTCATCGTCGCCGGTGTTTCCGCGCGCCAGTACGAAGCGGGCAAATGCTACGGTTGCCAGGAAGCCAACCAGACCGAGGGCGATGGCGATGTCTACATAAAGGGTGTACCCGGTCTTGATACCGATCGCGGCGATAAAGCCGATGGCCGTCGCTACCAGCATGTCAAGCGCGAGAATCCGGTCGGGAAGTGTGGGGCCGCGTATCACTCGGAAGACGCAAAACGCAAATGAGAGGCTGAGCAGTCCGAGAGACAGAAGGACCGCGACATGGACGAGTTGTTCAGGATCGCTCATCTGTAGGCCTCAAGGATCTTGCGTTCGAAACCTTCAGCGATCCCTTTGCGCGTGGCGTCAGGATCCGAGCAATCAATGGCGTGAACGTAAAGGAATTTTTTGTCGTCCGACACGTCAACCGACAGTGTTCCAGGCGTCAGCGTGATCATGTTGGCCAGCAAAGCGATTTCGTAGTCACGATCAACTTTCAGGCGATAGGCAAATATGCCCGGCGCAAGTTTCATTTGGGGCGAAAGCACGAGGATTGCGACCCGGATCGCTGACATGACCAGTTCGTATAAAAATAGCAAAAACAGGCTGAGGAACTTTCCCGCTCGCGAGAAATAGCCCACCGATCCCACCTGCTCTCGGATAAGATAAAGAACAGCAGCGGCGAGAAAGAACCCGAAAACAAGGTTTAGAACGGAAAACAGACCTGTCACTGCAACCCAAATCAGAGCCAGCAGAACATTCATGAGAAACAGTCTCATTGACCACCTCCATCGGGAAACACCGAGCGTATGTAGTCAACCGGGTTGATCAGTTGGTCCGATCCGATTTGCGAGATTTCAAGCACCTGTTGCGGGAAAATGCCGACAAGGACAACTAACCCTGTCAGCATGACAAGAGGCAGATAGTCAATGAACGGATCAAGGACACCGACTTCGCCCGCCGGTGTTGTTGAACCCGCCGGTCGCCAGTAGGCAAGAAGCCAGACACGGCCAACAGCGATTGTCGTGAGGAAGCCGCTCAGTAGAATGGCGCCCGCCAGCCACCACGCGCCGACATCGAGCGATGCCTTTACCAGAATAACTTTAGGCCAAAAGCCGGAAAATGGAGGCAGGCCTGACACGGCGAAAAAGAGCACCAGGGTAATGGCCGCCAACAAGACATGCGAGCTGTACACCCCGCTTGAGGTTTGGATCGAAAATCCGCCGGCGACCCGTGCCGCAAGGCCGCAGGCAAGGTAAAGAGCGGTCATGACGACCATGGAATGAACCGCGTAGAAGATCGTGCCGGTCACACCGCTCTGGCTGGCAAGGGCGACCCCGGCCAGCATGATGCCGATCCCGGAGATGACCAGAAAGCCCAGTAGTCGTCTGAAATCCGTCTGCGCCAAAGCGCCGACAGCGCCAACGATCATGGTTGCGGCCGCCACGAGCGCAATTGCAAAGCCCAGGACATCGCGCTCCGCCGGAAACAGCACCAGAGTGATGCGCATCAGCGCATACACACCGACCTTTGTCAGCAAGCCTGCAAACAGCGCCGACACGACCACCCGAGGCGTATGATAGGACGCGGGAAGCCAGAAGTTCAGCGGAAAGGCCGCCGCTTTCATGGCGAACGCCAGAACAAAGAGGCTGACCAGTGTGATCAGCGGCGCCCTGTCGGTCATTTCCGGCGCTTTCTCGGCAATATCCGCCATATTAAGCGTACCGAAGATTCCGTAAAGGTAGCCGGTTGCGATGAGAAAGAAGGTCGTGGCTACGAGATTAAGGAATGCGTACTTCGTCGCACCGTCGATCTGCCCGCGCTCGGAGCCCAGGACAAGCAATCCGAACGAGGCAATCAGCAGCACTTCAAACCAGACATAAAGATTGAACACGTCACCGGTCAGAAACGCGCCGCTGACGCCTCCCATCATCAAGAACAGAAACGGATAGAAGCCATATCGGCGTCCGCTGTCATTTATGTCCCCTGCCCCATAAATGCCGCCCGCCAGCGCTGCAATCCCGGCGGTCAGGCATAACAGAGCGCCAAGAATGTCAACCGTGAACGAAATGCCGAAGGGCGGAAGCCATCGGCCCATGGTCATGGTGACAGGGCCGTTCATGATCACGTGTGCGAGGAGCGCTGCGTCCAGTATGACGAGAAGGACCAGCCCGGGGATGGCAAGGATGGGTTGGAGGTTGGTATCCTTGCGAACCATCAGCAAAAAACCGCCCACGGCAATACAATACACGAGGGGGGCAATCACAAGCCAGTCGGCAAGCGTGGCCGGATCAGTGACCATTGCTGCGGAGATGTCAACTTGTGGCGCGTCGGACTTTGCCATGTGTGTGTTTGTTCCAGTCAGTATCCCAAAGGCGGCAGTTTATCGTCTTTGGGTTCGGCAAAACGCATTTCCGACGTGTCGTCCGTCTCCAGTTCCTGATAGGCACGGAAGCCGAGGACCAGCAAAAAGGCGAAGAAAGAAAACGCAATCACGATTGCGGTGAGGATCAGGGCTTGTGGCAGCGGGTTGGCCGTGAACATGACCTCCGAAACGGGATCGGTCTTGGAAAGAATCGGCGGCACCTCACGGGTCAATCTGCCCGAGGTAAAGATCAGCAGGTTGACCGCGTTGCTCAGGATCGCAGCGCCAAGCAGGATTCTGATTATATGCTTCGATAGAAAGAGATAGATGGCTACGGCAAAAAAAACGCCCACCAGAATGGCCATGGGTGCTTCCATCAATCGTTCGACCTTTCCTCAAGCGCCAGCGCGATGGACGTAATCGAGCCCAACACGACAAAATAAACACCGATATCAAAGAGCAGAACGGTTGACAGAACCAGTTCCTGGCCAAAGATCGGCACATAGTACCAAAGGCCGGTCATGAAGGGGACGCGCTCGAAGACTGATAGCAGGCCGGCCAGCGAACCAAGCGTCAGACCGGCACCCGCAATGCCCATCGGATGAAAATACAAAGCGCGCCTGACCGGGGAGACGCCGCATGCGATGCCATAAATGGCAAAAGCGGAAGCGGCTATAAGCCCGCCAATAAAGCCGCCGCCGGGTTCGTTGTGGCCACGCAACAGGACAAAGACCGAAAACACAACGATCAGGCTGGTCAGGTATGGCGCGACTGTCCGAAAGATAAGGGTGCGCATGATTAACGCCTCTCCTCTTCGACGGGATCGTTGCTTGCAATCGGAACGGCAGGTCGCAAGCGGATACGCATCAATGACAGTATTGCGAGCCCGGCGACCAGCACCACGGCAATCTCGCCCCATGTGTCCGTGCCGCGGAAGTCGACAAGGATCACGTTGACGATATTGCCGCCGTTGGCAATCGGGACGGAGTAGCGGGTGAAGAAATCGGACAGCGTCTGATCGAACGGCAGTTGTGTCACGTTGAGCAACAACAGAACGAAAGCCGTCGCGCAGACGACCGATATGCTCATGTCAATCACCCGCGTGCCGACCGAACGATGGTCTGTCGGCGTGAGCCGCAAGCGCGTCATCACCAGGGCGAGGATCACAACCGAAAGCGTTTCGACCATGAACTGGGTAAATGACAGGTCCGGTGCGCCGAACAGCATAAAGATGAGAGCGACCGCAAAGCCCTGGATACCAAGAGAGACGATCGCCGTGAGCCGGTTTTTTGCGTAAATCACGGCCAGAAGTCCGACGACAGCGATGGCCATGATCACCATCTCGTAGAGCGCCATGTCATGGGGGAAGCGTGGCATCGCCGGCAGCTCGTCGTAGACAAACATCGGGACCAACAGGCAAAGCGCCAGCACGATGAAGGTCGTCTTCATGTAAATTTCCAGACGACCGGGCTGAACGATCTGGGTAAACCAGAAAGACATGCGCACAAGGCCGCGAATGAACTGATCAAAGCCCCTATCGGGTCCCCACCCGATTGTTTCCAGCACCGTTGCCATCGCCGATCTCATCCGTTCGAGGTTTCGATAAGCAACGACACCGAAAACAATCGTAATGACCGACAACAGGAGCGGAACCCCAATCGGCGGAATGAGCGAGATGTAGACCTCCACCGGCTCGCCCGCCACGGCTGTCGACATGGGGTCCGATATGTAGCGGTGGACCACGCCGGAAAAGACTGCTGTCAAAAGGCTCAGCGCCGCCAGCACAACAGGGCCCAGCCAGAGCAGAACGGGACCGTCATGCGGGTGTTCGGTGGGTGATTTCTTCTCACCGAGGAAAGGCTTCAGGGCCACCGCAAAGCCGATGACAAACATCAACCCGTTGCCGACAATCGCAACCAGCGTAAAAAACAGTGGCCACGAACCCGGATGCCAGAGCCCCGCATAGATCTCTTCCTTGGCGAGAAATCCGAAAAATGGCGGCAGGCCGGCCATCGAAATTGCCGAGGCGATTGCTGCCCCGAAAACAATCGGCATGGCGGTTATCAAGCCGCCGACCTTGTTGATATCGCGGGTTCCGGCTTCGTGATCGATGGCGCCCGCAACCATGAACAGCGCGCCCTTGAACATCGAATGAGCGACGAGATAAAGGACTGCGGCTTCAATTGCCTTTTCGTAACCGAAGCCCGTCAGCATCACCAGCAGGCCAAGCGACGAGACGGTGGTGTAGGCGAGCATCAGCTTCATATCGGTCTGTCGAACAGCGAGGAGCGTGCCAACGATCAGCGTGGTGCCGCCAAAAAGCGGAAGCACGGTCTCCCATGCGGCCGTGTCGCCGAGCACCGGGTTCATGCGCATCAGCAGATACACGCCGGCCTTTACCATGGTTGCCGAATGCAGGTAGGCGGACACCGGCGTCGGTGCCTCCATGGCATTGGGCAACCAGAAATGCAGCGGAAACTGCGCGGATTTGGTAAAGGCGCCACCGAGGACAAGAACCAGGATTGCGATGTAATAGGGGCTGTCGACCAGCGCGACATCGGCGCGCAAGAGCAGGGACAGTTCGGTGATGCCTGTGACGTTCCAGATCAGCAACATTCCGGCCAACAGGAACAGGCCGCCGCCACCGGTCACCACGAGCGCCTGAAGGGCGGCGCGCCGCGACACCTCGCGCTTGTGGTCGAAGCCGATAAGCAGAAATGATGTGATCGACGTCAGTTCCCAGAACACGAAGAACATCAGAAAACTGTCGGCAACCACGAGGCCGAGCATCGATCCCATGAACATGAGGATGAATGAGTAAAACCGGCCCAGCTGCGGGTGTTTTTTCAGATAGCCGCCGCTGTACATGACGATCAGCACACCGATGCCGCTGATCAGCAAGGCGAAGGTCAGGGAAAGCCCGTCGATGAACCAGGAGAAGTTAACCCGGTAAGCCGGGATCCACTGGTAGCCGCCGGTGACGACCTCGCCGCGTTCGATTTCCGGGAGGAAGGTAAAGAAGTGCCAAAAGACTACGGCCGGCACAATCGCCAGAACCCACGCCGTGTTGTGTTTGAAGATACGGGTCAACGCCGGTGCGAAGACTGCCGCAATGAAGGGTAACAGCAAGACAATCAAGGTCGTGCTGTGCGTCGTGGCGTCCATTCTTACTCCCGGGAGACTGTCCCCTTCACAATCGCGGCAAACTTAATGACGCACTGCATCAACGGCAAGGTCGCAGCCGCCGATTTCCACCCGAATCCCCGCTCAAACGCGGTTTTACGCTATTTTGATGTCACCATTCTTGAACCAACACGGCTGCGACACTAAACCGGTGTAATCAGGAGGTTAACCAATGAGCGATACAAAATCCGCCAAGATCCGGAAATCAGACGAACAATGGCGCGCTCAACTGTCGCCCGAACAGTATCATGTGACCCGCCGGGGCGGCACTGAACGCGCCTTTACCGGCCCCTATTGGGACTCCAAGGAAAAAGGCCTTTATCATTGCGTTTGCTGTGACAGGCCCTTGTTTCACTCCGATACAAAATATGACTCCGGCACCGGCTGGCCGAGTTTTTATTCCCCGATTGAGCCGGATGCCGTAACGGAGCATTCCGACCGGTCTTTGTTCATGAAGCGGACGGAAATTAAGTGTGCCGACTGCGATGCACATCTTGGCCATGTGTTCAATGACGGGCCGCATCCCACCGGATTGCGCTATTGCATGAACGGAACCGCACTTGTCTTCAAACCGTCAAACGACAATGAAGGTTAACGGCGATTACTGCGGCCGTATGTAACGGCCGTAGACCCATCCGGGCTCCCAGTTGCCCGTATCTGCAGGGTCGTGCCAAACTTCGCACCAGGTAAATCGAACCTTTTCAACCTGATCGGCAAGGGCCATTGCCGAAATATCCTTGAGGCTGACACCGTTCATGCAACGACCGGTCATCATCAGAGCGGTACCGTTCGGATAACCGGCGCGGATGGCGGATTGAGGCGATGGCCAGGCGCGGACGTTCAAAACATCGTCCCAATCCACATTTGCGACCTCCCACGATACGAAGGTGTTTGCCTGGGCAGCAGGAGTGGCGAGAGACGAGGCTACGAAAATGGCGGCGAGCAGAGAGCGGTTCATCATCTTTACCTTCCGTTGGATGGGGACTGTGCATATCGGATCGCGCCACGTTAAAACTGCAGGCATTAACGCGGACTGACGACACGGTTCATGTCTCATTCACCGACGTCTTGAACCACCGTCCGCCCGCCTTTATCTGCGTTCCAAGGACACAGACACACCATCACAAGGGCAATTCATGTTCAACAAACTTCCGCAGGCGCCGGTCGCGCAAAAACGGCCGACAAGCGATACAAGGCACGGCATCGAGCGGACCGACGACTATGCATGGTTGCGCGCCGAAAACTGGCAAGAGGTGTTCAAGGACCCTTCAGTGCTTGATCCCGACATAAGGGCCTATCTCGAAGCCGAAAATGCGTACCAAAAGGAGGCCATGGCCGATACCGGACAGCTGCAAGAAGAGCTGTTCGCCGAAATGAAAGGGCGCATCAAAGAGGATGATGCCTCGGTCCCCTCCCCCGACGGACCATTCGCCTATGGTACGGCATTTGTCACCGGCGGCGAACAACCGCGTTATTTCCGCGTTCCAAGGAAGGGCGGAGACGAGGAATTGCTGCTCGATGGTGACAAGGAAGCCGGTGAGCGATCCTATTTCCGTTTGGCGGGCGCCAATCACTCGCCGGATCACAAACGCATGATCTGGGGTTATGACGACAAGGGATCGGAGTTTTTCAACCTGCGGGTTCGCGATCTTGCGAGCGGTCACGATCTGGACGATCTGATCGAGAACTGCAGCGGAGGCGGCGTCTGGTCACCGGATGCGAGCGGGTTCTTCTACACCTTGCTCGATGCCAATCATCGTCCTTCAAAGGTCTATCACCATGCGATCGGAACCCAGCAATCGCGCGACCGTCTGGTGTTCGAAGAACAGGATCCGGGTTTTTTTGTCAGCGTGTTTGGAAGCAAGCTGGACGATTTCGTGTTCATCAACATCCACGATCACGAAACGTCGGAATACTATCTCGTTGCAGCTGACGACCCGACGGCGGCACCGAAGCGCGTTGCGGCGCGCGAAACCGGCATTCAGTACGACATGCATGAGGGCGGCGACGTCTTCTTCATCCTGACCAATGCGGACGGGGCAAAAGATTTCAAAATCGTGGAAACGCCAACCGCGGCGCCGGGCCGCGAAAACTGGCGCGAAGTCGTCGCCCACAAACCCGGTCGACTGATCCTCGCGCATGCCGTCTTTGCCGGCTACCTGGTGTGGCTGGAACGCGAAGACGGCCTGCCGCGCATTGTGGTTCGCGACAGGAAAAGCGGCGAAGAACATGCGATCGACTTCGATGAGGATGCCTATTCCCTTGGGCTTCAGGGGTCGCTGGAATACGACACCGAGATCATCCGCTTTACCTATTCGTCCATGACGACGCCTTCGCAGCAGTTCGACTACAATATGCGAACCCGCGAACGGGTGTTGCTGAAAACGCAGGAAGTTCCGTCAGGCCACGATCCGGCAGACTATGTCACCCGCCGTGTCATGGCGCCGTCGCACGACGGCACGATGGTGCCGGTCAGCCTGCTTTACCACAAGACAACAAAACTGGACGGATCCGCGCCTTGCCTGCTTTACGGCTACGGTTCCTACGGCGCGACCATTCCAGCTTCCTTCAGCACCAGTTGCCTGTCGCTCGTCGACCGGGGATTTGTGTATGCCATTGCGCATATTCGCGGTGGCAAGGACAAAGGATATGCATGGTATGAAGATGGAAAAAGACTCAATAAAATTAACACGTTTCTCGACTTTATCGCGGCTGGCGAATATTTGGTCAAAGACGATTTCACGCGGTACGACCGCATTGTCGCCCAGGGCGGATCCGCGGGCGGTATGCTGATGGGCGCGGTGGTGAATATGGCGCCGGAGCGCTTCGGCGCAATCATCGCCGCGGTTCCGTTTGTCGACGTTCTAACGACCATGCTCGACGATACACTGCCCCTGACGCCGGCAGAGTGGCCGGAATGGGGCAATCCGATCCTGTCGAAAGAGGACTACCAGTACATTGCCTCCTATTCGCCCTACGACAATGTAGGCGAATCTGGGTATCCGCCGATTCTGGTCACGGCCGGATTGACCGATCCACGTGTAACCTATTGGGAGCCCGCGAAGTGGGTTGCCAAATTCCGCGCGGTCAAATCCGGTGATGCGCCGGTGCTCCTCAAGACCAACATGGACGCCGGCCATGCCGGTGCTTCCGGACGATTTCAAAGGTTGGAAGAGGTCGCTTTCGAATACGCGTTTGCCCTTAAAGTCGCAGGCAAGGCGTAAGGCGAGCGATGGCGGCCGGTTTGCGCAAACGCCCGACTGGAACTCGTTTCACCGGCCTCTATAACATGAATTTGATTGTCAGTTTTAATCGGGGTTTTTGACCAAGATGATACAGCGAAATGAAGGTCGTCGCAGACGGATTTTGAATGTGGTCCGCAGCGATTTACTAACGCCCACGATGCAGCGGGTCACACTCGGCGGCAACGATCTCAGTGACTTTCCGCCCGGCAAGGAGAGCGCTCACGTGAAGCTGCTTGTACCCGAGCAAGACCAAAGCAAAGACTCCTTTCTCGAATTGCTCGAGAGCGGCTCAAAAGAGATAATGCGGCGCACCTACACGGTGCGTCACCACCGCCCCGATGCGCTTGAAATCGACATCGACTTTGTGGTTCACGAGGGCGGTGGGCCGGCGTGTTCATGGGCGTTGTCCGCAAAACCGGGCGACTTCATCGGCGTTGCCGGCCCCGGGCCGGTCAAGAAACCCGCGGACGGTGCCGATTGGTATCTCTTCGGCGCCGACATGTCGGCAATTCCGGCAGCAGCTGCCGCGCTCGAGGCACTGCCGGCCAATGCCGTCGGGCATGCGGTTTTCGAAATAACCAATGATGACGATATTCAGCCGATGAATGTCCCGGAAGGCATTCAGGTACATTGGCTCGTGCATGAAGATCCGCACCGGTCGAGCACACAACAATTGGAGTTTTTCAAATCGGTTGAGTGGCGGAAGGGCCTGCCAGGCATTTTTGTGGCTGGCGAATCAGGCGCGGTTGCCGGTCTTCGGCATCATCTGATCAATGAGCGCGGCCTCGACAAGAGAGCCATGTATATCAGTGCCTACTGGAAAATCGGGCTGATTGAAGATGAACATCAGGTGGTCAAGCGTGACGAAGCGGCATGACGTTTACCGGACAGACTGCTGAACGAATAAAACGTCCGCATGGGTCCGCAAAAAACCCCGGTCGTATCGCCGGGGTTTCTTTAGGCATATCATCGAAGCCCTACGCGGGTTCATAAAGTTCCAGGACATAATCCCAGTTAATGAGGCTGTCGACAAAGGCTTCCAGATATTTGGGCCGCGCGTTGCGGTAGTCGATGTAATAGGAGTGTTCCCATACGTCGACGCCGAGGATCGGGCTGGCGTCATGAACAAGCGGGTTTTCGCCGTTGGGTGTCTTCATGATTTCAAGCTTGCCGCCCTTGACCGCAAGCCAGGCCCAACCGGAGCCGAATTGGGTCATGCCGGCATTGATGAAATCGGCGCGGAACTTGTCGTAGCCGCCGAGATCGGAGTCGATGGCCGAGGCAAGCGCGCCCGGAAGGCTGGTTCCGCCACCGCCCTTTTTCATCCACTTCCAGAAATGGACGTGATTGTAGTGCTGCGCTGCATTGTTGAAGAGGCCTGGATTGGAGCCGAACGACTGCTTGACGACGTCTTCAAGCGTATGGCCTTCCATGCCGGCCTCTGCCGCCAGCTTGTTGCCGTTGTCGACATAGGCCTTGTGGTGCTTGTCGTGATGATATTCCAACGTCTCGCGGGACATATAGGGATCCAGCGCGTCATAGTCGTAGGGAAGATCTGGAAGTTCGAAAGCCATGTCACTCTCCTCTTCAGGCATTCGGCCAATTTTCTCGTTGGCGTGGAACATAGGTGCGAGGCTCGCTGGCGGCAAGCCATCGACCGCGGATTATTTCGCCGTTTATCGGCCGTTAGACGAACAGCGTGCCTGTCTTCAGATTTTCACTCCGGCGTGTGCCCAGCTCCAGTAGAGATCGCGGGCGCGCCGGGCAACCGGACCGGCTTGCAGTTCCCGGTCCTCGATCCGGGTGATCGGTACGACCTTTGAATGGTTGCCGGTCGAAAAGATTTCATCCGCATCCAAGAAATCGGCGACATGAAGACGCTTTTCGACAATTTCGAGACCATCCTGTTGCAAAAGCGCAATGATGCGGGCACGCGTAATTCCAGCCAGAAACGTTCCGTTTGGAACCGGCGTGAACACGACCCCGTCCTTGACCAGGAACACATTCGAGGTGCCCGTCTCGGCAACATTGCCAAGCATATCGAGAACGAGTGCATTGTCGAAACCGCGTGATTTAGCCTCGAGTATCGCCCGCCCGTTGTTCGGATAGAGACAGCCGCTTTTCGCATCCGTCGGCATGGTTTCAAAGGACGGTCGCCGGAAGGGCGAAACGGTTACCGAAAATCCCTCTGAGGGTATCATCGGCACCTCATAAAGGCATAAGCAGAACCGTGTCGACTCGCGGTCCGCCGGAACCGACATGTAACCGCCTTGTTCGGCCCAGTACATCGGCCTTATGTAAACCGCCGTCTTTCCGTCGAACTTCTTCAGCCCGTCATGCGACAATGCCTCGATCTCTTCTGCCGCCATTGTCGCATTTAGCCCAAGCGCTTCCGCCGAGGCGTTCACACGGGCGCAATGCAGATCAAGATCCGGCGCGACATTTTCGAACCACCGTGCTCCATCAAAGACGGACGTGCCAAGCCACATCGCATGCGAGCGCGGGCCCAGAAGCGGCACGTTGCCTTCGTGCCAGTCGCCGTCGACGAATGTCCAAGTGGTCGAGGTGACCTCCGTTCGTACTGTCATGATCCGTTCCTCAATTTCGCCGGGCCTGTGCCGGGCCTCCCGTTACCACTCAAGTTCATCGCGTGTACAAGGTCAATATCCAAGGATTGGCAGAAGCGCCGCGCCGACAACCTTGACGAAGCCGAACAGCCGGAACATTCTCCTGCGCAAAAGAAAGGACCGCTGCAATGCCACCCGCAAATCCTTACGCGGCTTATGTGTTTGATGCCTACGGAACGCTGTTTGACGTGCATGCGGCGGTCCGCCGCCACGCCGCGGATATCGGTCCGAAGGGTCCCCTATTGTCCGAAATCTGGCGCAGCAAACAGCTTGAATACTCTTGGGTGCGCGCGCTGATGGGCGCTTACACGGATTTCTGGCAACTGACGGAGCAGGCGCTGGACCATGCGCTGGCGCGCGTGCCTGAAGTGGATCCCAGGCACCGCGAAGCGTTGCTGGAAGCCTATTGGAAGCTGGATTGCTACGAGGAAGTCCCGACTGTCCTCAAGTCTCTGAAGGATAGCGGTGCAAGACTGGCGATTTTGTCCAACGGTTCACCCGAAATGCTTGCATCAGCCGTCAAGAATGCAGCGCTCGACACGATCCTTGACGACGTCTTTTCCGTCGACGCACTCGAGACCTTCAAGACGGCGCCCACCGTTTATGAAATGGTGACGACAATCTACCGGCTTTATCCGGACGCGGTTTCGTTCCAGTCGTCGAACCGCTGGGACATAGCGGGTGCAAAGAAGTTTGGGTTCAGAACGGTGTGGATCAACCGGACATCCAACCCGGACGAATATCTGGATTTTTCGCCGGACGCCGTCCTTCCGAACCTGCAGAAGCTTTGAGGGTCGGGCAAAGACACTTCAGTGGATCTTCAGAAACCTTTCTTGAGGCTTCCCAGAATACCGCGCACGAGCGCCTTGCCGAGTGTGGTCGCCACCGACCTTGCCGCCGATTTCATGGCAGCTTCGGCAACCGTCTGCCGGTTTGATCGCCGGCGAGGTTGGCTTCTCCGGCGGCGGCGCGATGAACGCTTTCTGCCGCGTTCGTCATAATCGTCGTCGTCATCGTCATCGTCACCAAATCCGGGCAGCGTCCAGCGGCGGCTTTCCTGTAGCTCTTCTTCGTCCTCTTCTTCGTGGCGCCGTCTTTCCTCTTCGGCACGCGCTGCGTCATCAGCGCGTTTGGCCAGAATTTCAAAGGCGGACTTGCGGTCGACGTCCTTGTCGTACTCACCTCCAAGCGGACTGACGGATATAACTTTGGCACGCTCTGCCTCCGTCAAAGGCCCAAGCCGTGCGGCTGGCGGCCGAATGAGCGTGCGCTGAACGACCGAGGGTACCCCCTTGCTTTCAAGCGTCGAAACAAGTGCTTCTCCGACACCGAGATTTGTGATCGCCTCGAAGCAGTCGAATTCCGGATTGGGACGGAAGGTATCTGCAGCGGTCTTGACCGCCTTCTGTTCGCGCGGCGTGTAAGCGCGCAATGCGTGCTGGATACGATTGCCGAGCTGCGACAGCACTGTTTCCGGCACATCCAGAGGGTTCTGAGTGACGAAATAGACGCCAACGCCTTTGGATCGTATCAGGCGCACCACCTGCTCGACCCGATCAACCAGCACCTTTGGCGCCTCATCGAACAACAGGTGCGCCTCGTCGAAAAAGAAGACAAGCCGGGGCCTGTCGGGGTCGCCCACTTCCGGAAGTTCCTCGAACAATTCCGACAGCAACCAGAGAAGAAAAGTCGCATAAAGTCTCGGATTCATCATCAGCCGGTCAGCGGCGAGAACGCTGATGGCGCCGCGCCCGTCTGGAGTCGTGCGCATCATGTCGCTTATCTTGAGCGCGGGTTCGCCGAAGAATTTTTCGGCTCCCTGTTGTTCGAGCACCAGCAGATCGCGCTGTATGGCGCCGATCGACTGTTTCGACACATTGCCGTAGATGCCGGTCAGTTCCTTGCTGTGCTCGGCCATGTAGTTCAGCATCGACCGCAGGTCTTTCAAGTCGAGCAGGGCAAGGCCGTTTTCGTCGGCGATCTTGAAGGCAATATTGAGCACGCCCTCCTGCGCGTCCGTCATGTCCATCAGCCGCGCCAGGAGCAGCGGTCCCATCTCGGTCATGGTTGTACGGATGCGGTGACCCTTTTCGCCGAAAATGTCCCAGAATATGACGGGGAACTCCTGAAACTCGTAAGGGTCCAGACCGATCATCGAAGCGCGCTTTTCGAGAAAATCCTTATACTCGCCGATCGCTGCAATCCCTGAAAGATCGCCCTTCACATCGGCGCAAAAGACTGGCACGCCAGCATTTGAGAAACCCTCGGCAAGGATCTGCAGTGTAACGGTTTTGCCGGTTCCGGTTGCACCGGTGATCAGGCCATGGCGGTTGGCGTAACCCAGATCCAGATATTCGCCCTTGTTGACGGCATCATCCGGCTTGCGGCTTGTTCCGAGATACAGTTTT
Organism: Pseudomonadota bacterium; assembly: GCA_039025395.1. Classification (GTDB taxonomy): domain Bacteria; phylum Pseudomonadota; class Alphaproteobacteria; order Rhizobiales; family Rhizobiaceae; genus Hoeflea_A. The sequence goes on from JBCCOK010000010.1 coordinate 51,345, forward strand.
CCGTCCTGAAGCATAATGTTCCGATCCCCCTTTTGGCCGGTCTGTTATAGGAGCGCTTGCGTCGCTGGACAATCGCCGCCAAGCCTGCATCCTCGATTATGTCGGCGGCGGAATTTTGATCACGGTTGACGGCGCGCTATGATCGGCGCTCGAGGGCAGGCGTTGAGATGCAAAGGAGTTTCCAATGGAAAAAGTTCTTGGTATCGGCGGATTCTTCTTCAGGTCACAGGACCCGAAAGCGCTGGCCGAATGGTATGCCGATCATCTCGGAGTGGCAGAAACGCCGACGAGCTATGAAATGGAATGCTGGCAGCAGCAGGCTGGCGACACCGTTTTCGGCCCATTCGAGAAGACAACGGAATATTTTGGGCGCGCTGAACAGCAGTGGATGATCAATTTCCGGGTCGCAGACCTTGATGCCATGGTCAATCAGCTGCGATCTGCCGGAGTTGAGGTTAAGATCGACGAGGAAGCCTACCCCAACGGGCGCTTTGCAAGGCTCCATGACCCCGAGGGCAACCCGATCGAATTGTGGGAACCGGCCTGACGCCGAGAGTACCGCTTCGAAAGGCCGGATCAAGGCAGTAAAAAACAACGGTACTGCAGGATGCGGTCAACCGCCTACCTTTCTCATCCTTGTGCATGGTCTGTTTACTCTCGGCGATTAGGCTGGCGGCTGAATAGATAGAAAAACTGTCCGCGTGACATGCGGAGAGGCCGTGCGAAATGGCAGCGAAATGACGACCCGCAGGCGCTTTATGGTAACAGCCGGAACCGCTCTTTTGGGGCTTGGCTCTGCCGCCCGTGCACAGAACACACCGCCAAGCCTGGCGGATCTGCGCGGCTCGCTCGATGCCGTCGAACTTGGCATGCGGCCCGGCGGTATCGACGATCAAAGCCGCGAACTCAATGCCATATTGGAGCGTGCATCGGAGCAGCGCAGCCCGGTGTTTCTGCCGCCAGGCACATATATGGTCTCGAACCTGAACTTGCCGCGATACGTGCATTTGACAGGTATCGCCGGCGCTACCCGACTGGTTTATGGCGGCGATGGTCATTTCGTGCTGGCGGAGAATGCCGAACATATCCGTCTTTCAGAGCTCACATTTGACGGCGCCAATCGATGGCTTGCCGACTATGTGCAGGCGACGTTGCAGGTCACGGGCGTCGTCAAGATCGACATTGAAGGTTGTCGCTTTCTGGGCAGCCGCAGGCACGCAATCTCGCTTGATGGCAGTGGCGGCTCGATTACGCGCAGCCGCATTTCGGGCGCCGCCGATGCTGCCATCTATTGCGTCGAAGGCCTTGGCATGCGCATTGCCGACAACGAGATTGCCGACTGCGCCAATGGCGGCATTCTGGTCCATCGCTGGCGCGCAGCCGCCGATGGCTCGATCATCTCCGGAAATCGTGTTGCGCGCATCGGCGCACGATCGGGCGGAACCGGCCAAAACGGCAACGGCATCAATGCTTATAGAGCCGACAAGGTGCTGATCGCCGATAACGTCCTGGAAGGTTGCGCCTTCTCTGCGATCCGTTGCAACAGCAGTTCGGACGTTCAGTTGGTCGGTAACCGGTGCAGTGACAGCGGCGAAACGGCAATATACTGCGAATTCGCCTTTCAAGGCGCTGTTGTCGCCAACAATCTTGTCGATGGCGCAGCCAACGGCGTGTCGATCTCCAACTTCAACGAGGGCGGGCGCCTCGCCGCAGTCACTGGGAATGTCATCCGGAACCTGAAAACGGAGGGCCCCTACCCCCAGGAAGGCTTCGGCTTTGGCTGGGGTATCGGTGTCGAAGCCGATACGGCGGTGACCGGAAACGTCATCGATAGCGCGCCGCGCGCGGGCATGCTGCTTGGATGGGGCCCATACCTGCGCAGCGTGGCAGCCACCGGAAATGTTGTCCGCAACAGCGCGGTAGGCGTCGCCGTCAGCGTGGCTGAAGGTGCACAGTCCGCGCAGATCAGCAACAATATCTTCCAAAACACATTGCGCGGCGCAGTCATTGGCTATCGCTGGGCCGATCCGGCAACCGAAGATCTTGCAAAGGCCGGCGCGGATGGCTTCAGTCACCTTGATATATTTGGAAATACAGTACTTTAACGCTGATTTCGAATGAACTGAATCAACCTGCTCAAAGTCCGTTTCACATCAGCGTCTCTGTGACGCGGACCGTTCCAACATCCATATTGTTCCAGTTTCTCACGGAGCAGCGTGACTGTGCCCACAGTCTCTCGCGCGCTTCCTCGTCCGCGTCGATGAAGCGGGCAAGGAGTGCTGCGACCGCAGCATCGGCGGCGCGCTTGTTGCCGTCGTCACATTTGATGGCGACGGCGATTGCCTGCCGCGGCAATGCGGCGCAAAAAACACCTTCGGCACCGGTCTTGGCGAAAATTGCACCTGGCTGGGTTTCCATCAGGCGCGTACAGGTCCGATGGGTGCCTGCGACAAAAAAGGGCTTGGCCATACAAGCGTCGAAGATCCGCCGCGCCGCCCTTGCACGGATCGGCTCGAGACCGTCTCCGGTGATCATCCGCACAAATCCGGACGCAATGGATTGCAACGGCACCGCGTAGGTGGGAATGGAGCAGCCATCGGTGCCGCAATTGTCGATTGCCAGATGCGCGCCGGTCAGTTCCGTCAGGGCTTGCCTTAGCATCTTCTGAACAGGGTGATGATAACTGACGTAACCCTCATGGCCGATGCCGAGATGTTTGGCGGTACATATAAAGCCCGCATGTTTGCCGGAGCAATTGTTATGCAAAGCCGTGGGATCTTGTCCGGACCGTGCCAAAGCCACCGTTGCTGCGTGGTTTGAAGGCCAATGGCTCCCGCATTCCAGTGCCTCGCGCATTAGGCCGGCTGCCGCCAGCATCGATGCGACCCCTTCGACATGTGCCGGTTCACCGGAGTGCGATGCGCAGGCCAGCGCCAGTTCGACATCGCCGAAACGGTAAGCGTCGGCGGCTCCGGTTTCGACCAGCGGCAATGCCTGCATGGCCTTGATGGCAGATCGCGGAAAAACCGGCGCCTGCGGATCGCCGGCGGAAAACAAGGTTCGGCCCGTTTCATCGACGACAACTGCCGATCCACGATGCGCGCTCTCGACACGCCCGCCTCTGGTCACTTCAACCAAGACCGGGTTGGCCATCAATCCGCCTCAAATTCTGCTTCCACTTTCACTTAGCCGGATGTAGTCTGACTGACAATTGTATATCCGCCGATGCGGCGGCGAAACAGGATCGTCTGCATCGGCCGTCGGCAGGCCTCGCGACAGGGACAATCCGTCCCGGTCGGATCGTCAAGGAGTACCCACGCTGCCGCCTCATAGCCGTCACACAAACCGCCTAGATCAACGCGCGAAGAACGGCAGCCCGATACCGCTATCGATCGAGCCAAGCCGAGCATACGGCATCGCGTTTACACCGTGAGACTGAAAACAAGGACTCAATCAGGAGGAATCACGCATGTACAGACTGAATGCCCTCATTGGCGGGGTGCTGTTTGCTTTCGGCGCAGGGTTCGCCCATGCGCAGGACGCAACACAGGCGATACCCCTACCGGCGGCACCGGCACCATCTTATGAATATGTCCAGCAGGCCAGTTCGATGCAATATGATGGCACGACACTTACGCTGGACGGCGTTGCGCCTTCGACGATCTTTTTCAGCGACCACCCGTATCGGCTGACGGGTCAGGTGCCCAACAGCATGTTCGTCAGCCTCTGGAACGCGCCAAGCGGACCGTTTGCCATCGACCCGCCGAATGCGGCAGTGACTGTATTAGGCAGCACAAACCAGATTCCCGCCATTGTCGAAATCACCAGCGCGCGGGTCGACGGCACCAGCCTCGCCTATGACGTTACCGTGCTGTCCGGTGAACTGCCCGAAAGTGCCGAGAGTGTTGCGGTGTTTGTCGATCACGGCCCCGGTTTTCGCGGCCGTGCCGGTGGCGGACGCGTCGGAGGCGGACATCATGCCGGCTATTATCCCTATGGCCCGTACCATCCATACCATCCGTATCATCCGTATCATCCGTATCATCCATACCACCCGGTTCCAGGTCCCTACTGCTATCATGCGCCGCAAGCACCTGAGTGCCGTTATCATCCCTATCACCCATATCACCCGTATCCGCCCTATCCGCCGCCCTATCACCCCTACTATTATCCGGGAGCGGCCTTCGCCACGGGAGCGGTCGTGGGTGCAGCGGCTGCAAGTTCCGCCCAGCAGCCTCAACAGACTTATATCTATCCGATCCCGTCCGGCCCCATACCGGCGAACTGCTACATCAACAGCAACCACACTCGGATGATCTGTTCTGTTCCATTGAACTAGAAAAACGAGGACGCAAGACAAAGCCGGGTCCGAACACGGGGCCTGGCTTTTTGTTTACATGGCCTCAGCTGTTGCGCCGTGAGAGCGCGTCTTCCCAGCGCAAGGCGTGGGTGACGATCTTGTCGAGATCATCGAACCGGGGTTCCCAATTCAACCGGTCACGGATGCGATCCGAATTCGCCACAATCGTGACCGCGTCTCCGGGACGGCGTTCCGTGAGACGGACTTCGAAATCGGAACCGCTGATCCGTTTTACAGTCTCGACCACGTCGAAAACCGAATGCCCGTGTCCGTAGCCGCAATTGACAATCATGTTTTCACCCGTGGCGCGCATATCCTGCAAAGCCAGATAGTGGGCTTCGACAAGGTCGCTTACATGGATGTAGTCGCGAATGCAGGTCCCGTCGGCGGTCGGATAGTCGGTTCCGTAAATCTCCAGATGCGGCCGTTTCCCCAGCGCAGTCTGCGTGGCTGCCTTGATCAGATGCGTGGCATTTCTGGTTGATTGACCGGCACGCCCATTCGGGTCCGCACCGGAAACATTAAAATAGCGCACACACGAATAAATCATCGGATGGGCGGCGGCGACATCGCGCAGCATGGTCTCCGTCATGAGTTTCGAATTGCCGTATGGGGATTCGGGGCGCAACGGCGAATCTTCATGCACCGGTTCTCCCGCTTCGGGGGTTCCGTATACCGCCGCTGTCGACGAGAAGATGAAATGCGAAACGTTGGCATCAACACAAGCTTCCAACAGGGCACGCGAATTGACCGTGTTGTTTAGGTAGTAAGCAAGCGGGTTGGAAACGGATTCCGGCACGATGATGGAACCGGCAAAATGGAACACGGCGCTCACGGCGTGATCGCGCATAAGCCCCACGACCCGCTCCTGATCGCCAATGTCGCAAACAAAAAGTTTTGCCTCGGCCGGAACCGCCCAGTCAAAACCGGTCGACAGCCGGTCGACCACAATGACGGTTTCGCCCGCATCCAGAAGGCGCCAGACCATGTGGCTGCCGATATAGCCCGCGCCGCCTGTGACCAGAATGGACATTCGAATACCTCAACAATCGCAAGGGGCGGCTTTTTCAGCCCTCGCTTTGCGCCGGTTCTTAGCCACCTCACGACCATGTGCTAGCCGGTCAAGGAGACGGATTCAAGGACACCTATCTCGAGCGGCGCTTTAGCGGTGTCGACGCCTGAAAATCATCGCGAAATATCGACTGCTGAACTGCGGTGCGATTGCGGCGCGCTGGCTATTGGCGGCTTCTATCGCACGCGCTCAAGGATCGACACATAGTTGGCAACCGCCGCTCCGCCCATGTTAAAGATGCCGCCAAGCGTTGCGTCGTCGACTTGAATGCCGCCTGCCTCGCCGCAAAGCTGCATTGCCGTCAAGGCATGCATCGATACACCGGTGGCACCGATCGGATGGCCCTTGGCTTTCAGCCCGCCGGAAGGATTGACCGGCAGGCGTCCGTCCTTGGCGGTCTCTCCCGACAACGCCACCGCACCGCCTTGTCCCCTTGCCGCAAGACCCATGGCTTCGTATTCGATCAGTTCGGCGATGGTGAAGCAGTCATGGGTTTCGACGAAGGACAGGTCGTCGAGCGCCACCTCGGCCGTTTTCAGCGCTCTTCTCCAGCCCTGCTCGCACCCTTCGAACAAGAGAATATCGCGCTTCGACATTGGAAGGAAATCCTGAACATGCTCGGCAGCGCGGAACATGACAGCGCGGGGCGCATGCATGGATGTCGGCAGATCGGTGAGCACGATTGCAGCCGCCCCGTCCGATACGAGGGAACAGTCGGTGCGTTTGAGGGGACCGGCAACGTAAGGATTCTTGTCACTTTCGGTGCGGCAGAAATCGTAGCCCAGATCCTTGCGCATCTGCGCGTAGGGATTTTCGACGCCGTTTTTGTGGTTCTTGGCGGCAAGCATTGCCAAAGCGTCGGACTGGTCGCCATGGCGCTGGAAGTAGGCGTCGGTGATCTGTCCGAAAACGCCCGCAAATCCGGCCGGAATATCTTCGTCTTCAGGCAGATAGGAGGCCTTCTTCAGGTTTTCTCCGATCTGCGGGCCGGGCGTGGTCGTCATCTGCTCAACACCGACAACAAGCACATGGCGCGCGTTGCCGGACTTGATTGCATTGAGGCCTTGATGAATTGCGGCGGAGCCCGTGGCGCAGGCGTTTTCGACCCGGGTCGCCGGCTTGAATCGCAGCGCATCATCGGCCTGCAGCACAAGGCTGGCGGTGAAGTCCTGCCGGCTGAAACCGGCGTTGAAATGTCCGAGTATAATTTCGTCTATGTCGGCCGCTTCAAGACCGGCATGGGCAATTGCTTCATTTGCGACGCCGACAATGAGGCTTTCGACCGTTTCGCCCTCAAGCTTTCCGAACTTCGAATGGGCCCATCCGGTAATACAAGCGGTCATAAACTCTCCTCCAACAGCGCCGGTTTTCGCGCACTGCGCAACCTGGCTCTTTCATGCCGAAACACCCACGATCCGGTTTGGCCGTGCGTTCCAGCCGTGTCTGCATTATTGTTCAACGTTTAACAATTTCGTAGCCGGAATGCAACACGGCCGGCCGGGCGCGCACCGCATCCGCGACGCGCGCCGCGACGAGATCAGTAACCGCTTATTGCCTTTACTTCGAGGAAATCCTCAAGGCCCCAGCGACCGCCCTCACGACCGTTGCCGGACTGCTTGTAGCCGCCGAAGGGGCTGCCGCTTGGATGATCCGTGCCGTTGATCTGCACCATTCCGGAGCGCAACTGCTTGGCAACACGCCGTGCCTTTGCCTGGTCAGAGGTCTGGACATAGGCAGACAGTCCGTAGGGTGTGTCGTTTGCAATGGAGATGGCTTCTTCCTCGGTATCGAAGGGAATCATTGCAAGCACCGGACCAAAAACCTCTTCACGGGCGATCGTCATGTCATTGTTGACGTCAGCGAAGACGGTCGGCCTGACGAAATATCCGCGCTCCAACCCTTCAGGCCGCCCCGGACCGCCGGCAACAACGCGCGCACCTTCTTCGATCGCCTTGTTGATCAGACCCTGGATCTTGTTGAATTGCGTTTCGCTGACGACAGGTCCGATATGCCTGCCCTCCTGCGTCGGATCGCCCACCTGAACCTTGTCAGCATATTTGGCGGCAAGTTCGATGGCATCTTCATACACCGATCGCTGCACAAGCATGCGTGTCGGTGCGTTGCAGGACTGGCCCGTATTGCCGAAGCAGCCGAATATGCCTTGCTTGATCGCCTTCTCAAGATCTGAATCTTCAAAGACGATGTTGGGTGACTTGCCGCCAAGTTCCAGCGCCACGCGCTTGATCGTTCCGGCGGCCGCCTTCATGACCGAAGTGCCTGCGCGGGTTGAGCCGGTAAACGACATCATATCGATATCAGGATGGCTGGACATCGCCTCGCCCACTACCATTCCCTCGCCGTTTACAAGGTTAAACACGCCATCTGGAAACCCTGCTTCATCAATCATCTCGGCAAAAATCATCGCCGACAGAGGAGCGATTTCACTCGGTTTCAGAACGCAGGTGCAGCCCACCGCGAGTGCAGGTATCACTTTCAGCGCGATCTGATTGACCGGCCAGTTCCACGGCGTGATCAGACCGCAAACGCCGATCGGTTCATGGACAATCTGCTCGCCGTCATCGTTGAACTGTTCCTCGAAATGATACTTTTCAAGTGCCTTCAGAAAACCCTTCACATGGAAAGGCCCGGATCCAGCCTGGGCACTGCGGGCAAGCGAAATTGGGGCGCCCATTTCGGTGGAAATGGCATGCGCCATATCTTCGTTGCGCCGCTTCATGACCTCGAGCAGCTTTTCAATCAGCCCGACACGCTCCTCAAGCGTTGTCTGGCTGTACGTCGCGAACGCTTTTTTCGCCGCCGCAACCGCGCGATCAACGTCGCCTTGCGAGCCCAGCGAAATAACCGCGCAGACCTCTTCGGTCGCCGGGTTGATCACGTCGTGTCGCTTCGGCTCCAGGGGTTTAACCCACGCGCCATCGATATAAAATTCGGTCTTTTCCAACATGGTTCACCTCTGCCGTCATCGGAAACTTTCGAGCCCACAGCCATAAACGCTATGCAGCCAAAATCAATCAAATTAAAGGCCGCCTTGTCGTATTAGGCCTGCAATTTTTTGTCGGTCCTCTCCCCAAGCGGATCCAAAGGCTTCGGCAGCCTTATGGCACCATACCCAGCCGATTGCGCTCAAGCGAGCAGCAGGCTTTGTCCGAATTGAGATTTTTCTTGAATGAATGACCAATCAAAAATAAAGAGGAAGTCGGGCGACTCCTTGCAAGCGGCATCGACCGGGCCGGAGACTTTAATGATGGATCGGCAGCCAAACATCCTGATCATCATGGTGGATCAGCTGAACGGGACGCTATTTCCGGATGGACCGGCGGAATGGCTGCATACACCAAACCTGAAGGCGCTGGCACAGCGCTCGGCACGGTTCAACAACACGTACACCGCATCACCACTCTGCGCCCCAGGACGCGCGTCATTCATGTCGGGGCAGTTGCCAAGCCGCACGCGGGTTTACGACAATGCCTCAGAGTTTAATTCCGATGTTCCAACCTTTGCGCACCACCTGCGCCGGAACGGCTACTACACGTGTCTATCCGGCAAAATGCACTTTGTCGGGCCCGATCAGTTGCACGGATTTGAAGAACGGCTGACGACTGATATCTATCCGGCCGATTTCGGATGGACGCCCGATTACAGGCGACCGGGCGAACGCGTCGACTGGTGGTATCATAACCTCGGGTCGGTCACCGGCGCCGGTATCGCCGAAACCTCGAACCAACTGGAATATGACGACGAGGTTGCGTTCCGCGGCCTTCAAAAACTGCACCAATTGGCACGCGCATCGGACGATCCCGATGCAAGGCCTTGGTGCCTGACCGTCTCATTCACCCATCCGCACGATCCCTATGTCGCGCGCCGCAAGTACTGGGACCTGTACGAGGATTGCGCACATCTGGAACCGCCAGTCGCACCCATTGCCTTTGAAGATCAGGATCCGCACGCGCGGCGGCTTTACCTTGCGAATGATTACCGAAACTTCGATATCGGACCCGAGCAGGTGCGCCGGGCACGGCGCGGTTACTTCGCCAATATATCCTATCTCGACGACAAGATCGGTGAGCTTATGGACGCGCTCGAAGCCATGCGGATGGTCGAGAACACCGTCATTGTCTTTTGTTCCGACCATGGCGACATGCTCGGCGAACGCGGCCTGTGGTTCAAGATGTGCTTCTACGAGGGTTCGGCCCGGGTGCCGCTGATGATTGCAGGCCCCGGCATTGAAGCGGGTCTTTACCAGGCACCGGTTTCGACGCTCGACGTCAATCCAACCCTTGCAGACCTTGCCGGCGCCGACATGTCCACGGTCAAAGCCTGGACGGACGGGGAGAGCCTGCTTCCCATTCTTGCCGGAGGATCGCGCACCGCGCCGGTCTTGATGGAATACGCGGCCGAAGGATCCTATGCCCCCCTCGTCTGCATCCGGGACGGCCGTCACAAATTCGTGCATTGCGATCTGGATCCGCCTCAGCTTTTCGATCTCGCAACCGATCGCCACGAGCTCAACAATCTCGCCGGCGAAGCAGTCTATGGGGACTTGCTGGCGGATTTTGTCAACCAGGCCCGGGCGCGTTGGGACATGGACCGGTTCGATGCCGAGGTTCGCGAAAGCCAGGCGCGCCGCCTTGTCGTCTACGAGGCTCTGCGCAACGGATCATACTATCCGTGGGACTTCCAGCCGCTGCAAAAAGCGTCCGAACGGTACATGCGCAATCACATGGATCTCAACGAGCTTGAGGAAAACCAGCGGTTTCCGCGCGGCGAATAGAACGGATTTGGCCATGAAACAACAGCCTGAAGCTTCGCATTTCATTAACGGCGCCTATGTCGAGGATACCGCCGGCAAGCCCATCGAATGCGTCTATCCTGCCACAGGCGAGGTGATCGCAACCCTGCACGCGGCAACACCTGCCATTGTCGAGGATGCCGTCGCCGCTGCCATCGAAGGCCAGAAAAAGTGGGCCGCGATGAGCGGCACGGAGCGCGGCCGCGTGTTGCGCCGCGCTGCCGACATGATGCGCGACCGCAATCGGTCTCTTTCCGAACTCGAAAGCTACGACACCGGCAAGCCGTTGCAGGAGACGCTGGTGGCAGATGCCACATCCGGTGCCGATGCGCTGGAGTATTTCGGCGGACTGGCTGCCTCGATCAACGGCGAATATATCGATCTCGGCGGCGACTTTGTTTACACGAGACGCGAGCCCTTGGGTGTCTGTGCCGGGATTGGGGCGTGGAACTATCCGACCCAGATTGCATGCTGGAAAGGCGCACCGGCGCTGGCATGCGGCAACGCGATGGTTTTCAAGCCATCCGAAACGACGCCTCTCTGCGCCCTCAAAGTGGCGGAAATCCTGCACGAGGCCGGTCTTCCAGCAGGGGTTTACAATGTCATACAGGGCTACGGCGAAACCGGTGCGGCGCTCAGTACCCATCCCGATATCGACAAGGTATCGCTCACCGGATCGGTACCGACGGGCAAAAAGGTGATGGCTGCCGCCTCGGCCGGCATTCGTCACGTGACCATGGAACTGGGCGGCAAATCGCCGCTCATCATCTTTGACGACGCCGATCTGCACGACGCGGTGGGCGGGGCCATGCTCGGCAATTTCTATTCGAGCGGGCAAGTATGTTCGAACGGCACACGTGTCTTCGTGCAGCGCAGATGCCTCGACTCCTTTGTCGAAGCGCTCATTGCCCGCACGGAAGCGATCCGGATCGGCGACCCGCAGGACGAAGCAACCCAGATGGGGCCGCTTGTCAGTGCGCGCCAGCGCGATACGGTCCTCGACTATATCGAGATCGGCCAAAGCGAGGGCGCCGATCTTGCGACCGGCGGTAACCGTCTCGCGCTGCAGGGCATGGAAAACGGGTTCTTCGTCGAACCGACCGTTTTCACCGGTGTGAAAGACACGATGCGCATTGCGCGCGAGGAAATCTTCGGACCGGTGATGAGCGTACTTGCCTTCGATGATGAAGAAGAAGTGATTGCGCGGGCCAATGACACCGAGTTCGGGCTTTCTGCAGGTGTCTTCACGCGCGATCTTTCGCGCGCGCACCGGGTGATCGCAGCCATCAAAGCCGGAAGTTGCTGGATCAACACCTACAATCTGGCACCGGTCGAGGCGCCGTTCGGTGGCTACAAGCGCTCGGGCGTGGGCCGCGAGAATTCCCGCGCCGCGATCGAATATTACAGCCAGATCAAAAGCGTCTACGTTGCGACCGGCCCGGTCGACAGCCCCTATTGAAACGATCGGAGACAAATGCAATGCGGGCTGATTTTGTCATCATAGGGTCCGGCTCGGCGGGCAGCGCACTGGCCAACCGGCTCAGCGAGGACGGCAGGCACTCCGTTATCGTGGTCGAGTATGGCGGATCGGATATCGGACCCTTCATCCAGATGCCGGCGGCCCTTTCCTACCCTATGAACATGGCCCATTACGACTGGGGATACCGCACCGAACCCGAGCCCCATCTCGGCGGGCGTCGCATGGCCGCGCCCCGCGGAAAGGTGGTGGGCGGCTCGTCCTCAATCAACGGAATGGTCTATGTGCGCGGACACGCCGAAGACTTCAACGGATGGGAGCGCGCGGGCGCCGATGGGTGGTCCTATGCGGACGTGCTTCCCTATTTCCAGAAGATGGAGACCTCGCATGGCGGTCAGAACGGCTGGCGTGGACATGCCGGACCGCTGCACGTTCGACGTGGTGAAAGGAAGAATCCGCTCTTTCAGGCTTTTATTGAAGCAGGTGCACAGGCCGGTTTCGAAGTTACCGACGATTACAATGGCGAAAAGCAGGAAGGGTTCGGCCCGATGGAACAGACGATCCATCGGGGTATCCGCTGGTCCGCGGCCAATGCCTATCTGCGGCCGGCACTCAAACGGCCCAACCTCACCCTGGTACGAGCGCTGGCGCGCAGGATCGTCATCGAAGACGGCATGGCGAGCGGCGTTGAAATCCAGAGGGGCAACGCAATCGAAACCATCGAGGCAGACCGGGAGGTCATCATAGCGGCCTCGGCCTTCAACTCTCCGAAACTGCTGATGTTGTCGGGTATCGGCCCGGCGGCACATCTCAATGCGCTTGGCATCGATGTTGTCGCCGACAGGCCCGGGGTGGGCAAGAATCTGCAGGATCACCTTGAGCTCTACATCCAGCATGAGTGCACGCAGCCGATCACCCTGAATTCCAAGCTCAATCTGATTTCGAAGGGTCTGATCGGCGCCGAGTGGCTGTTTTTCAAATCCGGACCGGGGACCTCCAATCATTTCGAGGCTACAGCTTTCGTCCGTTCGCAACCGGGTGTGAAATACCCGGACATCCAGTACCACTTCCTCCCGATCGCAGTGCGATATGACGGCACCGCGGCAGCAAACGTACACGGGTTTCAGGCCCATGTCGGGCCGATGCGCTCGCGGTCGCGGGGTACCGTGACGCTGCGATCGGCCGACCCCGCCGACACGCCTGTCATTCGGTTCAATTACATGAGCGAAGCGAATGACTGGCAGGACTTCAGACACTGTATCAGGCTGACGCGCGAGATATTCGGCCAGCCGGCCTTTGATGCCTATCGCGGCCGTGAAATCGCGCCCGGCGAAGATGTTCAAAGCGACGACGAACTGGACGGCTTCATCGTCGAACACGCCGAAAGCGCCTATCATCCCTGCGGAACGTGCAGGATGGGCCGGGCTGACGATGCGCTCAGTGTCGTTGATCCGCAGTGCCGGGTAATCGGCGTTGACTGCCTGAGGGTCGCGGACTCCTCCGTGTTCCCGGAAATCACCAACGGCAATTTGAATGCACCGTCGATCATGGTCGGTGAAAAGGCCTCCGATCACATTCTTGGGCAACAGCCCCTGCCCCGGTCGAACCTGCGCCCCTGGATCCACCCGAATTGGGAATGCTCCGACCGTTAACAAGGAACTGCAGACGGTTTTCATCCCTGCGTAGCGACGAAGGTAAACAGTGCATTAACCATATTCCGGCACTTTCAGGTAAAGGTGCTGCGACGCAGCCGCCGATGATCGACCGATAAAGAGGCCGGCTGATGCCGGACAGGATTGTGGCTGTCGCCGAGCAGAGGCTATTCACAGGCTTTCATCACTCCAGCCTGCAGCCGTTGATGAAGCTGGTCGGCGGAATAGCCGCCTATTGCGCGTTCTGCCTCGTGCTGTTGTCGCTGCGACCGTTCAACTATGTCAGCGTCCGGCAACTGGAAACACAGCATGGCGACTCGCTCAACCAGATCGGCTACCTCGCTGCAGGTACCATCGCCGCAGTTTGTATCGCCAGCCTCGTTGACCGCCGGTTGTTGCGGATATTTCTGGCGCCTGCATGGATCGGCATTTTCGCTGTGCTTGTCCTGTCCGTTATGGTCGCGCCAAATCCGGAAGCCGTGTTGCGTTCCGTGGCGCTCACGCTGATCTGCATCCTGATCACCTCTTGCATTGTTCTTTTGCCACCGGACGAACGCGCGTTCCAGATTGTCAGCGCAAGTGCCATTCTGAGCGTTCTGGCAATCAGCTACGCGGGGATCATCCTGATTCCGGATGAGGCGATCCACGGCGGGGTCGGCGACGAAGCGCACCATGCCGGTCTTTGGCGCGGCCACTTTGCCCACAAGAACCTCGCCGGACCGACGATATCCGTCCTCATCATGTTCGGGATTTACCTTTGGCGCGCCGGGATGAAGGCAGTCGGCATGGTGATTGTCGCACTGTCACTCGTGTTTGTTATCCAGACCGGCTCGAAAACAACGATAAGTCTTGTTCCGATTGCCGTGATCGCCGTGCTTGCCGGACGCGTTTTCGGCTTGCCAATGCTGACGGTTGCGCTTTACGCAGCCGCTGTGCTCGCGTTGGCGATGCTGACGATCGGCTCCGTCTATATACCGTTCTTTGCGCAAATCACTGCACTCTTGCTGGACGATCCCTCTTTCACCGGGCGCGCAACGCTATGGGAGTACGGAATTCTCAACATTCCCAACCATCTCTGGTTCGGAACGGGTTATGACAATTTCTGGGGAACGCCGCTTGTGACGGACATGGAATACCCCTACGCGTGGCCGTGGGATTTTCGCGGCATCGTGCACGGCCACAACAACTACATCGACATTGCCCTGACGACCGGTGTCTTCGGCTTCGTCATCCTGTTTTGGGCGCTCTTCATTGCGCCTGCCGTCAACTATGTAAAGTCCTGCCAAATCCCGTCCAACCGGAACCTTGCCGATCTTTTCATGATGATCATCGTTTTTCTGGCGCTGCTGTCTTTCATGGAGACCTTCTTCCTGCGGCGCATGGATCCGATCTGGCTGATGATGGTGATTGCCGTTGTCGGCCTCCAGCTTACGGCGCGCTATAAAACCCTCAAGGCAAACGGATGACGCCGCTGCGCCAAGGGCCAGACGGGCAAAGACATGCCACTCTACGCTTGAATTTCTGAACGGAGATGTTAAGTGCAGGCTCCAGCCGGGACTGCGTTTCGCGGCAGTGTTGGGGCGTAGCCAAGTGGTAAGGCAGCGGTTTTTGGTACCGCCATGCGCTGGTTCGAATCCAGCCGCCCCAGCCAACTTTCCCAAGCCCACGCGCACCTGCCCAACCGGATCAACTCGGATTGGTCAGCGCGTTGCGGTTTTCCCCGATGCCTGGCCTTTCCAACCAAGATGATCGCCCAATCACCGCCCCCTGATCCGCGGGTCGAGGGCGTCACGCAAGCCGTCACCAATGTAATTCACGCTCAGGACGGTCAGCGAGATGGCCAAGCCCGGCCACAATACGCGTTCGGGGTATTGCTGCATGTAGTCGGTCGAATCGAACAGCAGGCGCCCCCAGGTCGGAAAATCCGACGGAAAACCCAGGCCCAGAAAGGACAGCGCGGACTCTGTTATGATCGCGTTGGCAATGCCCAGGGTCGCGGAAACGGTGATCGGCGACAGAACGTTCGGTAGAATATGGCGAAGGATCATGCGCTGCGGCGGCGTACCGATGGACCGCGAAGCCACAATGAACTCCCGCTCCTTGATGGCAAGGACATCGCCGCGCACGATGCGCGCGGTCTGCATCCAGGACGTGATGCCAATGACAAAGACGATCAGAAAGAATATCCCCGTCTCCGGTCCGAAGGCTGCGCGCAGCGTATCCCGGAAGAGCATGATAATGACCAGCAGCAGCGGCAGGAGCGGCAGCGCCAGGAACAGATCGGTAAGCCGCATCAAAGGACCGTCAAGCCGCCTGAAATAGCCAGCCAGGACACCGATGAGGGCGCCTACGACCAGGGCCAGTGCCATGGCGGTGATGCCGACTGCCATCGATACACGTCCACCCATGAGGACACGGGCCAGCGTGTCGCGGCCGAGTTGATCGGTTCCGAGCGGATGGGCGAGAGTCGGTCCCGAGTTGCGGGCCCGAATGTCGATATATTGGGCGTCGATGGTCCAGACATAGGGGCCAAGGGTGACTGCAAGGACGACGAAGATGAAGAAGCCCATACCCCACACGGCGCCGCGATGGGTCTTGAACTGATCCCAGACGAGACGCCATTGGGATTTTGGCGGTTGCTCGTCGGCAAGCGCTTCAGGAACCGTGTCAGTCATAGCGTATCCTCGGATCCAGCAGTCCGTAAAGGACGTCGGCGACCAGATTGAACAGGACAATCAGACCCGCGAAAATGAAGGTCAGGGTCTGGACCGTCGGCAGATCGCCGCCCTGAATGGAGATGATCAGCAGTTGGCCAAGGCCGTTCACCTTGAAAACCTGCTCGGTGATAATTGCGCCGCCAAAGATCTGCGGTACGCCAAGGGCGATGACGGTGACAACAGGAATGAGGGAGTTGCGAAGCACGTGAACGAGCACGACAGCCTGTTCGCGGACCCCCTTCGCTCGCGCCGTGCGAACATAATCCTGATTGAGATTGTCGAGCATGGAGGCGCGCATGAACCGGCTGATCTGCGCGGCATTGAACAGGGCGAGGACGGCCACCGGCATGATCATCTGCCGGACCTGGAAGAGGAAGCTTTCCCAGTCCGTCACCTCATGGGTGGTGTCGTATATTGACGGGAACCAGCCAAGCCAGACTGAAAAAACAACAATCGCCAGAACACCGGTGAAAAAGGTCGGGACCGAAAAGCCGACCATCGAGATGAACGTGCCGATCTGATCAAAAAGGCTGTATTGCCGGTAGGCTGAGATAATGCCGATCGGCAGTGCAATAAGCACCCCGATGACATAGGACATGCCCACGACCCATAATGTCTGGAGCATACGCTGAACGATCAGGTCGACCACAGGCGAGCGGGTCTGCCAGCTCAGCACGCGCAGCCGGTCGCCGCCAAAATCCCACCCGAACCATTGCTCGATCATGTTGAGCGGTTCATTGATGAAGAACTGCTTGCACCAAAGCAGATAGCGAATGTAGATCGGATCGCCGAGGCCCAGCGACTGCCTGATCTTCTCGCGCACTTCAGGCGGTATGGTCAGCGGCAAATTGGCCGTCGGATCGCTTGGCGCCAGATCGAGCAATAGAAATATAATGAGGCTGATCGCAATCAGCGTCGGAATGGCCAGCACAAGCCGGCGAACGGTGAAGTTCAGCATTGGATCAATATCTCAGATACGGCCGAGGGGCCGCCCCGGTGACCCGGAGCGGCGTGATTGCGGCAGCGACCTGCAGGTCCCTGCCCCTTTCCTCGATCGTGCTACTTCACGCGATACCAGTCGGCGATGTTCCAGAGTTCGGAATCCCAGACATTCATGACAATACCGCCAAGTGAATTGGCATGCGCAGAAATACGGCCCCTATCAACCAGCGGGATGATGACATATTCCTGCATCAGCTTGTCGTTCATTGCCTTGGCCAATTCAGCACGCTCCTCGAGCGCGCCGGTCTGAGCCATTTTGGCCACGAGCGCATCGTAGTCTTCGCTGCAAAAGCGCGGCATGTTGTTGCCCTGCCATTGGGTCTCGGGCCGCGGCGCCTGCTCGCATTCCCAGTTCGCCATGTAGGCTTCCGGGTCCGTTCCATCGAAGTTGTTGGCGTACATTTCTACATCTGCGTAAAACTTCTGGAAGGTATCAGGGCTTGCCGGATCGCCACCAAAGAAGACCGACGCGTCGATGTTGCGGAGCTCCGTTTCAATACCGATCTCTTCCCACCACTGCTTAATGAGCGCCTGGAAATCCTGGCGTACGGCGTTGGTAGAGGTCTGGTACAATATTGACAGGCGGACGCCGTCCTTGGCGCGTATCCCGTCGCCGCCGGCGACCCAACCGGCATCCTCAAGGACCTTTTTGGCGCCCTCGATGTCCTGGACAAGGCAGCCATCATTGGCCGTCGACTTGTAGATTTCAGGTGCCGGAAGAACGTTGCAGGTCGGGCGGCCCGCACTGCCGTAGCCGATTTCCACCAGCAGGTTGCGATCAATGGCCATCGACAGCGCCTGGCGAACGGCCGGATCGGTCAGGAAAGGATGCGGATGCTTGGCGGTCGCACGCTCATCGCCGAGCGACGGGTCGGGATTTGTCAGGTTGACCTGAATCTGTTCAACGAGCGTTCCGAAGGCGGAGACCGTTTGTCCGATACCTCTTCCTTCCATGGCGGACAGCACGTCGGGGGCGAGTTGCATGTTCCAGGCATAGTCGAACTCGCCTGTTTCCAGAACCGCGCGGCCCGCCGCCGCGGTATCACCGCCGCCCTTGAAATTAACCGTGGCAAAAGCCGGCTTGGCCGGATCGCGGTAGTTGGAATTGGCATCGAATGAAATCACGTCGTTCGGTCGAAAATCAGTCACAACAAAGGGACCCGTCCCGATCGGGCCGAAGTTGGCATCCGTGCATTCCGGCGCCTTGGCGCCAAGGCAATCGGCGAACTGAGCCGCCTGTATGATCGGTGCCTGCGCACCGACGAACGGACCGTAGGGGAAGGGTTTCGGCACATCAAAAGTTACTGTTACCGTCTGGTCGTCGACAACCTTGACGTCGGCAACATCGTTATATTTTTCGCTCTGCGCGCAGCCGCCTTCCGGGTCCGTGCAGTATTTCCAGGTAAAGGCGATGTCGGCTGAAGTGACCGGGCTCCCATCGGACCAGAGCAGTCCGTCTTTCAGCTTCCATGTAATGGATTTGAGGTCGGAAGAGACGCCACCATTGTCGACCGTCGGGACACTCTCGGCAAGCCATGGCACCATATTGCCCGCTTCATCATACCGAGCCAGCGGCTCAAGAACCAGCGATGCAGCTTCCAGTTCCTTCGTGCCGCCCGAAAGATACGGATTCATGGTCGATGGCGCCTGCCAATAAATGATGTTGACCTGTCCGTCGGATCCGCGCTCCGCCAGCGCCGGTGACGCCATTGTCGCTGCGGCGAGCGCGCCGAGCATTAATTTTCCTGCCTTCATTTTTCTTCCCCTTGTTGTTTAAGGTCTGAGCAAAGAAGCCGACGGTTGTTTCCGCGGTCCTTATTGTTGTTTCGTGGCACAATGGTCGGCGGCTTGCCGTGCAGGCGCCACCTTTTGAATTCGCGGACTTTGTGTCGTCCGGGCGATCGACTTGAGGCTCGCGGCGCGCGCCAAACGCACACATACCGCAGTTATAAAAGGACCAATGCGAGAAAGCGTCGAGGATGGTAGCGATGCCGGAATCTGCGGTGACCTGTCCCGACTGCAAATCGATATTTGCAGGAATGTCAGTAAAAACGGCCGATACCGCGTGCGGCATCCATTACTCCGTGCACCACTCAAGAACATCGTCAGGAAACGGACGAACGTATCCACAATGACAACTTGAAGCAGCAATTGCAATCTACCGTGACCGGGCTGCATCAACTAAATGCGGAATCGTTGGCCATTGAAACTGTGCTGACCGAAGGACAGACACGGCAATTGAATCCAACCGCTCTCGGATCGCGCGTCCGAATACAGCTAGCCACCGCTTAGGCGGCGTTCAGATCCTGTTCCCAGTAGGCGGGCCTGCCGTATTTGGACAGAAGAAAATCAATCAGTACGGAGACTTTGGGCGGCGTTGAATGGCTCTTGGGGTAAACCGCCCAGATGTCGCCGACGCGCACGACGGGATAATCCTTCATAACGGCCACAAGCCGGCCATCGCGCAGATCCTCCCAGACATGGGCGGTGGACTTGATCGAGAGGCCAAGACCGCAAAGCGCAGCGTCGTAGGCATAGTCACCGCTGTCGCCGGTGATGACCGGATTGACGGTATGGCTGATCTCGCCTTTGGGGCCGTCGAAGTACCAGACCGGGATTGAAGCAATACAGATGCAGGCATGATTGCACAGGTCCGATGGAGACTGCGGCGCACCGTGGCGGGCAATATAGTCTGGAGAGGCACACAGTACGCGCCGGTGACCGCCTAGTTTGCGCGCCATAAGGCTGGAATCGGCCAACGGCGCGGCCCTGATCGCCAGATCGAATCCCTCGCCGATGATATCAACGAGCCGGTCTGAGAGGCTCATCTCAATGCGGATATCGGGATAGAGCCCCATGAATTCATTGAGATAGGGAAGAATATGCTTGCGGCCGAAAAAGGTGTTGCTGGAAATGTGCAGGCGCCCGCGCGGGTTTTCAAGGCTTGCGTCCAGCGTGTCGAATGCAATGTCAATTTCATTGAGTGCATTTTGTGCATGAATGAGCAAGACGCGACCCGCCTCGGTCAGTGAAATGCTCCGCGTGGTACGCGCCAGAAGCTGCGTTCCGGCGGTCTTTTCCAACGCGGCCAACCGGGCACTGGCGGCCGATGGCGAAAGCCCGAATTCACGCCCGGCCTGAGACAGATTTCCGAGACCGGCAACACGCACGAAAAACCTCAGATCCTCAACACGCATTATCCATACTTTTCGAAAAGTGAAATGAAAATACGCCCTATTATACTGTTCTGTGGAAGATGCGATAGTCCCTTCAAACAGGAAAGGGATATATCATGTTGCACACCGGAGATCTCTACGAAGCCCGTGCCCGCCATTACCGGCGTGAAGCTGTCGCCGATGCCGTCAACGCGATCCGGAAATGGGTGCGGCGTGGGACGTTTTACCTTTTGTGATCAAAAAACTGCGGACGTGCCTTGAACGGGCGCGCGCATGATTCCTGCACAACGGCTTGCCAACACCTTGGCAGACCGGCCGCCGCCGTCCTCAAAAACCAATTCAAGACAACCAACGCTCATAATCCGAAACGAGGAGATAGACCGGCTCGGCATCTTCCTCAATGTCTGCGAAGCGGCCGATCGGCCGATGAAATATGTTGTCGGTCATATCGTCATTGACGGTCGAGACCTCGCCCACGAGCGCATCGCCGCCCTCGCCCCAGAATTCATGCCAGTTGCCGGGGCTCAGCGTAACACTTGCACCCGGTTTCAGCACCAGGGTACCGCCACCGGAAAGCGTCACCGCAACACCATCGGATACCACAACGACATCGGCTTTTTCGTCCAGGTTGCCGTCGGCGTCCGATGCATACATCTTGATCGCAAGATCAGCACCGCCGCGGTTGATAATGTCCTCGGTCTTGACGATGTGTCGATGCATCGGCGAAATCTGGTCGCGGCGCGAGATCATTATTTTTTCCGCATATCCCATGCCGACGCCGCCCTGCGGATCGTCAAGCGAGCCGTTGCGTACGGTGAACAGGAACATGCCAAGTTCATCGAACCGGCCCTCGCCA
The DNA here is from genome assembly GCA_039025395.1 of Pseudomonadota bacterium. Classification (GTDB taxonomy): domain Bacteria; phylum Pseudomonadota; class Alphaproteobacteria; order Rhizobiales; family Rhizobiaceae; genus Hoeflea_A. Next base: position 72,467 of record JBCCOK010000010.1, read on the forward strand.
TAATCTGTAACGTCCCAGCCAAGGCGTGCGCCTATGACGCCGTCCAATTCCTTGCGGCGCTGTTTCATTTCAGTTGGCGAGAGATAGGCAAATGGCGGCAGGTGAAAGCCGAAGGAGCGTATAAAATCATCGGCTTCTTTCAAGACGTCATTGATATGCGATCGTTTCATGTCGTCCTCGCAAGCAGTTAGAGCGTTTCGGCTCAAATCCGGCGCGACCATAACCGAATCGACCAATGTGCCAAAGCCCTGCGCGACATCTGCGCCTTCATTGCGTGGTGGCTTGACGCCGATTGCATTCCAATTTACCAGAACGGCGCCCGCATGCGCGTTGTCGACTGGACAAAGCGCCGGGCAGACTGTCCGGGCAATGTGCCGGGTGGCCTTTTATCGGAGTGTAGCGCAGCCTGGTAGCGCACCTCGTTCGGGACGAGGGGGTCGGTGGTTCGAATCCACTCACTCCGACCAAATTTTTCATTATATTTTAGAAACTTAGCTCTTACTTCGGATACGTGGAATTAGCGCTCCTGCTCAGTTTCCATATCAGGTCATCGCTTTTGGTTCGTAGATCTTTGCCTAAAAACGCGGGCGATCGATGATCAAAATCCTGCCGGGGTCGCCGATCGTCTCGGTAACAGCTAGCCCTATCTTGTGTTGTTGGTGAAACGGCTCAGGACCCGTGTCGGGGAATCCCGGAGATCAGAGCTAAATTTCGGCGCCGGTTTCTGCCCAATATGATCGCCAGAACAATCGCGCCCTTCAAAGTAAAAAGATATAAAGGGTAAGCGAGCAGGATCGGGTCGACCCGGCCAACCGACAGCATCGCGCAGATGGAGGCAATGAGAGAAACCGCCCATGTCACCATCGTCTCGCTGCCGGGATCGCGATAGGCTTTGACGACAGTAGCGCTGCCGGCCAACAGGCTGATTGAAATCGTTACGGCAAGCGCGTAGGCCGGGGTATCGGTATAGTACCATAACACAAGCCCGGCAGCGGCGCAGGCCAGGATCATATAGTCGGATTTTTTCAGACAACCGTCGGCCCCCACCCGGATTGACAGGCAGAGGACGACGACTGTCACCGACACCTGCACGCCAGCGAACCACAGCGAGGCTCCGGCGCCTTCGTAAACCTGCGAAACGAACGCGATTGCGCTCAACACGGTCCAGACCAACCATGATGCGCGCTGCGGTCTGATCCGCCGCATTGAGGTGTCGACGATGTAAGGAACGTAGGCAAAGACGATCAAGACACCTGACAGGACGCCGAGAACCTCCATTGACTTGCCGGGATCGGAAAATTCACTGCTCATCATTGCCGCTTGCCTTGAATGCATGCCCTTAGGACGCTCTGGATGTTTCCGCACAGGCTGCCACCCCATCGGCGCGTGAAAACCTGCCGATGGCCGTGCAGTCCAGATGCAATTTCAATGGGCAAACCGTCGCCGATTACCCGGCTGTGCTGGTTCGATACTGCTTGCCAAGCCATTCCCTGGAGCGGGGACGGTTGCGCAGACAATCGTCTAATGCACGAGGCATATTGGATGTCTTGCCGGACAAAATTTATGTAGTTTTTGCTACAATGTACTCTGCTTGAAGTAAGGAACCACACCTGCTGTCATGCGATCGCTTCTACTTTGCGGCATAAACAAATGAATAAAGTGCGTTGTGCGGGCGCTCAGCGATTATGCGATCAGCGGCAGCGCGTGTCTTTTCGAACGCGACATTTCTTTTGAGACATGGCCGAAAGTAAAAGGAACCGATTTCACGCTTGATTCAGCAACGCCTCATGCAATGATAGGTTCGGATTTTTGAGGGAGTGTATTTGATGCGTCAGTTTGGAATCGTCGCCGCGTCCGTGGTTTGTGCTGCATTACTGGCCGGCTGTCAGACGGTGGGATCGCAAGGGACCGAGAGCCTGCTATCGGCCGCAGGTTTTCAGCAGAGGTTGGCCGATACACCAGCGCGCCAGGCGCAGATGAACGCCATGCCCCAGGACACCCTCGTCCGTCACGATGTCGGCGGAACACCCCGCTGGACCTATGCTGATGCGCAAGGGTGCAACTGCATCTATGCCGGTGGACAGAACGAATACAACGCCTTCCAGCGTTTGAGGGAAGAGCGCGAGGTTGCCGAAATGAACCAGGCCGCTGCCCTGAATGCCCAGATGGACTGGGATTTGTGGGGCCCGTGGATCGGTCCCTGGTAGGGGCGACCCGCTCTATTTGCTGATCCGGTTCAGGGGCTGCCGGCGGCGGTGGTGATTGGAAACAGCTTCTATGTACAAAGTGCCTAACGGGTCAGAATAGACCTGTTTTGATCCGTTCGCTCGGCATTGCCCGCCTTCTGAGCATTCGCCTTTACGGCCATCCATTTCCACCGTAACAAGCTTGATGCTTCGGCGTCCGCGATTATCGTCACGCTGATCTGATGTTCTACGATGTAGGTAAAACCGCCTGCAGTGTACAAAACGATAAGTCAGATAGAGCTGCCATTCATTTCGGGCTTGGGAAAAAACGCGTCAATATGGCAGTTTCTGCAACACAGCGGAGTGCTTCACGCGTTGTTCCTTGTCGGAGGTGCTTTATTTCGAAACATTGTTGCCGTGTCGAATCTGAAGCCCACCGTCGCGATAGCCGACCACCCTCACTTTTGTAGCGACACAATTTATAATTGATTTTTCAAGAAAGGCTTCTCTTAGTTGTAAACCCATTCAATTTGTCGGATGCTGAGAATTTTAAACCAAATATTGCGTTTAAGGATTAGCTCCATGTTTATGTTCAAGAACCAGCCGAAACTGCTGGTGACTAGCTTCGCTGTTGCCACAGCAGCCCTGATTTTCGCTTCTCCGGCGTCTGCCTGGAAAAAACAGAATAGCCATGGCGAAAAAGCGGTTGCCGATATCCGTGGCGTTGCCAAGGGTGATCAATTAGCGCCTGCGCAACATGTTGAATATGTTGAACAGGATTACTCGTTCGACCGCTTCGCCAACGACGTCAAATCCATCCCCTTGGAACTGGCGCTTACCTATGGCGCCACCATCGGGTTGGGTTTTACCGAATGGGATTGGGGCTCATCTTCTTTCGGATTCAAGTCAGAAGGCTTTTTTGGCAAAAACACGGCGAATGGCGGTATGGACAAGCTCGGCCATGCTTGGTCCAGCTATGTCCTCAGCGATGTCTTTGCCCGCCGCATCCGCCGCGCGACAGGCGACCGGCACTCTGCCGCAATATCGGGTGCGCTGCTTGCCATGGGCGTGCAGACCATGGTGGAAGTCTTTGATGGATTTTCCAGCAGCCATGGGTTTTCATATGAAGACATGGTCATGAACGCAGCTGGCGCCACATTCTCCTATTTGCGCCAGACAGTTCCTGGCATGGACAAAAAGATCGATTTCCGCCTGGAATACATCCCGTCCGGAAATGTCGGCGGGTTCCGGCCCCATTCAGATTACTCCGGGCAAAAATACCTGTTGGCCTTCAAACTTTCCGGATTTGAAGTCTTTGAGGAAACGCCGCTGAGATTTCTGGAAATTCACGCAGGTTACTTCGCCCGCGGATTCACCGCAAAAGAGGCCAGCATGGGCATATCCCGGCGCCGCGAGACCTATATCGGCATCGGGTTGAACCTGCAGCGGATTTTGCTTGGCGACAACGCCGAAAACGATAATGTTCTGGAAGATGTGGGCCGCTCCGCTCTGCAGTATTTCCAGGTGCCCTATACCTACTACGGTACCCGCAATGATTGGTAACAGGTTGACCAGAACTGGAATGTCGCTAGCAAAACATCGATTTGGAGCAAAATAGCCAGGCGATGTCGTCGGGAAAGTAGGAGCGCAATACTCGGTGGGTCTTGAGTTCGGGTTACGGTATGAGCTGACCGCCATCAAGAGTATACATGTTTGGCTCCCGATCACGTTTTGTGGGGACTTAGACTTGGTATCAATACACCCCAATCAGTCGTATTTGAGATATTTTAACCGGCAGTTTGGAAGTCGGCGACAGCTACCTTGTATCAGCAGGTGTTTCCAAAGCCCCCGTGTCAGACTTTGAACTGCCGGTACTGTTCACCAAAGTTGTGCTTCAAGGCAACGATTTGGAACTGGAGGTGCAGCTCGAGCAACACTTCGGTCAGCATGATCATTTGGAACTGACATTTGCGGTCGTGTCGAGAACGGGAGATCTTAAACTTCCTTGCGAAACCAAAGTGAATTTCGCCGGCGGATTCGGTTTGTCTTATGCATTGGAAGCACCTGATCATGAAAAGGGTACCGAGGGCCGCAGGGGAGACGGCACTTTCAAGTTGCAGAGTTACATGACCTTTGAAGCAGAGTTTACAAACGAACCGGCTCCGCACCTTTACGTGGTCGCAAAACTGCATCATCGCTCCGGGATATATGCATTGATTAGCGATTCTGAAACCGGCTCAAACTTGATCGGCCTGGGGTTACACTTTGATCTTCCTTAGAGCGCTTGTGTTGACTCGGACTGATCGGATCCTTGGTTGGTAGCCGGCAGACAGATTTGTCAGACTATCGCCATCCGGTAATACAAAATATCGTCAGTAAGGCCATTTCCATGATTTTGAAGACTTACCCGGACTCAACAAGGCGAAAGGCCGTGCCGGTCTCCGTTGGCTGCCATTCGTAGGTATTGCCGCACCGGAGAAACCGCGTATCGAACGCGTACCTGATGTCACCGATCGGCATGTCGTAACGGGTGGCAAAATCGAGCGTGTTCTGCGTGACTTCCATTCGAAGCCCATCATCGGAACATTCGACATAAAGAAGGACCCGTGCGGGACCACCATTGAACGCCAGATAAGCTGCAACGGCTACCAGCAGCGCGGCTCCCAAAAGCAGAGCGACTATATTTCTATTCGGCACTTTGGCGTCCTGTCTTGGCGTTGCGCGCGGACACGATCAAAGGGATGAACCCAGGAAACAATACTTACAAGATTGGTATCGCCGGCGGAAACGTTCAGCCAGTTGATCGACCACGCAGAGACACTCGCCGGTTGTCATGGCTGATCGCCAAACAGATAAAGCCTCTCGCCAGAAAGGATGGACCGGGTCATGTCGTCGAAATCGGCTGGGGTCATGCTCGCCCAATCGGGTGTGTCAACCACCTGTACCTGCCCGATCCGCCGGCCAATCTCGCTGATGGTTCTGGCCTTGCTGCAGCGCTCTGCGTCATAGCGCGCCAGAAACTCGGAAAGGCCGCTGACCGTCTTGGTCAGAGCCTCAATCGTCAACGCGTCCTCCAGCGCCTTGGTTGCTCCGCTTGCCGTATGGGGCCGGGTCAGCGTGCCGGCGTCGCCGATCAGCAGAATGCGTTGGCTGACATAGGTATCGACAATACTGTCGTATATCGGCTGAATCGAGACATCTTCACGTCGTGAATGCTTAATCAATGCGGCAACGGCAGGCGGGAAATGGACATCGAGGAGGGATTGAAGATCTGCAAAAACCTCCCTGGAAATGGAACCCGGCGGTTCAGATTCGATGCCGTCGAGCTTTAAGGCGCGCGGGCAACGTGCGTAGACGCCCCAGTTCACCCGTCTCTTGCCGGGCCCATCGCTGCCGTCAAAATCAGGGATCGTGTAAATGAGGCTGTGACCGCCCGGAAAGGGCACGATCAGCCGCGCGGCTTCGCGTTCAAGCGCGTCGATCAGGCGTCTGTCGCCAAGCCCGGCTTCGGGATAGTTGCCGCGCCAAAGGATATAGTCGGCAAATTGCGGTTCCGCCTCCGGGTGCAGGGCTTTGCGGACCGCCGAATGGTAGCCGTCGGCACCGACAAGAAGGTCGAACGCCTGTTGCGTGCCATCTGTAAAGCGGACGGCAACCGAGCCTTCCGACTCGTCAAAACCATCAAGTGTCTTGCCTTCATGATAGATATCGTCGGGCACACCGTCTCTAAGCGCCGTCCAGAGACGTCCCCAGTTGTTTGCGACGGCGGGACTCGGCTGCGTCCAAAGCCTGCGCCCATTGGGCGAGCCGTCAGGAAACTGCCACCATCGCGACCTGGTTTCACAATAGGCGTAGTCGCTGGGCAGATATCCCTTGGCTGCCAGCTCCGCGCACAGCGGAGCCGGAAGATCGATCCCGGAACCGCGGTCTTTGAGACCGTGCGATGATCGTTCAAACACCTCGACATCGCAGCCGGCGCGCAAGAAGGCCAGCGCCGCTGCGCAACCGGAAAGGCTGCCGCCAATGATTGCGACTTTCATTCGGCTGATTGACATGACCCCTTTTAACGCAAGCGCGACAACATCACATGCCATATATGGTAAAGGGACGATGTATCGTTGTTGAGCGCATCTCTTTTACGCGCAAAGAAGGCGACGAAATCGGCTCTCATACTCTCGACAACAGGATCGATCTCATACAATACATCTATTCAAAAGAACGCGATCGCTGGACAGACAGCGGCAAGTCCGAGACCGACTGATGAGCAAGAAAATCCCCTCGCCCTGCATCGACGTTTGCAAGTTCCGTCGCGAAGGTCACTGCATCGGCTGTTCAATGACCAAGAGCCAGAAAAAGCTGTTCAAGTCCATCAAATGCCGCGACCAACAGGAAGGGTTCGTGAAAATGTTGATGAGCCAGCAGGATGCTATGGGACGTTACCGGCACTGGGGACCGGCCTACAACAAGAAACTCAAGAAAAAGAAATCCCGGCTCAGTATCACGCTGATTGATTAACCCGCCACCGAAAGGTGTGAATAGACCTCAGGCACTCATGTGTTGCCGTGTTGGCCGACGGGCAGGCATCCATTGCATGCTGCGGTCAACAAACGACCTCTTTCATCAGCAGGCGGCTTAACGGTGCGATCTTGAGGTCTGGGCTGTGTTCCGGATCAAACCAGATCATCTCTGCAATTTCGGCTGCCGGCACCGGTTGCGCATCCAACACGCAAATGAAGACTTCCGCTATGACACGATGATCGGGCTCATTCGCTGCCGGTGCGGCATACGTACCAGTATACTCAGCATTCACGATATCGGCGCCAAGCTCCTCGCTCACCTCTCGAACAAGCGCGTCGCGGGCGGTTTCGTTGACCTCAATCTTGCCGCCCGCCTGCATAAACACATCGGTCCCGGATTTGCGGACAAGAAGCGTTCTTCCCACGGAATCGCGAATGATCGCCGCCGCGATGCGAATCTCACGTTCATTGTCTGTCGCTGCAGCGGGGCCGCAATCTTGATGATGGACCGAACCAGCCGCTGATCTGCTCAAGTGGGCCTCCAGCGTCACTTCCATATCGATCGTTAGCTGATTCCCGACGCGCGGGACAGGCAGCAACGGGGCCGCTTTTGGACGGCTATTGCTGTCGACCTAGAATCAAGTCCACTCGATCTGACTGCGCGGCGCCATAATTCGTCGCCAATGTGTTGTTATCCTTTCACCTGAAATCCGGACAAATCGCGTGGAGGAACTGGCATGCGCTTCTCGATGAGATACCGGGCCGCCGGTACGCTATATCTGTGTCTTGCATATTTCGTGGTTGCTGATGCTGCAGCGCAGAGCCCATCCTACGGAGCCGACGATCTGAGCGGGGATCAAAACCCTTCTGTCGATCAGGAGACCATTGCCGAAGCGCTTCGCGGGCCGAGACCACCCGGACGCATGCAGATCGGATCGCGAGGGATCGACGTGCCTCCACCACCGCCTGACGCGATTTACCCGCGCGAACAGGATGACGTCGAACTCAGCATCATCATGCGCCGGGCCGGAGAACGGGAACAACGCATGACCGGTGGACCGCGCATGTCGCTATCTCTCGGAGCGAATAACACCAGCGATGCGCCACAACTGGATCTCGACATCACGGCGCGCCCGTTTGAGCACACACATCAAGTGAGTGGACGTTGGGAGCACCAGTTTCCGGTGAAATTACTGATAAACATCTCCGACTCGCCCATGTTCCCGTGGAAAGCGGAATACACGAATGTCGCCCAGACCCGAGACATCGCTCGCGCAATCGTCGTCCTGACGGATGAATGCGGTCACTATATCAAACGGGAGACCTCGGCTTCGGGCAGTTTCAGCTTTGACTGGACACCCGTCGACTGCGGTACGGGCCAGATCACCGTATATTCGGTCACCGACTTCAACAAGGTCGGTGTCGGGCGGTGGAACAACGGACCGATGGAGAACGCATCGGAACTTACCAACCTGAGCAGTGATTATCGCGCCTACAGCTACTCGAGAACCTTCGATACGGACGAGGCAGCCGGAGGCCTTGATCTCGGAACGATCACCATTCCGCAGGATCAGGTTGCAGCACGCGGCTTTGCCATTATGAGCAACATGCAAAAGGCGATGGCATATTTTGACGCCTTGCCGGGCATTTCGAAGGCAGAGCTCCCGAAGCTGAATGTCGAATACACCGTCGGTCTGAAACCGGCCGATATCGATTGCTCGGAAGCGGGTTGGGGTGAACTTCTACGGTCCAACTTCTATGGGCCTGGAATTGATCCGGGATTTGTCCATATCGTCGCCGATTGCGGGGACTTCGGGTATGACGACCACGCCCATATCCATGAGGCAGTTCATTATTACCACCGGTTCTTCCTGCGTATGAACCCGAACTACAACCAGTTCGGAGAAGGCATGGCGAATGTCCAGTCCGCACTGATCCGCGGACAGAGTTGGATGACGACGACCGGTTCCGGCCTACTGGAGAATATCGACGTCAATTCGCGCATGGCTTGCTGGGATGGAACAACTCTTGGTAATCGCATCGACCGATTCGATCAGCATGCGGAATGCATAAACGACGGCGGCACGCCGGGTTTTCCGTTCGCTGAAGATTGGGATCCGAACCTAGCCAACCAGGGTTGGCTCCCGAAGATCGTGATGGATCTGACAGACGGTGCATCGAACGAAGATCAGACCCGGTTCATCATGGACGGACAATCACCGGACAGTTGCGGGAATTCCTGCGAGTATGGGCAGTTTGACGGCATAGCCGGCAATATCGAAATGCTGGAAGACGTGCTTGTCTTCTACCTTGGTGGCGACGCTGCTGCAGGCGAAAACCCGAACTACGAGGATCGGGGCCTCGACGGTCTCGATATGACCGATTTGCTGGACGGATTTATCTGCCGTGGGCACGTAAGCGGTGCGCAAATCGAGGCAATCGTCGTCACCGCCATGGGCCTGGACTATGACGCCTCCGGCGCACCCGACAGTTGCCCGCACCCGGCGGATTGACATGCGTCCGATCGCCGGCAAATCGCATCATCGTGCTGTTTTCAACTCGGTCAGCGCTCCTGCGTCACTCGCTCAGGTCTGATACTGTTTCACTGACCCGGCCGAGGCGATCAGCGCCTCCTTCGGCGCGATGAACTTGAAGCCAAATGCCGCTTCGGCCTTATCACCGGGCACGCTGAGATTTCGTCCCAGCCCATGTAACACGACTTTCATCTCCGGCATGAAGACGGCCAGAACGCGCAAGAGCCATGTCGGCGCCACTTTCTTGGCCGTTTTCAAAGACGGATCCCATTCGCGAAGGTCGTTGGCCATATCGAGAAAGCTCACCATTCCGGCGGCCGCCGAAAAGCGCTCGCCCTTGGCGGCGTCGAGATCGATGGCCTTGACGTGCATCATCGCGACATCGCGCACGTCCACCGCCTGTATTTCAAGCGGCGGCGCAAAGGGATCCTTGCCGCTCATCACACGCTCGACAATTTCAAGAGAGGTGCCGAAGCGCCCGCCCATGGAAGGTCCCAGGACCAGACCGGGATTGATGGTGGTCAATACGACTTCTGGATTGTCCTTGACGAAATCCCAAGCCGCGCGCTCGGCCAGTGTCTTTGAAGCTTCATACGCCGAGACGAAATCAGCGTCGGGAGTCGTCCAGTTACTTTCGTCGGATGGTGCATCTTTCGGCTTGCTGGCGTCTTTGTAGATGGCGGCATTCGATGAGGTCAGAATAACCCGTTTGATGCCGGCATCCTTAGCGGCTCTCATCGCGCGTATCGTGCCATCAACGGCGGGTCGGATCAGCGACTGCGGATCTTTCGGTTCTCCCATCGGGAACGGAGAGGCTGTGTGTATGAGGACATCGCAGCCGCTCATGGCTTCGGCCCAACCATCATCGCTGGTCAAGTCAAGAAGAGCGAATTCAATCTGGGCATCGGGAAACAGGTCTTGGAGTTCGGCCCGGCGTGTTTCGGAGCGCACAGATGCACGAACCGCATAGCCCTTTTCAATAAGTTCCCGCAGAATGTGTTTTGCAATGAAACCAGAAGCGCCGGTGAGAAAAACCTTGGTCATTTGGACAGTCCTATGGATTGACAGAACATTTCAAAGGCGAGTTCTTCGTCTTGCCCCTGAAGTTCCTGGGAAACGACGAGATCCAGATGGAAGAATGCAAGCTTCACGATGTACTCGACATTCGGTCCGCGGATGGTGCCGCGTTCGAGTGCATCGTTGAACCACACGGCATGGGGTACTGCCATCTCATCGATCTCGGCCTTGACGGCTTCGCTCGCAAGGCCGGATTCCAAAAGCAGGTGCATGATTTCGCGGTGCGACGGATTACTTCGCGCCCAATTCAGATAATCGCACCAGTTTTTTCTAAGATGTTCGCGGTCAAAGCTTGCGCCAGTCGCGTAAGTCAGCGCGCCGAGCATTTCCGACTTCGCCCGCAGATAGATGGCGTCAATGAGCGCCTGCTTGGTGGCGAAGGCGTTAAACAGAGTGCCGTTAGACACGCCCGCGGCTTGGGCGATCTTGGCAGTGGACACACCGACCCCGTCTTTAAGGAAAAGTGAAATCGCAGCTTCGGCTATCTGCTTTTGGCGTTGGTTCATGACCTTTACATAATTAGAGTGACTGGTCAGTCAATCCTTGACTGTCAAAAAAAACCGGTTTTCATAACCGCGCTTAGTCCAGCGAATGTCGTGAACGGGTTACCAGTCTCCAGCCAGCATCCAGCCAATATCCAGCCAATATCCAGCCAATATCCAGAATGTGTCGCATCTGGAAGGCCAGCAAACCGGCTTCCCTTCTAACTTCACTGGGCGGGCTTGCATCGCTGGCCCAACACAAGAAACGTGGGCAGCCTTTGTTCAAAGAGGGCCAACGGGAGAGTTCGATGACAAGACGGGGACGTTGCCTTTGCGGAAAAACCGCTTGGGAATTCGACGGCGAAATCACGTGGGCCTGCTATTGCCATTGTGACGATTGCCGCCGCAACTGCGCTGCACCGGTGGTCGCGTGGCTAGGTGTCCCTATCAGGCATTTCCGTTGGCTCGGTGACGCCCCGAGGACATATGAGAGCTCCAAGGGTGTCAGGCGGCACTTCTGCGCGACCTGCGGTTCACCCATGGGTTTTGAAGCGGATCATTATCCGGGCGGCATGCATCTCTATGCGGCATCGCTGGACGATCCGAGTGATTTCAAGCCGACATTCCATGTCAACTTCGAAAGCAAGCTTCCCTGGCTTGCCATGGATGACGACCTTCCGAAGTATCAAGGTACGCTACTGCACGCACCCGAAAATCCCAAGGGCTATAAGGAACGTTAGGCGGCGAAAAACTTCAATAAATGTTCGAGCACCGGATCCGGTGCTTCCTCCGCAAGATAGTGTCCGGCATCGACCGGTCCGCCTCCGACCGGGCCGACGCTGTATTGCCCCCAGATCTTGAGAGGATCGTAAAACTTGCCGATGACTCCATGTGTACCCCAAAGGATCATCAGTGGGCATTCGATTTTCTCTCCGAGATCGCGCGATTGCCGGTCATGCTCCAGATCGATCCCGGTGGCCGCCCTGTAGTCTTCGCAGATACCGCGAACGACTTCAGGATTGCGAATATGCGTCAGGTAGTCAGACAAAGCATTCGGAACAAACATCCGCTGTGCCGGCACCGGACGGCTGCAGTGATGGGCAAACCATTGTTCAGGGTTTTCGTTGATCATGTCTTCTGGAAACGGAGCGGGCATGGCGAGGTAGAACCAATGGGCGTACGCAAGGGCAAAGGCCATGTCGGTGCGCTCAAAATGCTCGATTGTCGGAACAATATCGAGCAGTGCCATGCGCTCAACCCGTTCCGTTTGGTCCAGCGCCAGCCGATGAGCAGCACGGGCGCCGCGATCATGAGCGACGATGCTGAATCGCTCATGTCCGAAATAGTCCATGATGCGACAGATATCTTTTGCCATCTCCCGTTTTGAATAGGCGGCGCTGTCGGCCGAAGCCGGCGGTTTCGGCGAAATTCCATAACCGCGCAGATCAGGGCAATAGACTGTGAAGCTCTTGGCCAATGCGGGTGCAATGGCATGCCACATCACATGCGTCTGAGGGTTGCCGTGGATCATCACCAGGGCTGGACCCGATCCACCGCGCCGCAACCGCTGCTCACCATCGGTCAGTGTTAGTGTTTCAAGCTGAAATCCCTGAAAAAAAGACACTGAGCCGCTCCGTTTTGCATCGCAATTTTGCGTCGGCAGGTTAGCGTCAATCAACTTGCTCTCCAATGCTGTGACGGCCTATCCATCCAAACGGAGACATAAGGTCTGGCTTCAGACACCGCGATGACTGGGAAATGGCGCTTCTAAGCAAAGGACGAGTGACCGTTTTGGCCGACCCCCTTCCCTCACCAACCCATTCGTCCAGACCCGGGCATTCTTCGCTGAGGCAGCCGGGGTGTCGGCAAAAATCGCATGCACCCGCTTATTCGCGTCCATAGCGAACACCATAGTAAGGTTATGTCCAGTTGTGATTGAGGAACTCGAGATGACACGCCATCTCCGCAATTGCGCCATCCTTTTGTCGGCAGGTCTATCCATGCCGATCACATCCGCCGTGGCGGATGACGTCAAGTCGCAAATCCTTGGCCAATGGGAACTCTATGACTGGACCGTCACCGATGAGACAGGCACATTGAGCCACCCTTACGGTGAATCGGCCAAAGGCTCACTTGTTTATACCGATGACGGTCACATGGCTGTGCAACTGTTCAACCCAGACGCTCCGGATTATGATTCCGTTTCGATCGAAACCCGCTATTTTGCCTACTACGGAACGTACACGATCGACGAAGATGCGCGTACGATTACCCATTCGATCACCGGTAGCCTGCTGCCCTCCTGGATCGGGACCAATCAGGTGCGCAGCTATGAGTTCACCAACGACAATCATCTGAAACTCGGTGCTATCGTGGACTCAGATAACGCCGCCGCCGCCGCAGGTGCCGGTGGGACAAACGTTCTCGAATGGGCTCGCCCGGACTGAATCACGCTGCGGGCGCTGCCACTTCGGCAGATTTCTAAAATCAGCACCTAGTCAAAGCCTGCACCTGCCCAATCACCGTTACAATTCTTGTTCGCTCCGGTAAAAGGACACAACCTTCCGGCTAGCGAGGTAACAATGTCGATTTCGGATTTCGTATACGGCAGGTTCGAAACCTTGGTTCGTCCGCTGGACCTGCCGTTCAATCCGCTGCCGGCGAGCACTCCCCTCGCTCTGGTCCTGCATTTCGCGCAGATGTTTCGCGGGACCCTTGCAGCAATCGTTGTTCTGAGCGTGGCAGTTGAGTGCATAAACCTTTCCATAATATGGGGCATCTCATTCATAGTGGACGGCGTGAACACCAAAGGCGCCCTAACCTTTCTACGGCAGGACTGGACAGTTCTCGCCATACTTGGTTTCCTGTTTTTCCCGGTTTTGCCGCTCCTCATTTTCCTGGCCAACACGCTTAGTTCCCAAGTCGTGGCCGTATGCATGCCCGCGGTCATGCAGTGGCAGGGCCATAGGTCCGTTGAACGACAGGATCTTGCCTTTTTTCATGACCTGCTGGCTGGTCAAATCGCTACGCGCATCGGGCAAATCGGCTCGGCATTGAAGCAGCAAATGGCCGTCGCCTTCCAGAGCGTGCCCCACTTTACGGTGCAGTTTATCGGCTCGCTTCTTCTGCTTGCGGCACTTTCGTGGCCGCTTGCACTTCCGGTTCTGGTCTGGATCGTTGCCAATATAGCCATTGCGGTTTTTGCCATCCCCCTGTTTTCCGAGCGATCGCAGCGAAGCGCAAGCGCCCGCAGTTTGGTCGCAGGAGCAATGACCGACGTCTACAGCAACATCCAGATGGTCAAGCTGTTCGCTGCCGAAGACAGTGAGTCTGGAGCGATCCGTTCGATCATGGACGACGCGGTCGCAACAGAACAGCACGAACGGCGCGCATATCTAACGGCTGATAGCATGGTCATCCTCCTCAACGTGTTGCTTACGCTCAGCAACGTTTCAATCGGCCTTTGGGGCTTGGTCAGCGGCTTCGTGTCAATCGGCGAATTCGCCGCCTCAATCGCCATTGTGCAACGTTTGTCCGCAAATGCCCGCTCGTTTCTTCAGATGGGACAGCAGATCTTTCAGGCCATGGGAACCATCCGGGATGCCATGCCCGTCGTCACCTCACCTGCAACGATAACCGACGCTCCGGATGCCGTCCCGCTGGCAATCCGGTCCGGCGAAATCGCATTCAAGGATATCCGGTTCGAGTACCAGCCCGGACAACCGGTAATCCGTGGTCTTTCGCTCACAGTAGCTCCCGGCGAAAAAGTGGGGCTGGTCGGCGTGTCGGGAGCGGGCAAATCAACACTGGTCAGCTTGCTGTTGCGGTTCTTTGAGCCGGGAGAGGGACAAATTGCCATAGACGGCCAGGATATCAGCCGTACAACGCAGGAAAGTCTGCGCGAAAGCATCGGTGTCGTCACTCAGGAAGTCTCGCTTCTCCATCGCTCGGTCGGCGACAATATCCGTTACGGTAACTCAGGCGCGTCGCTGCAAGAGGTCAAGAACGCTGCTGTTTTGGCTGAGGCGGACGCTTTTATCAGCGGTCTTGAGGATAGTGAGGGCCGGACCGCCTTCGACGCCTTCGTCGGCGATCGCGGCGTCAAACTCTCGGGCGGCCAGCGACAACGCGTTGCGATTGCCCGCGTGTTGTTAAAGGATGCGCCGATACTTGTGCTGGATGAAGCGACATCGGCTCTCGACAGTGAAGCAGAAGCCGCCGTACAGGATAAGCTTGGTATCCTGATGGAAGGCAAGACGGTCATCGCAATCGCTCACCGACTGTCGACAATCGCCAGCATGGACAGAATTGTTGTTCTCGACCGTGGCCGCATTGTGGAAGAGGGAACGCCGACGCAACTGCTCGAAAAGGGCGGACTCTATGCGCGGCTTTGGAAACGGCAAACCGGCGGCTACATAGCGGATTCTGTTGAAGAGTCTTGAACCCAGAAAGCCGCTGGTCCGTTGCGCCCCAGACCGGAAGCGGACTGCCCCGCCACCGCAGGCGTCCATCAACCGGTCGGTATGCAGAGAAAATTAAAGTTGACATTTTTAGTATAGTATTCTCGTTTACACATCGCGGCTCGGGAAAAATCCCTGCCGGTCCACCCAGAAATGGCTGCGGATTGAGTACATGAAGATTGAAATTCTATACGCGACTGAAACATGCAGATCGGAGATGCTGAGCTACGATCTTGAGGAGGCGGCGAAGGCGTATTTCGATTGCACCGTCAGGGATATGGACGAGGTCAGGCCGGTTCCGCTGAATTAGAGGACCCGGTGTGCCCTGCTCCGCGCAGCATTGGAAGCTTCGAACACAACCGATATTTGATCCGTGGCTTGACCGGTCTGTTACCTGCCAGATAGGCGGGTTGCATTGTTTGCGTTTAGGCTTTTGGATGCAGTCGGTTCTGTGCGAATAAGGACGCTTGGTATCATCGCTTGGGCTGCGCCTCACGCTTTCGCGATCGTCCGCTTTATCAACCCAGCCCACTGACCACGAGCAAAGGCAGATGACCGATTTATTGATCAGAAATGCATGTATTGTCGACGGAACAAAAGACAGGCCGGCAGATGCCGTTGACATCAGGATTGCCGATGGCAGCATCCAGGAGTATGGCACAGCGCTGGTACCCGGCGAACAGACCGTCGAGATCGATGCACGCAATTGCTACGTCGTGCCGGGTCTGATCGATGCTCATGTTCATGTGGTTGCGCTCGATGTGAACCTGAAGGCGAACGCCGCCTTGCCCGACCCCATCGTCACCGTTGGTGCCATGAACCTCATGCACAAAATGCTGATGCGCGGCTTTACGACCGTTCGCGATCTGGGCGGCGCGACGGGTGCATTCAGGAAGGCGGTCGAGGATGCTCCGATCCCATTGCCGAGGCTCAACATCTGCGGCAAGGCACTGTCACAAACCGGCGGCCACACAGATCAACGCGGCCCGCTGGACCGGTCACCGACGGACGTCTATCAAGACCGGCTCGGATCATTGGGCGTCATTTGCGACGGTGTATCGGAGGTTCGGCGCGCGGCGCGGGAACAGTTCCGCACAGGCGCCGATTTTCTGAAGATCATGGCCAATGGCGGCGTGTCTTCGCCGTCCGACCCGATCCACTTCCTGGGGTTTTCTCGGGAAGAACTGACGGTCATGGTGGAAGAAGCGGAGAATGTCGGCTCTTACGCTGCCGCGCATCTGTATACCGACGAGGCGATCAGACGCGCGGTTGAATGCGGGATTCGCTCGCTTGAGCACTGCAACCTGATCGCTCCCGAAACGGCGCGTATGGCAGCCGAAGCAGGCTGCATCGCCTGCCCGACCCTGATAACCTATGACAAGCTGCTGACTGAAGGCCCGTCTCTGGGGCTGCAGCCTGCTTCGGTGGCGAAGGTCGACGATGTCAGGCTGAAAGGTCTGGAATCGCTTTCCATCATGGCCGAAGCCGGGCTGCCAATGGCCTATGGCAGCGATCTTCTGGGGGGCATGCAACCGCATCAGTCGGGAGAATTCGAGCTGCGGTCACGGGTCCTGCCGCCCCAGATGGTGATTGCGAGCACCACCAATATTGCCGCGCGGCTACTCAACATGGAAGGCACCATTGGCACCCTTGCGCCCGGAGCTTATGCAGATGCCGTGATGGTCAAACGCAATCCGCTTGAGGACATTTCAGTGCTGTCCGGACAGGGTGAAGGTCTTGCAGCCATTATCAAGGGCGGCGAGATCATAAAGGCCGATTTCACATCTGCATAACCGCCTGACGCAGGCGCTCCACGACATCGACCAGCACGTGACCAGGCGCTGCGCGACCGGCGCAGGTCAAAGACGGATCGGTTGGTTTTGGTGGGATTGGCTACATAGCAATGTATCACAAGCGGTCAGACTAAGGATCAGCAGGAAACGGTTTCCCCTCGCCAACATCACAGTTCGCAGGCTGATTCGATGAAAGTAGTGCGCAAGAATCAATTCGCTCAGTTTGTTTTGTGTGTTTTGACGTCTTTGCGCTGCTTTGGTTTCAACCTGGCGGCCGGTGTAGCGGAAGGGTTTATGGCCGATGGCTGATGGTTTCCAGAACATCGCGGTCTGGCTGACCAACACGTCAATGCTTGCAGAGACCGTAGGACTGCTTGCTGGCGTTTTTGTCATTCTGGCGTTTTACTCCAAGCGCGCGAAAAGACTACGGGCCTATGCAATCCTGTCGAATATTCTCTTCATCCTATACGCCTTGAGCGAATGGTTGGTTCCGGTTGTTCTCCTGCATGCTGTTCTGTTGCCGCTCAATATTATGCGGCTATATCAGATCGACACGGCGACCCCAGAGAAGCGCGTCGGGCTTATCGCCGCGGCTGAAGGTCCCTGCTCGCCAGAAACGCCGCCGCGGCAAGCATCAGGCTCCCGCAGATCCTGTTGACCCATATGGACGACCGACGAAAAAGTGCCGAAGCAGTGGACGCTGCGAGCCAGCCCCAAAATAAGAGAATAACGGCGTCTATGAGCAGGTACGTCCCGCCAAGAACAAGCAGTTGCGTCCAGATCGACAGCGCCGGATCGATAAACTGAGGGAACAAGGCTCCAAAGAACACGACGGCAAATGGATTGGCCATTGAGGTTATGAAGCCCTGCCGGAACAGACGAATCGGTGTCCCGTATCGGCTCGCAGCCGAGCCGGGTCCGCTGCCTTTGGAGAAAAACAGCCGCAGGCCGATCCACGCGAGATAGGCTACGCCCAACCATTTGATCCAGACAAAGGCACTTGCGGATGCGGAGATGACCACTGCAAGTCCGAATGCGGCGGCGGTCATTTGCAGCGCATTGGCAGTCAGATCGCCAGCCATGGTGAAGATGCTGCGCCGCACTCCGTAGCGGATGCTGTTGGAAATCATCAGCAGTTGGCTGGTACCGGGCGGGGTCGCAAAGAACACTGCGACCGCCGCCAAATAGACCAGATAGGTTTCAAGGACCATGGTGATTTTTCCTATGACAGGAAACGCATTAGGCCCAGATTCTCATGCCGGTCAATCCACTCGCACGGGATCCGGCATTTTACAGGAGACGAAGTTTGAAGCCGTCTTAGAGGAAATTCTCAACGGCAGTGTTGAATTTTCCAGGCTCGGTCTGGGCAAGGCCGTGAGATCCGCCCTCGAATATGTTGAGGGTTGCGTTTTCAACGATCGCAGCGCTGAGTTGGCCCGACGCCGCCAGCGGCACGATCTGGTCGTCATCTCCGTGAATGATCAGCGTCGGAACCTTTATGGCCCTCAGATCATCTGTGTAGTCGACTTCGGAGAACTCATGGATGCATTCATATTGCCCCTTGATACCGCCTGCCATGCCCTGGAGCCAGAAACTGTCGCGCAGACCCTCGCTATCCTGCACACCGTCGCGGTTGAAGCCATAGAATGACATGGTGAGGTCCCGGTAGAATTGCGACCGGTTGTTTGCGACGCCGGCACGGATGCCGTCGAAAACGTCGATCGGCGTGCCATTGGGATTGGAGGCCGATTTAAGCATGATCGGCGGCACAGCACCGACCAGAACCACTTTGGCAACGCGCCCGTTGCCGTGCCTGCCAATGTAACGAGCAACCTCGCCGCCCCCGGTCGAGTGGCCGATCAATATCGCATTCTGCAGATCAAGATGTTCGATCAGTTCGGCAAGGTCATCGGCATATCGGTCCATCGTGTTGTTGTCGAAAGGCTGAGCCGAGCGACCGTGGCCGCGCCGGTCATGGGCGATAACGCGATAGCCTTTTTGCGAGAAATACAGCATCTGCGCATCCCAGGCATCGGCCGACAGTGGCCAGCCGTGCGAAAAGATGATCGGCTGACCAGTACCCCAATCCTTGTAAAAAATTTCAGTTCCATCCGTTGTTGTGAAGTTGGCCATAGTCTTTTCTCCTTTTTTCGAACCGGGAATGATGGCTTGGGTAGACCGTTGGAAAGCAAGGATGAGTGCCACTGCGCCGGAGGTTGCCAGCAATGTGTGGCGGTCAATCGAGATCAACGCATCGGGCAGATTCATCGGTCTTACCATTCGGTTTTGCGCATGCGATTAAATCGTGCACGATTTATTTAACGACGGTTGTTCCAATGTCAAGCTATTGCGATTTAATCGTGTGCGATTTAAATTATATCGAAAGGAGCCCGAAAGCATGAAACACGAAGTAACAGCTGCAGACACAGCGCTTGAGAACCTGTTATGTTTCGCCATCTACGCAACGGAACACAGCTTCAACCAGTTCTACCGCACGCTTCTCGGCGATCTGGGCCTCACTTATCCTCAGTATCTGGTGATGACGCTGCTCTGGGATCGCGATGACCGCACTGTCCTTGAGCTTGGAAAAGCACTTGATCTTAAATCCAACACCCTTACGCCGTTGTTGAAACGGCTTGAAGCGTCTGCGCTTTTGTCACGTCGGCGCGACAGGATTGACGAGCGCCAAGTCAGGGTGCGGCTGACCCCGGCCGGCAAAGCTCTTAAGCGTAAGGCTGCACAAGTCCCCGCCTGCGTAACGGACGCGCTCGACATGTCTCCAAAAGAGCTCAAATCCGCCATCGATACTGTCAACAAGATCCGAAAGCGATTGAAGGATGCGACGACAACCGCTGAAAATCCTGCCGGAAGCGTATGACATCCAATGTCGGCTTTGCGGCAAAGGCCCTACGGCTCAAGACCGTCTTTGCTTTCCCAGTCGATAATCGGTTGCTGGCCGATGATCCCGAACGGATTGTGGCTACCGTCATTGGCGTAGTAGCCAAACCGGATGGCTTCGAAATCGACCGTCTGCCGGATACCGGGCAATCGGTAGATCCGGCGCGTAAAGCGCCAAAGGGCGGGATAGTCCACCAACCGCTTCCGTGTGCATCGAAAATGGGTTGCATAAACAGTGTCGAAACGCACCAATGTTGCAAAGAGACGGACGTCAGCAGTCGTCAGATATGATCCGAACAAGAAGGCCCTGTCATCAAGCCTGTCTTCTAGACTGTCCATGGTTGCAAAGACCGTGTCGACGGCGTCGTCATATTCATCCTGTCGCTGCGCTTTGCCGGCCCGATAAACGGCGTTTGACAGGCCGTCGAAGATTTCATCGCACAGTTGGGCCACATCCGCCGTCATGTCGCCTGCCCGCAGATGGTCACCTGTCCCGGTCGTCACAAAGGCGGCGATGATGTCCTGCGAACTGTTGGACAGGACCTTCCTTCGGACAGTGTCCCACAGCAGCGGCACCGTCGCCCGGCCGGTATAGGCTGGGTCGGTTGTCGAATAAAGTTGATGGGCATGGTCGAACGGTTCCGTTGCGGTGATCGGCCCTGCGGGCAAGAGACCGTATCCCTCTATGCGGGGGCCACCCGCCTTTTGTACGGGAAGACAGTCGGCGAAACCGCAAAGGACCGACGCAATGACAGTGCCATGCGACCACGGACAACTGTCGGACGCAACGAGCACGAAGCGCTCCGGTTCCGACCGCAATGCGCTCAGGACCGCATCATCGATTTGACTAGCCAAGGCACTTGCTTGGCGCCGATAGGTGCCATCGACCATCGATTGGTCGGCCGCATCGTTCCATTTTCCGTCGATGAGCATGCCCATTTTGTTTGGGTCCCGTGTGCGCCAAGTCGGTTCCCCGATTATCGCAATGCCAATGTCGGGCGCAAGACACCGCGACATTCGACCGATTCCAGGTCGACGATCCCATTGGCCCTAGTCGCACGGAACAACGGATTCAGCGCGGCAACAAATGCGCAGCAATCCTGCCACGCATCTGCGCCGCGCCAGTTACCGGCACACCTTAGCCGTGATGCGCAGTCGAGCAGATCGCGCCGATGTGGCGATGATCCGTTCCGCAACATCCGCCCATAACATTCAGTTTCGGCAGCAGGCGCTTCAGATCGCGGTACTGCATGCTCAACTCTTGCGGATCGCCGTCATCGAGTTCCTCGGCATTGTCCAGTTCTTCGTGGCTCATGCGCGATGCATTGGCACGAACGCCCTTGATCCTGGATGCGAGGGGATTCCGGGTTTCGAGAATATCGCGAAAGTGATCGGGATGGGCACAATTGATCATGAAGTAAGCCGGCGAAGCGGCCGTGACGGTATCGACCTCAGCGATCGCGTGGAAAAGTGCCTGCCCTGACGGCAACCGGCCATCGGTTTCAACGGTAAAGGAAATCACTGCCGGAATACCAGCTTCTTTTGCCGCCTTAGCAATACCGATCGCCTCTTCGACATAGGTCATGGTGATGGCAGAAACCATGTCTGCCCCAAGTTCGGCAAACCAGCCGACTTGTTGCGCATGATAGATTTGTGCCTCATCCGCGGACATGAAAGTATTGGGGTTGTACCCATCATCCTGCGGCCCGATCACACCGTTGAGGACAAACGGAGATTCGGCGGTTTCGAGACCATCGCGCAGTGACGCCAGATAGGACACGGCTTGCCGGTGCTTGGCTTTCAATTCGGCCGTAGACACGCCAAGGTCCTTGGCCCAGCGGTCGCTTGCCCGCCATGTGGGTGTGTCCATGATGAAGCCCACCTTCTGCTCGGCGGCCATTTTCGCGAAGCTGACCATATAGCGGTCGATGGCATTGCGGCCCTCCTCCGAGTCGAGAAGCGTGAAGGCCGCAAAAAGCGGCATCTCCAGACCTTCATGAAAAATCATGCAGGTCTCAAGGCCGCCATCGGTCAGAAATGGCTTGTCGCCCATCTGCGGCAATGCGTGCCGGTATTTTGGTTGCATCTGTCTGTCCTCTTTGGCTTTGGCAGAGGCGGAACCTCTGCCGTATACGTTCAAGGCACTGTCGTTTCGGCGTTGAGCGCAGGTTTTCGCGAATTTCGCGATCCAGGCGTGCCGACCTGGATTTGCCCCACTCCGTGAGGCTGTTTAGCGAAGTGTGCGGGACAGGGCTTTTGCGAGACCTTTGGATAACCTTTGGATTTCGTGGGTTTCACCTGCCAAAGGGTGATTGCGGCCCTCGATTGGCCTGAAGCCGAACGCGCGGACGCGGAACAAATCCCTTGACCTCAACAAAGGTTGAGGCAGTAGGACTCGGTTTTCGCAAGGAGCCTTGCATGGCTGAAACCGATTCCCGAGCACGTTCAGACACCGAGACTTTCGTGTCTTGGCGCGAGATCCTCACAAGCGCCTATCTGCCTTCACTGGTGCTGGTTTGCCTTGCAGTCTGGCTGCATGCGGCGGACGGCCTGATCGTTGCAACCATGTTGCCTTCGATTGTCGCGCAAATCGGCGGCGGTGAGCTCGTCGGCTGGTCGGTCTCCGTTTACGAAATCGGCTCCATCGTTGCCGGCGCCGCAAGCGCCTTGCTGACCGTGCGTTTCGGTTTACGGACGCCGATGACCATGGCCGCAATCCTGTTCGGATGCGGTTGCGTGATAAGTGCCGTCAGCGCCAACATGCCAACTGTGCTGTTCGGACGCGCGTTGCAGGGGCTTGGCGGCGGTGCATTGGTGGCGATGAGCTATGTGGCCGTGGGCGTCTTTTTCCCGCGCCGCTACATTGCCCGCGCCATGGCAGCCGTTTCGACCTTCTGGGGCGCCTCGGCCTTTCTTGGACCGCTGATCGGCGGGTTCTTCGTAGAGTTCGCCACATGGCGCTGGGGCTTTGCATTCTTTGGGCTGCAGGCTTTTGCACTGGCAGTCTGGATCGGGTTAAAGGGCGGCAATTCAGACGTTCAAGCTGAACGTAGCCTTCCCGGCTTGCCAATCGGGCGCCTTTTGCTCTTGTGTCTTTCCGTTCTGCTTATCGCCTATGGCGGCGTCGATGTTGCGTTGGGGACGACCACGATTTTCGTCTCGTGCGGCATTTTCTGCATGATCGCATTTCTCTTGCTGGACGGGCGCGCCGGCCCCACGCGGCTCATGCCGCTCAGCCCGTTCGACATCAGGTATCCAACGGGCGCGGCGTTGGTGATGATCCTTTGCATCTCCATAGCGGCTATCGCCATCACCGCGTTCGGACCTATTTTGGTTGTCGCAATCCACGGTGCATCTGCTCTCACGGCAGGATACATTGTCGCTTGTTCTTCCATTGGCTGGACGGTGACTGCACTTGCAGTCAGCGGTGCACCCGAACGTCATGACCGCAGCCTTATTGCTCTGGGCATTATCGTCGTCGCACTGAGCGTAGTCGGATTTGTTTACGCGGTGCCTAATGGACCGATCTGGCTGATCGCCCTGTTTGCCGCCATGGAGGGTGGCGGGTTCGGCATCGCATGGACCTTTATCCTCAGGCGTGCGACCGCGCTGGCGGACGCAAATGAAATCGAACGTATCGCTGGCGCGATCCCGACAATCCACCGGTTGGGGTATGCGCTCGGTGCGGCCTATATCGGCATTGTCGCAAATGCGATGGGCTTTCTTTCCATGGATACACCGGCCGAGGCAGCCCAGGTTGCGCATTGGGTCTTCGTCGCCTGCCTGCCTTTCGCAATACTGAGCCTCATTGCGATGTTCGCGCTTGTTAAACGCGGCGGCTGAAGCAAAATGAGGCGATGGATGAAGTTAGAGCAAATCAGGCTTAGCTTGAAACATTTGATGGCGGAAGATCGGTCCGCTCGGCTAGGCGCGTCGCGCAGCGCGATGTGGGTCATCGGGCAAGCGGCGCAACGGTGAGCCCGTCTTGCAAATTCGTCCAGTGGACGAATTTGAGGGCGAACGATGGGCCGATACTTCGCCACCCTTGAGAGGAAGAAGCTCTTAAAAGGTTTTGGTAAACGGGC